>CAZSIZ010000297.1:0-7802 GCA_964606645.1 uncultured bacterium
CCTAGAAACTTAGGGATTTTTGATGGATGATTGGTTTCAATTAGTGAGGTCTGGACAATAACGAAAACGCCCCGATGGAGGATTCGCCGCTTCCCGCTTCGCCCCAAACCGGCTTGAAGCCCTCATCCCCCTGAATGACAACGATCGCCAGGATCAAAGCCAAACTGGGGATGGAAGAGACCGGCAAACAATAACTTATCGATAATACGAATCCCTTATGGGTTCCATCTGCGTCGGGCCAGGATAAGAGTCGATAATATTTTTTTTATCAAGCCATGTTTCAACCGCTTGAGATAAACCGCCTTTCTTGAAATAATGCGGAGTAATGATTAAAACGAAATTGGCCCAAGCCAAATCTATAGAACGTGAGAAGGGATAAAAACAATGACAGAAAACAATGTATCACGCCGTCATTTCATGCAGAGTACGGTCGCCGGCGCGTCGGCCCTGACAGTCGGCGCGTCGACGCGGGTTCTCGGCGCGAACGATAAAGTGAGACTGGCCTGGATCGGCTGTGGGGGCCGGGGTTCGTATCTTGCGCGCCGGGCGTTGACCTGCAAAGAGATTCAGATCGTCGCTTCCTGCGACTTAAAGATCAACCGCGCGGAAAAAGTCGCCGAGTATGTCAAGGAAGAAGAAAACCGAACGATCAAAACCTATACCGATTTCCGCAAAATGATGGATAAGGAAAAACTGGACGGCATCGTAGTCGCCACCGAAGTCGGCAACCACGCCAAGGTCGTGGTCCCCGTTCTGGCAACCGGGTTGAACTGTTTGAGCGAAAAGTGCATGGACGCCAACGTCGCGAACGTAGACGCCGTTACCCGCGCCGCCCGCAAAGCCACTGGCATCTATCAAGTCGCCTTCCAGCGCCGGTCGGATGTGGGCTACCGGGCGGGAATCAAAGCGATCCGCGACGGGCTGATCGGTGACGTGGTCTTCATGCAGGGCCAATGGCACTGGGCCGGAACCGGTCACATCGGCGGCTGGGTCGCTAATGTCGATATCTCAGGTGGTAGACTGAACGAGCAGGCCTGTCATCACATGGACCTGATGAGCTGGGTCATGGGCAACATCGCCCCCACCCATTGCACCGCCATCGGCGCGATCTCGGTCGATTATAAAAAACCTCATCGCCATCAAGCCGAAAACCTCAGTACGGTGGCCTGGCATTTTCCCGATGGAGCGATTCTCTCCTACACCCATCTCCACGGCGTTCCGGAAGCCTTCACGGGCGAAAAATCCTGGGTTTTCGGGAAAAACGGGGGGATCGATCTACTGAAGGGAACGATTTACGTGCGCGGTCAGGAACCCCGGCAGGTTTCGGATAAAGATCCCAGCTGGAGCGACGATTCCGTACGCGGCGAACTGATCGAATTCGCCCAGTGCTGCAAATCGGGCAAAACCCCGACCAGCAACGTTGAAACGGCACGAATTGCCACGCTGATGACCCTCATGGCGGAAAAAGCGATGTACCGCCGCGACCAGAATCTCTATGGGCCGGGTATCATCACCTGGGATGAAGTCGGCTCGACCACGTAATGACAGCAATGAGTGAATCTATCGGGAGGAGCCGGTTCGTATACGGCTCCTTCTTTTTAGTCTCCTCTCCCTCTGGGAGAGGGTTAGTCGATTATCAGTAAAATTGAACGTAAAACGGACATAAATTTAGTTACTTAATCGTGCAGGTTTCACTTTTTGTCTGAATCGGGATGGTCAGGATGGACAGGATAAAAGTTTTAAAATCCTGAGTATCCTGATAATCTTGGACATCCCGATACAGACAATTAAGTCGATCCATTTATCCGAAATCCCACTTTGGTTTCGACTCTGCCGGGTTAGGGTGAAGGCAGTTCTTAAGTCGCGCTTTCTCTTGGAATAAACTGATGCATACCTTTCGTGTTGTCTCGTTCTTGATCTTTTTCCTTTTCACTGCTCTAAAGAATCCCACAGCCCAAATTCATTTTGTCGACCGAACCGCCGAATCCGGTCTCTCCTCGTTCTGCCACCGGCTGGGCGATCCGGCCAAACCGTGGATCATCGACGCGATGGGTTCGGGCGTCGCGGTGGGCGACTACGACAACGACGGGGACGACGACCTCTATTTCGTCAACGGCCGCCCGCGCTACGACCGGCCCGATTCCGCCTGCCGCAACGCGCTCTTCCGTAACGATAACGGCGTTTTTACAAACGTCACGGATGCGGCGGGCGTGGGGGACATGGGATTCGGTATGTGCGCCCTGTTCGGTGATATCGACAACGACGGCTGGCTCGATCTGTTCGTCGGAAATTATGGGAACAACGTTTTCTATCGCAATAACGGCGACGGGACGTTTTCGGATGAGACAACGGCGCGCGGCTTGCGGCACGACGGTTACGCCGCGTCGGCCTCGTTCGCGGATACGGATGGCGACGGCGATCTCGACCTCTTTCTCGGAAACTACATTCAGTTTAATCCAGATGAACATGGCAAGAGGCGGGCCGAGTATCACGGGCAGAAGGTGCTGATGGGGCCGTTGGCGTTCGACGCGCAGCGCGATGTGCTTTACGAAAACGACGGGACGGGGATGTTCACAATCGCGTCGAGCAAAGCGGGGATCAACGTTTCAAGGGGCCGGGCGATGGGATCGGCCTTTTTCGATTTGGAGAACGACGGCTTTCCCGATCTGTATGTCACGAACGATTCCACCTTCAACCACCTCCTGCGCAACCGGGGCGACGGCACGTTCGAGGATCTCAGTTATCTGTCCGGCGGGGGCTTCTCCGACGACGGGCGGGGCGGGGCCAGCATGGGCGTCAGCGCGGGGGATTGCAATAACGACGGGCGGCTCGATCTGCTGATCACGTCCTACGAGCAGGAGACCGATGTGCTCTACCTAAACCAGGGGGAAGGCATCCTGGAGGACATGACCGCACGGATGGGCTTGTTCGGCGTGACGCGCTGGCGGGTGACGTGGGGGAGCGGATTCGCCGACTTCGACGCCGACGGTTTTCTCGATATCTATACAGCGAACGGCCATGTCTATCCCCAGGTCGAGGCGCTGGAAACCGGCCGCACCTACGGGATGGGCCTTTCAGTCTACCGGCATTCGGGTATGCGGTATCAGGACGTGTCGACCGAGGCGATCCCTCCCCAATTGATGACGCGCTCGGGGCGGGGTTCGGCGCTGCTCGATTACGATGGTGACGGAGACATGGACATCGTCGTCAACTGCATGGATTCCCCGCCGCTGCTGCCCGAAAATCGGTCGCCGCGCGGCAACTGGCTGCAAGTCAAACTGGAGGGATTTTCCTCCGAAACGATTGGGGTTCGGGTGGTCGCACGTTGCGGGGATCAAACCTGGACGCGAATGACGCACGCCGGTTCAGGCTACCTCTCCCAGAACACCCAGCAACTCCATTTCGGTTTCGGCGACGTCGACCGCCTGGACGATCTCACCATCCACTGGAGACAGGACAAGCCCTCAGTGATTACATCTCCAAAAATAAATCAACGGTTGGTTGTTAAGGTTGGGCGGTGATGGGATGGGGAGGGCGAATCTCCTGATGAGCCGGTTAGACTCCACTTCGGCTCGGCAGGAGCCTCGCCCTCCCTCTTCGTTCGACTTCTATACTGGTGGATGGTTATCCGCGCATCCCCCGGTTGGGATGCTCTCCAGTGATCCCCCATTCCAGCTGATTCATTTCCGTTTTTCAGTCGAAACGCAACGGTGTCTCGATATACACCCCAATCTTCATATCACACAACAATTCAATTGAAAAGCATTCAATAGTATCATTTGAATAGGATGGGTATCTCTTTTTGTCAGAATCAGGATACCCAGGATTCAAGGATGTACAGGATAAAGGACTCTATTTGCATCCTGCATATCCTTCCATCCTGGATATCCGGATTCTGACAATGATCAGGGAGAATAAACATCAACCCTAGGAGGCGATTTTAATGAGACGGTATATTCTATTGGCTCTTATTCCGGTAGCGGCGATTCTGTGCGTGTGCTGTACAAAGAACGACGAGGGGATCCGTAAAAACGAACGGCTGACGGTCGATCTGGCTGAGGGGGTTACGATGACATTCGTCAAAATTCCGGCGGGCACGTTCATCATGGGAACGCCTGTCACTGAATTGGAGCGCAATCTCGACGAAGATCCTCAACACGAAGTCATGATATCGAAACCCTACTACCTCGGTCTCTATGAGGTCACGCAAAAGCAGTGGACCGCCCTCATAGACAACAACCCATCCCAATACCCCGGCGACAACCGGCCCGTCGAAGAGGTCTCATGGGAAGACAGTCAGACATTCGCGCAGAAAATGAACGAACTGGGTCAAGGCCGCTTCCGGCTCCCCACCGAAGCCGAGTGGGAACATGCCTGCCGCGCGGGAACGACAACGGCGTTCTATTGGGGTGAAGACACGGACCGCAGCCAGATCGCCGACTACGCCTGGTATGAAGACAATTCCGGTAAACAGACGCATGACGTGGGATTAAAGAAACCCAACCCCTGGGGCTTATTCGATATGAGCGGGAACGTGTATGAATGGTGCCGGGACTGGCATGAAAAACCTTACTCCACCCGCTACACCACCGATCCCCGAGGTCCAAAAACAGGGAAGAAACGGATCCGCCGTGGCGGCAACTGGACCGTGAATGCGGGCAGCTGCCGTTCGGGAAACCGCTTCGACGCTTCGCCGGATCTTCGCAGCCCCGGAACCGGCCTTCGCCTCCTTCGAGAGTACCCTTAACACCCGACATTTAATTTGGTAGGTTACGAACCCAAAGGCTCCCATCCGATTCAACTGAAAAGGAGATCGTTCGTAACGGCCATGAAAACACACTCATCCCCCCCCTCTCCATTTATTACATTCGCCATATTAACCATCTTCTTCTACGCCGTATCCGATACAGCGGCAGACTCCGCATCGGACAAAACAGCGGAGGAAATCCTCAAGAAAACCGGCATTCAAGGCGGCGTAATCGTCCATCTGGGCTGTGGCGACGGCCGCTTAACGGCCTCTCTGCGAGTGAGCGACCACTATGTCGTTCACGGCCTGGATCGAGACGCGGGGAACGTGAATCAGGCCCGTCAGCAGATTCGTTCCCAAAATCTTTACGGCGGCGTATCGATCGACCGGCTGCATGGAAATCGTCTGCCCTATATCGACAATCTGGTGAACCTCATCGTGGCCGAAAATTGGGAAGGGATATCCCGAAAGGAGATGCTGCGTGTGTTGTGCCCGGAGGGAGTGGCCACGATCAAACAGGATCAAAGATGGATCAAGGTCACTAAACCTCGACCGGAAGAGATCGATGAATGGACCCACTACCTCCACGACGCCTCCGGGAATCCCGTCGCCCACGACACGGCGATCGGTCCCCCCCGCCGGCTTCAGTGGGTCGGCAGCCCCCGTTGGACCCGGCATCACGATCACATGTCCAGCATGAGCGCCCTGGTCTCATCGGGGGGCCGAATCGTCTACATTATGGACGAAGGTTCGGCGGCGTCGATCGAATTACCGGCGAAATGGAAACTCATCGCGCGGGATGCCTTTAACGGGAAAATTCTATGGAAGCGAAACATCGATAAATGGCATACCCATCTCTGGCCGCTTAAAAGCGGCCCCGCCCAGCTGCCCCGCCGTCTGATCGCTCAAGACGATACGGTTTACGTCACACTGGCAATCGACGCACCCGTCACCGCCCTCGACGCTGTTACAGGTAAGACGCTCCGCACTTACAAAGGGACTGACGCCACGGAAGAGATCGTTCTATCCGACGGGATCCTGTTCGCGCTGATCGATCCGAATCCGGTCGAAAAAAAATATGAACGCTTACAACAGATTCGCCGGGGATACGGCGCACCGTTCTGGAATGAAAAACCCCGCCAACTCAAAGCCGTCCAAGCGAATACCGGTGAAACACTGTGGACCGTCGAAAGCAAAATTCTACCGATGACCTTAGCGGTCAACGGGCAGCACGTCTATTTCCATAATGGAGATCGAGTCGTTTGCCTGGACCGGATCAAGGGAGACGAATCATGGCACTCCAACCCGATCCCCCGAAGCGAGCAGATCAAATCATTCTACGCACCGATTCTCATCGCCTATAAAGATGTGGTGCTTTTTTCGGGCGGGGAGAGAGCGGGGATGCAAGGCGGTGAGTGGTACACCAGCGGGATCGATACGATGACTGCCCTGTCGGCGAAAGACGGGAAGACGCTCTGGCAAGCGGATCACCCGCCATCCGGATACCGCTCACCTGAAGATCTGTTCGTCATCAACGATCTGGTCTGGACAGGCGAGACGACGAGTGGCCGAGTGATGGGTCTGTTTCGTGGCCGGAATTATCGCAATGGAGAGGTGAAGCGTGAATTCGTTCCGGACGTGGATACCTATTGGTTCCATCATCGATGTTATCGCGGCAAGGCGACGGATCGCTATATCCTCACGTCACGCACGGGAACCGAATTCATCGATCCCGAAACCAAACACTGGCAAATCCATCACTGGGTACGGGGCGCTTGCCTCTACGGGATCATGCCCGCCAATGGGCTGATCTACGCACCGCCGAGTCCATGCGCCTGCTATCTCGAATCCAGGCAATCCGATTTCAACGCGCTGGCTTCAGGCAAGCGAACCCAGGAAAGCCTGACGAAGATATCGAACACCGAACGGCTTGAAAAAGGCCCTGCCTATCACGATATTCCTAAACCGAAATTCGAGGGATCGAAAGAATGGCCGACGCTTCGCCACGATTCGGCGCGGAGCGGTTTCACGAAAGCCACGGTTTCCAGCGATCTCAAACCGCTTTGGGATCGAGACATCGGTGGAAAATTGACAAGTGTCGTCGTTGCCGAAGGGAAACTATTTGTGGCGTCGGTGGAGGATCATACCGTTCATGCGCTGGACGCGGAAACGGGTAACCCGATCTGGCAGTACACCGCCGGGGGGCGGGTCGATTCGCCGCCGACGATTCATGAGGGGCGGGTGCTTTTCGGATCGGCGGATGGATGGGTGTATTGCCTTCGCGCGTCCGACGGCGCGCTGGCCTGGCGATTTCTGGCCGCGCCCCTGGATCAACGTTTAATATCTTATGAGCAAATCGAATCGGTATGGCCGGTTCACGGCAGTGTGCTGATCCAGAATGATGCCCTCTATTTAACTTCGGGGCGGTCGATGTTTGTCGATGGCGGCCTGCGGTTTTGGAGACTCGATCCAAAAACGGGAGGCGTTTTATCGGAAACAGTTCTCGACGATCGCGTTCAAGAAACGGGAAAAGACCTTCAGGATTACATCAGTTGGCTGAACATGCCGACCGCTTTGCCGGATATTTTATCGAGTGACGGGAATCGGGTTTATATGCGCTCGCAACCTTTCAACCTGGATGGAACGCGACTGCCGCTGAAGGCTTTCCCGCGTGCGGAAGACCCGGATAAAGGCGCACCCGCCGCGACACAGGATCGAGAGTTCGCCCATATCTTCTCTCCAACCGGCTTCCTCGACGACACGTGGTGGCATCGAACCTACTGGCTGTACGGCAGCACATTCGTCAGTGGCTGGTGCGGATATTATTTAGCCGGAAAATCGGCCCCGGCGGGACGGCTTCTCGTCCACGACGATTCAAACGTCTATGGATTCGGCCGAAAGCAGAAATACTACCGCTGGACAACCCCCATCGAGTACCAGTTATTTTCCGCTTCACGATCGCCGAAATCGACGACAGATACCGACCGGAAAGGGAACCCGAATCAAGTCTCGCAAATCGATTTCAAATGGGCTTCGACGCTTCCATTACTGGTCC
>CAZSIZ010000298.1:0-7796 GCA_964606645.1 uncultured bacterium
TCCAATAGGGTTTTCATGTCGGCAAGCGACACAAAAACCCTTATCTATTTGTGATATCCGAAAAAAAATCCTGTATTTCGCATGAAAAACAGTGTAAAATAGAGCGTAAGAAGTTCGACCTTTATTTCGTTTGGGCGTTTGGAGAATCCCTTGAGAACGCATCATTGAACGATCCGCGTTTCAAGAGATACCTTCAAACTTGTCAGTGGCATGAACCGAGGGACGTACGGCCATCACTTTGGCCGGATGAATTGAGGAGGAATTGCCATGGATCCCACAAAAGAAAATCTCGTCGCCATAATCACAACCGAAAATGATATTCACGAAGGCATTCTGTCCGATTCGCTCACTGACGCCGGGATTGGATTCGTCATCAAGCCCTTCGACGACAACGTCTTCGACGGCATCACCGAAAGCCATTACGGACACTCCCGCATTCTGGTTCTGGAGGAAAATGTGGAGGAAGCAAAGCAAGTTATTTCTGAAGTTCTCGCTCCATAAACACGCAAGAATAGCCGAGTGGGAATACGTATGGTATAGTCGAGGTGAATTCGGGCAGACTCCCTGAATTCACCTTTATTTTTTTCAGGAGGAATTTCTAATGAATAAACAATGGTTTTTCACAATAAGCATCATTGCGATTATCGTATTCTCGTTCGCGGATTCGGCGGTGGGTGTCGAGAAGATCGACCGGGGCTTGATCGCAACGGAGCGGGGAGACGGATCGGTCTTTCTCAGCTGGCGTCTGCTCGGAAGCGATTCGGTAGAGACCGCGTTTGAGATTCGGCGGGCCGAATCCAGTTCAAGCAGCCGCAAAGACGACCTTCTGACCGGACGAAAACCGTATCGATTAACCCATTTCGCCGACCGGCCCCCAAAGAAAGATGCGGCGTATACGTATCGGCTGTACCGGAGCGGTGATGATTCCAAACCGCTTGACGAATTCTCCATAACCCTGACCGGACGCGCCAAACCGTATCTCAGCATCGCCCTGCAAGGGGATTACGATTTCCAGAAAGTGGCCATCGCCGATCTGGACGGTGACGGCGTTTATGAATACGTGATCAAACAGCCCAATTTCAACACCGATCCCTACCAGCAGCCGGGCTACTGGAAACGCAGCACCTCGACGTACAAGATCGAAGCCTACCGTCAGGACGGAACCTTTCTCTGGCGCTACGACATGGGCTGGGCCATCGAAGAAGGGATCTGGTATTCACCCTGGATCGTCTACGACGTGGACGGCGACGGGAAAGCCGAAGTCTATTGTAAAGCGGGTGAAGGCGATCCACGCGACGAAAAGGGACTGGTTCAATCCGGCCCGGAATATCTGGTGAAGCTGGACGGCGAAACGGGCAAAGTCGTGGCGAAAACGTCATGGCTGAGCCGCGAAGGCTATCGCGACTACAACCGCTACTGCCGCAATTTTCTCACCGTCGCCTATCTCGACGGACGCGCGCCTTCACTGATTATGCAGCGGGGAACGTATAACTTAATCAGAACCCAAGCCTTGGATAAAAATTTCAGGAAAATCTGGTCCTGGGAATCATTCCAGGAAAAGAAAAACTACCGGGGACAAGGTTCCCACGGCTTGATCTCGGCCGATATCGACAACGACGGGCGGGACGAACTGGTCATCGGTGCGGCAGCGATCGACGACAACGGCAAGGGGCTGTGGACGCTGGAAATGGGGCATCCCGATGAATGCTACGTGGCCGATATCGACCCGGATAATCCCGGTCTGGAAGTTTATTACGGCTTCGAAACTCGCCAGAATACCGACGGCCTCTGTGTCGTGGACGCGAAAACCGGACGCAAACTCTGGACCCATAAAGAACCGACCAAGCACGTCCACGGGCAGGGCATGGCCGCCGACGTTCTTGTCGATTATCCCGGAATGGAAGTCTACGGCGGCGAGCGCGATCTCAAAAAACGCTGGCTGTATAGCGCCAAGGGAGAATTGATTCAGCTGAAAGAGACGGGAACCTTAAGCCCACGCGCACTCTGGTGGGACGCCGATCCTCAGAAAGAAGTCATCTTTTCAAGAGACATTCGTGATTGGAACGGACCGCCCATTCAGGCGATCGAAGGCAGGGTTATTGCCATCGTGGATTGTGTCGGAGACTACCGCGAAGAGGTCATCACGGCGCTCAAGGGGGAACTGAGAATCTACACAACCCCCATCCCCGCCAAAGACCGCCGCGTCTGCCTCATGCAGGACCGCCAGTACCGCCTGGGAATCACCGCCCAGACGATGGGCTACTACTACCCCGCACAATTGGGGAAATAATCCGCTTGTTTCGACACGGATCGGAATTTAGAAGATGACGACCTCAATGCCCAGGAATTCTTTGGTGAAATAAGTATCTTTGAAGACGTGGGCGCGCCAAATATCGCCGTTGGATGCCAAGCCATTAGTGGGATTATACGCTTCCGCAGTCCGGTCGATCCAATCGCCGGTGTCTCCATCCGGACCGGCAGCAAACATGAACCAATGAGGACAATGCGTACCGTTGGAGCAATCGCGGTCTTCGTAGCCGTAGAACAATCCCCCGCCGAACGGGTCTTGTGGAATCCCGGAGATATAGGCGATCGGAGATGTCAACAAGGCCCAGGTCTGTCCGTTGAAGAAGTTATCCCCCACCCCCACACACTTGCACCCAACCGCTTTCGCGCAGCTCACTCCAAAGAAGTGGTAGCCGCCTTGGAAGGCGCACTTGAACGTCCCGTCGTCTTCCCCGGAATCATTCCCGTCGATCAACCAGCGATTCGTGTCCATATACCGGATGTTGATCTGGGTATCCAGCATATTCATATCGGCGAATGATCGGGCAGCCTTTGCCTTAATCTGGGCATTGAGAAAATTCGGCACCGCGATCGCCGCCAGAATTCCGATGATGGCAACGACGATTAACAATTCGATCAGTGTAAATCCTTTACGCGTATTTCGTGACAACATGAATTATTCCTCCTCCAGTCAATGAAGATTCTTTATTATTTTAATCGCGTTTACTCCCGATCGTCAATGTTGAGAAGAAGAATCCATGATCTTAAAAAAACTGTCCGACTTCCGGCATTGGCTGTCCGTGTCTGGAACTCAACGATTCTGTATGGTGGGAAAGAGATGGATCCTCATCCAATTGCGTGCTCGACAATGGCTCCGATCATTCGAAGAATCGGGGTACATCAAAAAATAATAAAAATCTTCGGGTTGCTTGATAGCCGTTTTCGAGATAGAATTCCTTTTCTGTAACCTTAAAAAATAAATATTTAGTATATGGTGGCTGTAGCTCAGGGGCAGAGCACTGGATTGTGGCTCCAGTTGTCGGGGGTTCAAATCCCCTCAGCCACCCCAAAATAGTTACCCCATAAAACCAAACGAATCAATCGGTTTTATGGGGTTTTCATTGTTTAAACCAAATTTCTCACTGGATAACCATAATAAATTACAACTTTTCACAAATACGTAAAATATTCTGACGTTTCTCCCCGTTTATATTACTATCCAGAATAGAAGAGGATAACCGGTCCATTATCTCATCATTGGAGGTGACATCATGATTGCACCACGAGAACCGGAAGGCTACGCTCGAATTCTCGCGCTGGGGTTGAACGAAAGCGAACGATCACTGCTCCAGCAATTTCTAACCGAAATCGGCGGTGAATTGACGGCGGTCGAGACGGATTTGGATATGTGGAGTCTCGCGCGGTCGAGTCACTACGATCTCTGTATCGCCGGGCAGTGTGAATCGGTTCCCAATCCCAGCTATCTGATTTGGCTACTGAAAGGAATCACCCAGCAATCCCGAATCGTGCTCGTTGTGTCGGAAACATCCGGGTGTGAAATCCAGCAACTCGACGCCTCTCACATAGCTGGAATTTTTCAACGTCCAATCGCTCCGGTCAAATTCATCCAGACCATCGAATCCGCTCTTGTCAGGAACGAAACACCATCGCCAGGATGGTTTTCATCCATCACGAATCTCTTCCAGCGTTCCCGCCGGCAAACCATACAAACCGAACCGTAAAACCATTCCGCCTGTACAAGCGCGTGAACTCTCCCCACAATAACGTCATTGAATACGGTCCCGCCGGAGGGGTGAACACCCCTCTCCGGCTTTCCCGATAACAAAGGAAATCCATGCTGCTTTGGCTTTACGCAACGGCTCTTTTCACCGGTTCGGCTCTGCTGTTCTGGATTCAGCCTATGTTTTCCAAAATGGCGCTTCCACTGCTGGGCGGCGCTCCCTCGGTCTGGACGGCGAGCATGGTTTTTTACCAGGCCGCGCTGCTCTCTGGATATGCCTTCACCCATTGGTTTATTCAGCGGTGGGGCGTGCGGCGGCACTCGCTCGTTCATCTGGGCTTATTCGGTCTGGCGTTATTGACGCTTTCGTTCACGCTTCCGGATCGTGGGCCAACGTTCTCGGATCATCCGATGGTCTGGCTGTTTCTCCTTCATATCAAATCGATCGGACTTCCTTTCGCCGTCATCGCCTGCACGGCCCCGATGCTTCAGAAATGGTTCGAGCGAACCGCTCACCCCAGCGCCAACGATCCCTACTTTCTGTATGCCGCCAGTAATGCGGGAAGTCTCTCCGCACTGTTGGCGTATCCTCTTTTCCTCGAACCGTTGTTTCCCCTGGCTTGGCAGAATCGTTTTTGGAGCGCCGGGTGTGTGGTGTTGTTTTTTTTGATTATTGCTTGTGCCGTCGTGATGTGGCGCTCGTCTGGAAACGGCCCATTCGCTTGCCGGACGAATGTCCGAACGTCCCAAGAAACGGTTTCCGTGGTTCGACGGGCGCGTTGGGTGATGCTGGCGTTCGTTCCTTCCAGTCTGCTGCTGGGAGTCACGACGTACATTACGACCGACATCGCCGCGATCCCGCTGCTCTGGGTGATCCCGCTGGCGATTTATCTGCTGACATTCATATTGACGTTTGCCCGGCGTCCCATCGTTTCTCATTCATCCATCTTGAAATATCATGCCTTTTGGGTGCTGCCGCCGGTTTTTCTTTTTTTCAGCCCATTGAAATTACACGCCGGTCTGGATTTCCCCATTCATCTCACGGCGTTTTTCCTGGCCGCGATGGTCTGTCACGGCGAGTTGGTCAGGAACCGCCCGCATCCGGACCGGCTCACCCAGTTCTATCTCTGGATATCGGTTGGAGGCGTATGCGGGGGGATATTCAACGCCCTTCTCGCTCCGGCTGTATTCAACCTGGCACTCGAATACCCCCTGGCCATCATGTTCGCCTGTATGCTTCGTCCCAGGAAGAGACTTGAGGAGAAACGCGGCTTTAAACGGGGTGTAATCTACGGTCTTTGCGCCGCACTTCTGTTATTGCTGATCGGCCCGTCACTGGGAAATCAGGCCACGACCGTCAACATCGGTCTCTTCGGGTTAGCCTTGGCCTCATCGGTAATCGGCAGTTATTGCATCGATCGGATCGAGCGTCCCGTCACCGTGGGATTGATTTTTCTGGTGATGACCGGTATCGACGTTCACTTATCGGCCCGCTATCAGCCGGTCATTCATCGCGACCGCAGTTTCTTCGGACCGATGCAGATTCGATACGACGCGCGCAGGGATTGCTATCTGTTCAATCATGGAACGACGCTGCACGGCGTTCAGAGCCGCGATCCCGAACGCCGGGGCGAACCGCTTTCCTATTACCACCGCTCCGGCCCCTTTTCGCAGATCGTCGAAACACTGAACCGGTATGGCGGAATGAAACGCTCGGCGGTCGTCGGGCTGGGTGTTGGGGTGATCGGTGCTTACAGCCAGCCGGGGCAGGAAATGACCTTCTACGAGATCGATCCCGCCGTCGAGCGCGTCGCCCGCGACAGCCGCTATTTCACTTTTTTGGACGATTCTCCCGCCCGCACATCGGTCGTCATCGGTGACGCCCGCCTGGCGATGAAGCACGCTCCCCGCCATGCGTACGACTCGATTTTTCTGGATGCCTTCAGTTCCGGTTCGATCCCCACCCACTTGCTGACCGAAGAGGCGATGACGATTTATACGGATAAACTGACCGAAGACGGTTTTCTAATCTTTCAGATCAGTAACCGCTACCTCGATCTCGAACCGGTTTTGGCGAACCTGGCTCACACGGCGGGAATGACCGGGACGATCCGGAAAGATTTGGAGATCGGGCAGGATGAAGAGATGGATATGAAAGTCGCCTCGGTCTGGACCGTAATGACCCGCCAGCCGAAGCGGTTGGAAACACTGACCGGCGATCCACGCTGGAAACCGCTCTCCAATCCCAGAAACATACCCTTGTGGACCGACGATTATTCCAACATCCTGCGGGTGCTTAAACGTCCGACATTCTCCCTCCATTAACCGACAAATGTCAAATAAGGAAAGTTCTGTTTATCAAGAACTGATTTTCTGTTATGATGGCCATTGAATGGTGGATCATCGAAAAGTGAAAGCCGGATGAAACTCACACAATATGCTGCCAGTTAATTTTGAGAATTATCGATATGCTGTGGTTCAATTTCCAGTTTTCGTCTTTTTACCGTTTCGTCATTAATAGAGTAAGGAATTCTTATTTTTTACCCGCTAATAAAATGTAATAAAACTATAGTCGTTGGAGTTTTTATATAACAAAATAATTGTATCATAGTTTTTTTCTTACTGGAACATTCCCCCTCTGAGTCGAGCCTGCCATTCTCCATAGTCATCTCGATAAAGGAGAAAATCGCCTACACGGTCAAATTTAACGGTTTTTCCTTGATTGAAAGGATCGTTTAGTACACATGTACCGGCAACGCGTATCTTCATAGGCCAATATCCGTGTTTTTTATTGTAAATGCCTATCTTTTGAACACGAACGGTGCTGACCTTTGCTTTTTTCCCTCCCAAAAGGTTTCCTACCCAAGATACAGGGATTTCGCTTTGCAAACATCTTGCAATGGCTTGGCGGATATGTTTATCCGTTGGCTTTGGTGTATAAGAACATCCTAACAAAACAGAGATCAAACAAAACCAAAAGATAAAAGATTTCACATCTATAAAAGTTTCGCTTGGAAAACGATCATAACTATTTTTCATAATATTAATATTGTGGATATAGATAATTGGTTGTCTTTTAGTTTTTACTGGAACATTCCCCCTCTGAGTCGAGCCTGCCATTCACCATAGTCATCTCGATAAAGGAGAAAATCACTTACACGGTCAAATCGAACAGTTTTTCCTTGATTGAAAGGATCGTTCAGTGCACATGTTCCGGCAACGCGTATCTTCATAGGCCAATATCCGTATCTTTCATTGTAAATGCCTATCTTTTGAACACGAACGGTGCTAACCCTTGCGTTTCTTCCTCCCAAAAGGTTTCCTACCCAAGATACAGGTATTTCGCTTTGCAAACACCTTGCAATGGCTAAAATGATTTGTTTATCATTTGGTATAGCCTCTTTACATCTAGTTTGTAATTGTAATGCGTCTTTATACCCTCTAACATATTCGTTTACCTTTGAGAACTCCGCTTCTGCTTCTTTAAATTTGTATTGATTCATAAGCGACATGCCTCTCTCGTAGTGGGTTTTTGCGTCTTGTTCGTTTGCGATTTTTTCGTACTTATCAGCCAACTCTTTGGCGTCTCTGAATTTTGGTATGAATGTGAGCGTTTCACGGAATTCTTTTACCGCCTCTCTTAACCGTTCTTGTCCTGCGAGCGACACGCCTCTCTCGTAGTGGGCTTTTGCGTCTTGTTCGTTTGCGATTTTTTCGTACTTATCTGCCAATTCTTTGGCTTCTCTGAATTCTGGTATGAATGTGAGCG
>CAZSIZ010000299.1:0-2431 GCA_964606645.1 uncultured bacterium
GCTTCGAGGTTTCCCACCTTAAATCACTGTCCGAATTTTGGGGTACATTATAAAATTCTACATTTTGATGAAATATATGATCTTCAAAAAATGAAATTAGAAATGGATCTATTTCCTGAAAAATGGATGAGAATCCATTTTTCGAAAGATGGTAAATATTATTTTACATATGATTTTTTTGAAGGTGATTTAACTATCTGGGATTGGAAATCCAAGGTACTGCTAAAAAAAATCATAATATCCAAAGGATTGACAATTCAAGACATTTCACCAGATAATAAAGTTATTGCACTTAGATCGAAAATGTGTGAAATATTGTTATATAATATAGAGACTGAAACTCTCATTCGAAAATTTGATCCAGTTGATTATTGGGAAGAATCTGAATTGTCCAGTACAGATTATCCTCTTGCAAAAATATCGAATGATGGCAAATACCTTCTTACCGCCTCCTGCAATTATTGGCGCTGGCACGTTCACCTCTGGCTGATGGAAGATTTGCTCCAAACCACCTCGGTCAAGAATTCCCTTCAACACTGATTATTTACTCACATTTCTATACACTCAGATATATGAGATACCCGTGAATGAATTGATATCTTAACTTATGATATCAATCGCAGCCTCTACGCTGCTCGATCAGATTTTTGCAGAAAATCGATTTTCGTATTGACTCATTGCCTCCCGATCTGCTATCGTTCGTATAGAAGACACCTCCGTCCCAGGCAACACGTTGACGATGACCAACACGCTGAAACTCGCGGGTTGGTGAATAACGATCGAAGGAGATGATACCATGACCAAGCAATCGGAACCATCACACACCCATTCGGGAGTCACCCGCCGCCGGTTTATGGCAACGGGATTAACCGCTTTTTCCACGACAGCCGCAGGAACGGCGGTTCTCGATCAACTGGCATTCGTCAACCAGGCATCCGCCGCCGAACCGTCGATCGATCCGGGATTTGTCGCCCCGCATTATTACGGCCCCGAAGAAGAGAAAGCACTGCTCGACGTCCTGGAATCCGGCTCCCCCTTCCGTTATTACGGTCCCGGCAAACCGCATCACGTCAAAGATTTCGAACTGCGTTTCGCCGAATACATGCAGTCGCCTTATGGATTAGCGGTCACATCGGGCACGGCGGCTTTGGACTGTGCGATAACGGGGTTAGAGATCGGCCCGGGCGATGAAGTGATCGTTCCCGCTTACACATGGTGGTCCGATTACACCTGCGTGGTCAACGCGGGCGCGCTCCCCGTGTTCGCCGACATCGACCGCACGCTGAACCTCGACCCGAAAGACTTCGCTCGCCGGATTACCCCTCGCACGAAAGCCGTGATCCCCGTTCATCTGCTCGGCGGCCCCTGCGATATGGAACCGATCCTGGAGACCGCTAAAAAGCATGGGATCAAAATTCTGGAAGATTGCGCGCAGTGCGTGGGCGGTTCTTATCGAGGTAAGAAACTCGGTTCCATCGGCGATGTGGGGATTTACAGTTTCCAACTTCACAAAATGATCAGTTCCGGCGAAGGGGGAGCGGTCGTGTCTGCCGATCCACTTGTCTTCGAGCGTGCGGCCCGCTTTCACGATATGGGAACGTCTCAACGTTGCTTCATCACCAAAACCGGTTCCAGCCTGATCGGCAGTTTCTCCGGTGAGAATTTCCGCATGAGCGAGTTTACCGGCTCGGTGCTGGGCGCTCAGCTGCCGAAGCTGAACACCATGATCCACGACATGCGCCGCAACGCCGACGCCGTGCGTGAAGGGATCAAAGACCTTCCCAATATCCGAATGCGAAAGCGTCCCGATCCCAAAGGGGACAACGGATATGCCGTCTATTTCGAATTGGAGAATAAAACCGCCCAACAACGCTGTATCGAATTGCTGAGAAAACAGGGGATCCCCGCTTCAACCCTGACCGGATCGATCCTCCTGCCGATTGCCGAATCGGTCATCAAAAAACGCACCCGCCATCCGAATTGGCCCTCTTTCAACTCGCCGGAAGGGAAAGCGATCGAGTACGGCCCTGATAGCTGCCGCCAGACATTGGGTATCTATGACCGTTTCGTTCAAATCCGGATCGGCCCGAAATACACCGACCGAATCAACAACCGAATCGTCGCCGCCATCCGCAAAGTCTACCCGCAAGTCACGTAAGAAGCCCTGAGTAGGCCGCTCCGTTTCGTCTATCATCTGATTCACTTGATTTTCAAAAGGTGTATCGATAAGGCGAAACTCGTTTACTCTGTATCACGTGTTTCAATGGGTAACAGATCCCTTGCCTGCCCATTTTCAACCCAGGAGGTTTTTCGATATGGGAACGGCCATTCATTCAGTGACACACGCGATGCTGGCGTTTTTCATTGGAATTACGATCGCAAGCAGTGCGGCAGAAGGAAGCGCCGGCCAAGAAGTAACCAGCGACCAAGA
>CAZSIZ010000299.1:2531-7795 GCA_964606645.1 uncultured bacterium
AGGAACCAGCGACCAAGAAGGAACCAGCGACCAAGAAGGAACCAGCGACCAAGAAGGAACCAGCGACCAAGAAAGAAACAATAACCAAGAACGAAATGCGAACACCACGGTTCCCAACCTGAATCCCTTGATCGCCTTACCAGTCAGTGAGATGCAGTCTGCGATCGAACGCTACGACGCCGATCTCGCCGCGTTGAACCGTTTCCATCCCCTTCCCTACGCTCCAACACGCCACGAACGCCTCAAGCGTTTCTATTCCAACTGGCTGGAAAACCTCACGGCGCTCGATTTCGACGCCTTGAGCAGCGACGCCCGGATCGATTACGTATTACTGAAAAACCAACTCGATTACGAACTCAGATACCTCGATCGAATGAAAAGGGACTATTCGGAGATGGAAGCGCTGATGCCATTCGCAGCGATCGTCTTCGATCTGACTGAAACCGAATTGCGAATGAAGCCAGTCGATCCCGCCGAAACAGCCAAACAGGTAGACCGCCTGGCTAGTGAAATCGAAGAGACACAAAAAGCCTTCGACGCCGAACTCGAATCGGAGGGAACGATTCTTGGGATCAAAAAAACTTTGGCCAACCGTGCGGTGCGAACGCTCGATGACATTCTGTGTGCGCTTCACCATTGGTTTGATTATCACAACGGTTACGATCCCATGTTCACGTGGTGGGTGGAAGCCCCCTACCAGCAGGCCGAAAAGGCACTGCAAGACTACATCACCTTCATCCAGGAACAGATCGTCGGTGTGGAGCAAGAGGATAACGATTCGATCGTCGGCGATCCCATCGGACGCAAAGCGCTGCTGAGCGAACTGGCTTACGAGATGATCCCCTACACCCCGGAAGATTTGATCGATATCGCCAACAGCGAATTCGAGTGGTGCGACGCCGAGATGCTCCGCGCTTCCCAGGATTTGGGATTTGGAAGCGATTGGCAGAAAGCGCTTGAGCACGTTAAAACGCTCCATGTCGCGCCCGGAAAACAACCACAGTTGATTCACGACCTGGCTTTTGAAGCCATCGACTTTCTCGAAGCACGCAATCTGTTGACGATCCCCCCTTTGGCCAAGCATATCTGGCGGATGGAGATGATGTCACCGGAGATGCAGAAAGTGAATCCGTACTTCACCGGCGGTGAAGTCATCAGCATCTCGTTCCCCACGAATACCATGCCGCACGAGCAGAAATTGATGAGCTTGCGCAGCAACAATATCCATTTCTCCCGCGCGACGGTTCATCACGAATTGATCCCCGGCCATCATCTGCAAGGATTCATGACGAAACGATTCCGGCCCTACCGCCGCCTGTTCCGCACACCGTTCTGGATCGAGGGCTGGGCGCTTTACTGGGAAATGCTACTGTGGGATCTCAATTTTCAGCAATCGCCGGAAAACCGCATCGGGATGCTGTTCTGGCGGCGTCACCGGTGCGCGCGGATTATTTTCTCCCTGCGTTTCCACTTGGAAGAGATGACAGCGCAGGAATGCGTCGATTTCCTCGTCGAGCGCGTCGGTCACGAGCGGGACAGCGCCACCGCCGAGGTGCGCCGTTCTGTTTCAGGGGCTTACGGGCCGTTGTATCAATGCGCCTACATGCTCGGTGGATTGCAATTCCGGGCACTGCATCGGGAACTCGTTCAGACAGGGAAAATGACGAATCGGGAATTCCATGACGAAATCCTGAAGGAGAATTCTATCCCGGTTGAGATGGTCCGCGCGATTCTCACCAAGCAGAATCTCACCCGCAATTTCACGCCATCCTGGAAGTTTTACGACAAAGATTGATTGGATTCTCCAACTCCTACCAATTCAAATAAAAAACCTTTTTGAAACCTCATACCCTATTTCATATCCTCTCCATATTTTGGAATACCCTTTGCACATCCATACCGATAAATTGGGATTTCATCAAGTCGATACCATTCGATAATATTGTCGCAACATACTGGATATAATAAAGTTATGCATAGTTAAACAACAGAGTGAACGGAAACTGGAGTTTTATGATAACCAGGCGTGTTTGCCAGTCTAGGCAAATTCTGCCTAGTCCACCCAATTTCCGGGAGAAAAAATGAAAAATAATCAGCCTTGATTCAAAGCAATAACTCAACTTTTTTCCGTATTGGCCGATAACATAAGGAGATAATTCTGTAATGTTTTTTATTATTTTTCCTTTACTTTCGATACTTTGGGTTACTGCTGATTACGCAATGGGCGAAAAGGACGGAGTCAGATGAGTAATTTCGCGATTGACGGGCTGATCTCTCAGTTCGATACGACTGAGCTGATCAATGCAATGCTGGACATTCAGATTCGCGGGCCGGTCAAGCAGGTCGAACGAAATATTACTCGCGAAACAGAAAAACTGACGGCCTTCCAAACCCTCAACGCCAATCTGCTCAGCCTGAATATCGGTTCACAGGCCCTTCAATCCAAATCCGTTTTCGAAGCGAAGAACATCTCCTCATCCAATGACAACATCGTCACCGCATCCGCAAACAGTACAGCGAAAACAGGTTCTTTTTCCATCAGCGTCGATAACCTGGCGAAGTCGGATCAGATGTCTTCATACATCTTCTCCAACGCTGCCGACGAACGTGGATACCAAGGGCAGTTTATCGTCAACGGCAAAACCATCACCGCGAAACTGACCGATTCACTCAACACCCTCGCCTCTCAGATCAACGGGGCCAACGCCGGGGTGACGGCCAGCGTGCTTCAAATCGCTCCCAACCAGAACAAACTGGTTCTTTCCGCCAATACGACGGGAGTCGATAAGATCGAACTGCGCGAAGTAGGAACCTCCGACATCCTCTCCAATATGGGATTGATTACCGATGCCGCCGGCGACATCACTTACGATTACACGGTCAATGCCAACTCGAACGGAGCGATCAGCTCGACGATAGACGAACTGACCGCGGCTCCAGCCGGGTATCCGCTCACGTTCACCAACGATACCTTCACCGTGACCGACACGGGCGGCCAGGATACGGTCTCCGTAACGCTGGATGGAGCGATGACGCTTCAGCAAATCGCCGACGCCATCAACACCGCTTCGGCGGCGAGCGAGGATCTGATTCATGCCAGCGTCTCCGATGAAGACCGGCTGGTCATCTCCGGCGATACCGGTATTCCGACTAGCTTCACCGATCCGGATAACGCCCTCTTCAATCTGGGAATCCTCAGCGGCGTTCAAGGCGAGGAATTTACTTCAACCACGACCAGCATTTCCAAACTGCTGCATCTCGAAGATACTGCTTCGTCCACCATTCAGTTAGGCGATGGTGACGGGTCCGACTTTTTCAACGTCGATATCGATTTCTCAACCGAATCGCTGCAAGCCATTGTCAGCAACATCAACGAACAAGCTGGCATCGCCGGATCGGATGTCACTGCCGAGATCATCACGGTCGACAACCTCTCCCGATTAGAACTGAACAGCGCGTCGGGACACGCTCAAATTTCCTCCGATCCCGATCGAATCATGGAAACCCTTGGTATCGTGGATCGTCAATTCAAAAATTTCGACCAACAAGGCGAGAACGCGCAGATCACCTACAACGGCGCAACGGTCAACCGATCGAGCAACCTTATCACCGATCTCGTCAATGGCGTGTCGTTGGCACTGGTCAGTGAAAGTACGGACCTCGCTCATATTTCGGTCACCGAAGACCTTTCCAGCGTTTCCGGCACAGTCGATAGTTTCATCAACTCATTCAATTCCGTCTCCTCATACATCAACGAGGTGACTCTTTTCGATCCCCAAACCGGCAATCATGGAACCTTATTCGGCAATGCGGTCACGCGTGAATTGGAAAGCGCGCTTGCCAGTTCGATCAGCCGCTCGATCCCCAATATGCCCGGTGCGTCCGTTTCCGAACTCAACGACGGAACCGGCATCGATTTGGGAAAGATTAAAATCACGGACCGTACCGGCACGAGCGAAGAGATCGATCTGAGCGGCGCTCAAACCGTTCAGGATATCATCAACGCGATCAACCACACTGAAAACATTCAGGTCGAAGCCGAGGTAAACGGAACCGGCCAATCCATCAACGTTATCGACACTTCCGACGGGGTTGGTAAACTGAAAATCGATGAAGTGGACGGTGGAAGCACAGCGGAGGATTTGGGGATCAAATCCCTGATTTATAGCGATCAGATTTCGGGACGCGTCATTTACAGCGGTGGAGCGTCCAGCCTTTCAAGCATCGGCATCTCTCTCTCCACGACCGGATCGCTGACGTTCGACTCGATTCAACTTCAAAGCGCGCTGAGCGAGGACCCGGATAAAGTCAAGAATATGTTGACGGCGACCGGCGTCGGGTTTGCCAACTATTTCCGCGATATGTTGGATGAGTACACGGCTTTCGGAGTGGGTCGGCTGGAGACGACGACGAAGTCCATTCAGGAAAAAATCGAAGTCTACACCAATCAGATCACACGGTATGAAGAACGCGCGGCGACAATGGAGAAAACGCTTCGTAAACGATTTACCGCGTTGGAAGTAACGCTTTCCAAATCGCAGCAGATCAGCCAGTTTCTCTCTGAAAAACTCTCACCGCAACAATAATAAAACAACGAGGTATATTCCTCGAACGAATACTGAGCACTATAATAGATTCGCAAAGTGGAGTACAAACCGGGCGTTAGAGTGAGTTGAGACTCTGAGGAGGTTTTACGTGGCCAAGCCACTGGCTAATCCCCAACAGCAGTACTTGAAGACTCAAATCGAAACGGCGAGCCAGCCCCAGTTGCTGGTGATGATTTTCGACGCCGCCGTCAAGAAACTGCATATCTCGCGCCGGGCCATCGAAAGTAAAAAGATCGAAAAGGCCCACAACGAACTGACCAAGGTTCAGCGCATCTTTACGGAACTGATGGTCTCGCTCGATTTCGATAAAGGCGGTGACTTGGCCAACCAACTCGTCCGTCTCTATGATTTTATCTACCACCAGCTGGTTCAAGCCAACATCAAGCAGGACGTGGCCATGATCGACGAAGTGCTACCGATCGTGGAGAACCTTCGCGAGGGGTGGACCAAAGCCGTGGAGAAATATCAAAGCGAGCAGGATGAAGCCAAACCCGCTCCGAAACAGCCTGGAACCGCTCTGGGAAAGGTCGCCGTGAAAACCGTTCCGCAGCCCGTCCCTCCGGCCAATCATACCTATTCCCGTCCAGTCGCCACATCGGTTCCCCCGCCCACCCCCCCTCCAGCCCCCCCCCCGCAATCCCGTCCCCGGCTCAATAT
>CAZSIZ010000300.1:0-7750 GCA_964606645.1 uncultured bacterium
ATTATGTATTGATAATGTTGATATTTTTACATAATTTCATGCGATTGCCCTGCAGGGGGTGTAGAGCCTCAGCCCTGCTGTTTGAATGGCGATTAGTTGCCTAATTCGTACAGGATGGCGTCGCGGACGGCGGTGGCATCGGGCGCGCCGAAGGTCACTTTACCGTGTGGTTTAGTAGCGAATCCTCCACTGTCACCTACCCAGTTGTAGTAACGCGGACCTGTATCATCACCCCAGTCGGCTCCGAAATTCATTTCCCAAACCGTTCCCGGCGTGGGCATTCCCGAAACGAAACTGTTGGCATGATCCGGAGCGACGATCCCGGAAGTGCCCGGGCCCGTTCCATCGGCGTTTGTCAGGGAGACATCTTCCGCAGCATTCACCGGTGCCCAGCCTTCCGCGTCTACCTCTCCGATATAGCCGGTATAAAAGCCATGTTTGAGGTCGTTATAGGCAATGAACCATTCCATCACGAAACCTGAACCATCCGCTTTCAAACCATCGCGAACTTGAGATTCCTTGAAATCCCAGACGGATCCACCCGCCCAATAGACGACTTCGTCCGCGCCAACTTCCTGATCGGCCATCGCCTGGGCCGTGGTCGTCCAACGGGTTCGGAGTCTTTCATACAATCCAACGCCATCATAGCCGTAACTGTTACCCAGTGGATTGACCGCATCCGAACCTAAGGCCGACATGGACGGTTCGGCCTGGAACCCCCAACTATCAGCGGTTTCTCCGCCAGTGGTATCCATATAGACCGTGCAATAGTTGGTCCAACTAAAGCCATTCACGGCTCCTTTCCACTCGTAATTCCCTCCCGATGTCGGATCGGTGTCGGGGGAGTCGAACAATACATAGACCCCTTTAATCCCATACTTGACTTTGACGACGGGGATAAACTGGGCTTCAACCAGATCGGCATTGTTGTGGATACTCCACGGCCCATCGGCAACACCGCCATCATCCCACTCGCCCGCTGAAATCTGTCCATCAATGACCGGTGGCACGACACAAAACGGCGCGGTTAATGTAGCCGTATCGTTTGTCTGATCCTGCGCACCCGCAATTCCTGCCGCCATAAAAAGAACGGCGACACAAGCGATAACCAATACTCTCTTCATAATGAACCTCCCATGATCCATAATGTATTTTGGTCCAGACTATTTTTATTTTCTGGACAATTTATATTAACTATCCATGAATTTGAATGGAATCTCAAGAGCACCACCCATTTTTTTAAGAAAAATCGTCAAACTCGATTTTCTATGACTATATTTAATGTTCTTGATGGGTTGGCAAAAAGTGAAAACAGAGCGAAACTCATCCAACATGTTGTATGATATATATGAGAATTGTCGAAATGTTGTGGTTGAATTTTCAGTATTCGATATATTGCCGCTTCGTTCAAATGAGTTTATTTTTTTCGTATTAGGAGAATCGAACGTGATTAAGAAAAAGTTCATCATGGTTTCGTTGATGACGGTTATTGCCTCAAACATGCTTTCAACCGCCTCGCCGAACGAACGGACCGTCGAACGAAAACCTGTCTTTGTCCGCCAGCAGGGCGGTTACGACACGTATCGTATTCCCGCGATTGTCGTCACCCGGAAAGGAACGCTGCTGGCGTTTTGCGAGGGACGGAAATCCGGGCAGGGGGATTCGGGGAACATCGATCTGGTGTTGAAACGGAGCGTGGACGGGGGGAAGAACTGGACACCGATGATTGCGATCGTCGATGACGGTGGCCACACTTGCGGCAATCCCGCACCCGTCGTCGACCGGAAGACCGGTACGATCTGGCTGCCCTTCACGAAAAACCGAGGCGACATCCATGAAAAACAAATTCTGAAAGGCCAAGGAACCCGCGATATCTGGGTGACGAAAAGCGATGACGACGGCTTGACCTGGTCGAAACCGGTCGAAATTACGGCGTCCGTGCGAAAACCGGGCTGGCGATGGTACGCAACTGGCCCCTGCCATTCGATTCAACTGCGTAACGGCAAGATGGTGATTCCCTGCGATCATTCGCTCGATCCCGATTTTTCCAACTGGTACTCGCACGTTTTCTTCAGTGACAACGGCGGGAAGACGTGGAAACTGGGGGGATCGGCAGGGGGATACACGAACGAATCGACGATCGTCGAACTGATGGACGGCTCGCTCTATCTGAATATGCGAAGTTACAAGGGAACCCATCGCAGGATGGTGGCCTATAGCCGCGACGAAGGGATGACATGGACGGAACCGAAAGACGATCCTTTCCTGATCGAACCGAGATGTCAGGCGTCGGTGATTCGCTATACCGGGACGGATGATTACAAAAAGAACCGAATCCTCTTTTCCAATCCAGCCAGCATCAAGCGGGAGAATATGACCGTGCGCCTCAGTTACGATGAAACGAAAACCTGGGGGGTATCGAAAACCTTCGATCCCGGACCCTCGGCGTATTCCGACTTAGTGATTCTGCCGGATGGAACGATCGGCTGCCTGTACGAACGTGGGGAGAAAAGTGCTTACGAAACGATCTCATTCGCCCGTTTTACGCTGGACTGGCTAACGGACGGGGAGGATACGCTCTCTCCCCGTCGAAAAAAATAACCGGTTGAACCGGGGAGACTCATTGAAGTTCGTTTAGGAATATTCAATAATAGTCAAAAGAGCCTCATGCAAAATGCAATATTTTAAGTCTTTTACCCTCACCCTAACCCTCTCCCAGAGGGCGAGGGAACTGAATGATCGTTCATTCTGCAAAAGGCTCAAAACGTTAAATCTTCGATTGAAGGGAAACGCGGGATGTCTGAATCAATGGAACAACGATACCAAGAGCGTTTGAAACGGTACACGACGGCGATGAAGAACGAGAAGCCGGACCGGATTCCCATTCGGCCTTTTGCCGCGGAGTTCTGCGCCACCTACGCGGGGTACAGCATCCAGCAGGTGACTCACGATCTCGATCACGCCTTCGCGGCAGTCAAGCAATGTGCGGCTGATTTCGATTGGGACGCCGTTGTCAGCAACATGGTCTTCGTCTGGACGGGATGCGTGGACGCCATGGGACAGAAATATTACACGATCCCCGGCATCGACACACCGCCCGACACGTGCTTTCAATACCTCGAACCGAGCGACGACAACCAAGCCTTCATGCGTGAGGACGAATACGATCTTTTGATCGAAGATCCCACCGCCTATCTCGCGAATGTCTGGATGCCGCGCGTCAACCGAGATGTTCAAGCCATCGGCGACCCGTCAACGTACCGAAATAATCTCTCCTGGCTCAAAGGAGGGATGGCCGTGCTGACGTATTTCCAACGGCTGGCGCAGCAGGATAAGGAACTGCGGGAAGAATCCGGGACCGTGTCGGCGATAGCAGGCTGCCTGAAAGCCCCGTTCGATATCATCGCCGACAAACTGCGCGGCTTCCGGCCCCTGTGCATGGACCTGTACTCGCAACCGGAAAAAGTCAAAGCCGCGACCGAAGCGCTGATGCCACACATGATGTTCAACGCGCTGGCCGGGGCCGATCCGAATAAGAACGTTCCCATTTCGGTCTGGCTGCATCGCGGGTGCGTTCCGTTTCTCTCGCCCGAACAGTTCGAGAGATTTTACTGGCCCACACTGAAAGAGATTATCGTCGAAATCCATAAACTGGGGCATCAAGTGCTCTTCTACGCCGAAGGGGACTGGAATCCCAATCTGAAATTTATCAAAGAACTACCGGACCAGAGCATTATCTATCACGTGGACCGGGGTGATATCTTCGAGGTGCACCGGGAAGTCGGCCATAAATTCTGCCTGAGCGGCGGGGTTCCCAACGAACTGCTGACGTTCGGCACACCGGAGGAAATACGGGAGTGCTGCAAAAAAGTGATCGACGTCGTCGCGAAAGACGGCGGTTATATTATGGACGCCGGGGCGATCATGCAGAACGATCCCCAAATCGAAAACGTCAAAGCCATGACCGATTTCACCCGCGAATACGGTGTGTACTAAAAACCAACCATTGGGACGAAAGGATAAAAACTCATGTCTGAACCACAGCCGGTCAAACCAGGCGTCTGCGTGCCCTGGGAGGATAAGAAACTGGAATATCCCCAGATTCTAGGCGACGAAGAAATCGTCAAGAAAGTCTGGGAGGATATCGACACCCTGGGCTATCTGTATATCTGGTTCTGTCTGTATGCATTCTAAGGAGGCACTCGAATGAGCGAATTAAGCGATCTGGCGCAAGCCTTGAGTGGACTGAAAGAACAAGATGCGAAAGTCATCGTGAAGAAAGCGATCGGCGAAGGCGTATCCGCCACCGATATCCTGGCCCAATGCCACGAAGGCATGAGCGAACTGGGGCGGCGCTTCGATTGCGGTGAAGCGTTCATCCCCGAACTGATCGTCGCCGGGAAGATCATGGAAAACCTGATGGTCGATCTGGAACCGTTGCTGAAGGATGCGGCCGAGACGGTCGAGAGCGCGGGATGCGTAGTCATGGGGACGGTGCTCAACGACGTACACGATATCGGGAAAGACATCGTCATCATGATGCTGAAAGGAGCCGGGTTCGAGGTCGTGGATCTGGGGATCAACGCACCACCTGAAAAATTCGTCCAGGCCATCCAGGATCACAACCCTTCCGTCGTCGGGATGAGCGTGTTGCTGACGACGTGCTACAAGTCGATCATGGAAACGGTTGGAGCGATCGAGAAGGCGGGGTTACGGGACGACGTTTCAATCATGCTCGGCGGGGCGGCTGCCACCGATCTGCTGGCGGAAAAGACCGGCTGTGACTACTACGGGAAAACCGCCATCGACGGTCTAAATTACGCCACCGAAATTACCGAAGCCGTCGCGAACTGACCGAACGACGCCTTTTGAACCGTCTGCAGGGAAAGGATTTTACTGATGAATAACGTTCGGATCGGGATGATCGGATCGCGGTTTATCTCGGCGATTCACGCGGATTCTATCAAGCGGCACGTGCGGGGGGCGGAACTGATTGCGGCGGCGTCTCCGACTCGGGAGCATGTCGAGAAATTCGCGGCGGATTTCGAGATTCCCAACGTGTATACCGACTACCGCGCCATGCTGGAACGGGACGACCTCGACTTGATTATCGTGGGCGCGCCCAATGATCTGCACTGCGAAATGGTCTGTAACGCGGCCCAGGCGGGCAAGCACATCGTCGTAGAGAAACCATTCTGCCTCAATCTCGCCGAAGCCGACCGGATGATCGATACCTGCGCCAAGAATCGCATCAAACTAATGTACGCGGAAGAACTCTGCTTCACCCCCAAATACGTGCGGCTGAAACAACTCGCCGATGAAGGGGCGCTCGGCGATCTGATTCTTGTCAAACAGTCGGAACGTCACGACGGCCCGCACGCGCCCCATTTCTGGGACGTGAAACGGTCCGGCGGCGGGGTGATGATGGACATGGGCTGCCACGCGATCGAGTTTTTCCGCTGGATCGTGGGGCGGGGTGTCAAGGTTCAGTCCATCTACGCCGATATGGGAACGTACGTCCACGGGGATAAAACCAGGGGCGACGACAACACGATCTTTATCCTGAAATTCGAGAACGGCGTCACCGCCATGGCCGAAGAGAGCTGGGTAAAAAAAGGCGGAATGGACGACCGTGCCGAGATTATCGGCTCAAAAGGAAACGCTTTCGCCAACCTGCTGCAGGGCAACGCGATCCTCACCTACAGCGATTCCGGTTATGGCTACGCAGTCGAAAAGGGAGGGGCCACCCAAGGCTGGAGTTTCACCATTTACGAAGAGGCGTGGAATTACGGTTTTCCTCAGGAGATGCAGCATTTCGTGAACTGCGTGCGCGATGATTCGACGCCTGAAGTGACCGGAGAGGACGGGAAAGCGGTCCTGGAAATCATCTTCGCCGCCTACGCCTCCGCCGCCTCCGGTCGAACCATCGAACTTCCCTACGCCTCGGACGACACCCGGCCTATCGATGTCTGGCTGAACGCTCAGTCGTAACTAAGCAGGCTGGAAGCCTGCACCACAATGACACCAAAACCGGCCCCTTCTTTCCGAAAAACGGCACGCACAAGTAAATTAGAATTGACAACGGTCTCCGCAGTTCTATAATTGATAGACTCCATCACGTACGATTACGGCTCAATTATTTGAACTTTCGATTGATTTTTTGGAGAGAAGAACGAATGAAATCAAAAACACCCTATCGAAGCGATATTTCAACGGAATCACTCGACGAACGTTTGAAAAAAGTATTGCACAGCCGTGAAGTCGAGGAAACCAAATTTCGCGCAGACCACGTCTACGAATGGACCGTCATGTTCTGCGACGTCTCGAGAAATCTGAAGAAGGCGATAGACGTGGACGACGATATACTTAACGAATTGACCGACGAATACCGGGAACTGATCGATGGGATCGTCAAAGAATACGCTCCCCCGTTCATCGCGCCCGGTGACGGTCCCCAACTGGTCTGCTGTTTCGAAACCCCCCAACAAGCGGCTAACGCGGCGATCGAAATACAAACGGCTCTGAAAAAATGGCGATACCGAACCGACGGAGGCCAATATTACAGCCCCTCGATTGGATTGCATAGCGGCGATTTCGTGATTAAAGATAACGATCTGAAACAATCCAACGCCTGTAATCTGGGGAAACGAATCGAAACCCAGGCGCATAACGGGCAGGTTTTCATTTCCTACGAAACCAATCAGGAACTCAAGGATTACGAAAATTATAAAATCAAATTCGAACGGGATACTTACGTCAAGGGCATTTCCGACTCGCAGGAGATTTTTGCCATCTCATGGCAGAATTCGGATTTGCTAACCACGAATGAAGGAAAAAAGAAATCAGCCTCTGAAACAAAGGGAAAAGCAGGCGTCGCTGATGGCGAAGAGGAGGAAACGCTTGAAGGCTATATGGGGATGCTGGTTTGCGATGTCGCCGGATCGACAAAGAAATTCTACAATATGGGTGACCGCGAAGGCAATATGCTGATCGATATTTTTAGAAAAGAAGTCTTTTTGATCCTAAAAAAACACAAGGCTGTGCATGTCGAGAATCGTGAAGGAGATATGATCGTCGCTTGCTTTTCGATGGAAGAACCCATTGTCAACGTTCTTGCGGCAGTCGAGATTCAGAAGAATTTTTTCCGACGAAACACCAGTTTGGGCACACGTACACGTGAAAAGTTGGAGACATCTATCGGAATCCACGTCGGCAATATCAGTGTTAAAAGTGGAGAGATCGTACCCACTCCCGATTTCTTCACCTGCAAAGGTATCCAGGACATGGCGGATGCGAATGAAGTTGCATTGACGGAAGAAGTCGCGAAGTTGATTTCCGATTACTCTCATTTACCCCTGCAAGAAGCGGGCGAAGTTCAAATCAAAGGTTTTCCTGAACCGATCAAGATTTATCTGCTGGAGTGGTTCAAATCAACAAGATAACCATCCTGGAATTATTCACTATTCACAGAATTAATATGGGCCAGTTGAAACTCAACTGGCCCATATTTGTTATTGAGTAAATCACAACTTGGAAAAACGAAATTCATATTAAATTTGTGGATCCGTTGGTGGTGGATCCGTTGGTGGCGGATCCGTTGGTGGCGGATCCGTCGGTGGTGGATCCGTTGGAGGCGGATCCGTTGGAGGCGGATCCGTTGGTGGCGGATCCGTCGGTGGTGGATCCGTTGGAGGCGGATCCGTTGGAGGCGGATCCGTTGGTGGTGGATCCGTTGGAGGCGGATCCGTTG
>CAZSIZ010000301.1:0-7680 GCA_964606645.1 uncultured bacterium
GGAGGGATGCCGCCCGTTTGCGGATACGATCCTCACCGTGAACGACGGCTGCGACCGCGAAACGGCCGCTCTTCTCGAACGATGCGAGACCGAACGGATCGGGTGGGAGGAGAACCGGGGAAAAGGGGCCGCCCTGCTGGAAGGATTTCGTTATCTCCTCTCGCAGACCGACGCGGACGTCATTACGACCATCGACAGCGATGGCCAGCACGCCCCTTCGGATTTGCCCCTGTTTTTGAACGCCTACCGGAAAACGGCTCCGGATATCGTTCTCGGACGGCGCGATTTCGATCTTCCCGGAGTGCCCCCCGTGAGGCGGTGGGCGAATAAATACAGCTCGAAACTGATCGCGTCTCTGTTTCACTGCCGCATCCGCGACTTTCAAACCGGTTACCGGCTCTTCTCACGTTCCGCGCTGGAACGCCTGCTGCCCCGTTTTTCCAACACGACCTTCGCACTGGAAACGGAGATGCCGATCGCCGCGCTGAAACTGGGGATGCGCATCGAAGAAGTGGATATCCAGAGCATCTACACGCCCGAAGCCCACCGGCGCTCCTCGTGGCGGCCTTTCATGGATTCGTGGCGTATCGCGAAAGTCGTGACGCACCACTTGTTCGCCTCCGAAGATTAACTCCGTCTCTTGTCTTTCTTCTTGAAAACTGATAGGTTCGCAGGGATCAGGTTCCTGCCCGTCAGAGAATTATTACATATTGAAAAGGAGAATCGAACCATGAAGAAATATGGAATCGTTTTATCGGCTGTGTTGATTTGCGGGGTGATGGCTTTCGCGTTCGCTTCCGAAAAAGTGGATTTTTCCAAGGAACAAAAAGGTCTGCTGCGCCACGTGGTCTCATTCAAATTCAAGGATACCGCCACGCCCGCTCAGATTCAGAAAGTTGTCGATTCCTTCGCCGCGCTGGAGCAGAAAATCCCGTTCATCGTCGATTTCGAGTGTGGGACCAACGTCAGCCCCGAAGGATTGACCAAAGGCTTTACTCACTGCTTTATCCTGACGTTCAAAAGCGCGAAAGACCGTGATGCGTACCTGCCCCATCCCGAACACAAAGCCTTCGGAAAAGGGCTGGGGGGGATTCTGGACGACGTGATAGTGCTCGACTTCTGGACGAAGTGAGTGCGTTCATACACCTTTAACTCCCCCCAAGGTTGGGGGGAGAACTTGGATTTGAATCTTTTCGATTTTATTTCAGTTCATGGATTTTGATGTTTCGGAAGTAGATCGGCGCGCCCGCGTGTTTGCCTTGGAAACCGATTCGGCCTTTCGTTTTTATTTCGGCTTTGGGTTTACTCAGCCATGAGGGGATTTCGCTGCCGTCCGGGTTTTTCTTCGCGCTGGTCCAGAGTTTCATATTCATGTCGTTCACGGTTTCCCCGTTCAACATGACGATGATTCGCTGGTCCTTGCACGTGACCGTCATCCGATTCCATTCGCCGGGTTTTTTGACATTGCTTTTCTTGGCGGCGAGATGGCCGAAGATCGCCGCGCACTGCCAGGTTTTCGGGGATTCCGCCCATTGTTTCGCGAAATCATCCGCGATTTGGATTTCGACGGAATTGGGGATCCAGTTCTTCATGTTACTGCAATAGACGATCACGCCGCTGTTCGTTCCGTCCGCCGTCTTGAACTCCAGATCGAGGATGAAATTGTCGTAATCCCTTTCGCTCCAGATCGCTTGATCCTCGCTGGCGGTTAGGATTCCATCTTTGACCGTCCAGATGCCTTTGGGGTGGAGCGAGTTGGAAAGATCTGGCTTGAATAACGCTTTCCATTGTGAGACATCCGGGTGTTTTTTCGGGGGGATCGTGATTTTCTGAGCCTGTGACGCGAGCGGTAAAACAAGACCGCAGATGATGATGAGAGCGATTATCTTTTTCATGATGGTATCGATCCTTTCTTGGTTCCATATTTTGGTTTTGCGTACGAAGACGCTGTCTCTATCGTACCATATTTTTTTCTCGGATGAAACGATCGGAAACGTAAAGGGGCGAATGATACAAATGTTGGTAAGAGATCACCTTGGTTACGCTATTAGTCCACCCAACTTAACGGATGGCGCGACGTGATGTACTCTCCCAGAGGGAGAGGGAACCTAATACAATCGAAGGAAGACCATGCGAAATAATTTACGAATGCAGCAGGTTCAGACGCCGGTGATTCCCATTATCGGGGATATGGTTCGCAGCTGTCCGGGCACGATCTCTCTTGGGCAGGGAGTCGTTCATTACGGGCCGCCGCCGCAAGCCGTCGAGCAGATCGAAGGATTTTTGAAGAATAGTGAAAATCATAAATACCACGCCGTTCAGGGGATCCCCACGCTGCGGGATGCATTGAGGAAGAAACTGAAACGTGAAAATGGAATCTCCATCATGCCGGATCACGAACTAGAACCCGGCGGCTATCGGTTTTGCGTTACGGCGGGGGGAAACATGGCCTTCGTGAATGCCGTGCTCGCGATGACCGATCCAGGCGACGAGATTATTCTTCTGACGCCCTATTATTTCAATCATGAAATGGCGATACAAATCGCGGATTGCCAGCCCATTCGAGTGGCGACCGATAGCGAATTCCAAGCCGATCCCGAATCGATCGAAAAAGCGATTACGGACAGAACGCGGGCGGTGGTCACGGTCTCGCCCAACAATCCAAGTGGTGCGGTCTATCCCGAATCGACGCTGCGGGAGATCAACCGCCTCTGCCGGGAACACGGCATCTACCACATCAACGACGAGGCTTACGAATATTTTACCTACAGCGACGCGAAGCATTTTTCTCCGGGATCGATCGAGGGCGCGCACAAGCATACTCTTTCCCTCTATTCGCTTTCCAAGGCTTATGGTTTTGCCAGTTGGCGGATCGGGTATATGGTTTTTCCCGCGCAGTTGGAAGTGTCTATCAAGAAAATACAGGATACCATTCTGATTTGCCCACCCGTTATTTCCCAATACGCCGCGTACGGTGCGTTGCAGGCCGGTGCGTCCTACTGTCACGATCGGCTGCCGGAATTCGCCGAAGTGCGTGGGATTCTGCTTCACGAATTCGAGCGCATCCGTGATTTCTGCACGATTGCGCCGACGCAAGGGGCTTTTTATTGCATCTTGAAAATCGACGCCGAGTTCGATGAGATGCAACTGGCGGAACGGCTGATTCGCGAACACGGTGTAGCCGTCATGCCCGGTCGGGCTTTCGGGTTGGAAACGGGCTGCCATTTCCGCGTCGCTTATGGGGCGCTTCAGAAAAAGACGGCGATCGAGGGAATTGGGAGACTGGTCGACGGCTTGCAGCATATCGTGGATCGGAAAAGCAGTTGAATATGAATCGTGAGTACGGAGCCGGTTACTACGCTGATTTTCCTACGATAAAGGAGATGTGCTATGTATAGAATTATCAATCGAACGGGTATCGCTATTTCACTTCTGCTTGTCGGCGGGATTTACATTCCATCAGGGATAGCGGACGAACGATCCGTTCCACTATTCACTTGCAATTTCGAATCGGAGACGTGGTACCGGGAATGGGGGCAATCGAAACCGCCGGATCGGACGGAACTCGTCGAGGCCGATACCGGGCGGGGCTTTGCTCCTTTGCAGGGGAAAGCGCTGCGCGTTCGGGTTGACGAAGGCGGTCATTACGGCACGAGTTTTCAATATAATTTTCTCAAACAACTCAGCGAAGAACCGGAGGAAATCTATTTTCGCTATTCCCTTCGTTTCGCGGATGACTGGAGACCCGAACGGGGCGGAAAATTGCCCGGCATCGCAGGCACGTACAGACGAGCGGGCTGGGGAGGCCGCCGCGTGAACGGCAAGGACGGCTGGTCCGCCCGTGGATTGTTCGCGGGACAAAAGGACGGCAAAACACCCATTGGGTATTACTGCTATCACGTGGACATGAAGGGGCAATACGGTTCCGGCTGGGTCTGGGACAAGGATCGCTTAGGCTCTCTGGAGAACAACCGCTGGTATGGCGTCGAGCAGTATGTCAAACTCAACACGCCCGGAAAGAACGACGGCTGCCTGAAAGCGTGGATCGATGGGCGGCTGGCGTTTGAGAAAAACGACGTTCGGATGCGGGACGTGAAATCATTGAAGATCGAATGCGTTTGGATGAACGTGTATCACGGTGGTAAATGGTCCGCGAAAAGTACACAGCATCTGTATATCGATAACGTCGTGATTTCACGGCAGGCGATTGGTCTGATTCCACAATAAAATTAAAAATCGTTTTTCGAGGTGATGAATGATGAATAAATGTTTTGTCTATAGTCTGGTGTTCGTAATAATCGCGGTTTCGTTTTCCTTTTCGGAGAACGGCTCGGAAACGTCCTTTACTGTCTCGACCTACGAGTGTATCGGGATTTACCACAAAGCGGATTCTCCCACGCCTTGGCAAGTGAAATACCGTCAATCTGGAACGCAGGAATGGCGGGAGGCACTCGATTTGGTGTTCGATTCGCGCGACGGCGAACACCGGGGCAGTTTGGTCGGGCTGTCTCCCGATACGGAGTATGAGATTCGGCTGGATAGCGACACTCAATCAGTCACGCTGAAAACACGAACGAAAAGCGACCGCTTCCCGATTGGAAAAACGACGTATTTAGAAAACGGTGTGCTGAACGAAACGGTGACGATCGCCGAATCGGGCCGTCCGGACGCGTATCATTTAATCGCCCCGCCACCGGACGGAAAGACCACGATCGACGTGATGAACACGTTGGAAAACAATGTCGTCGTCGATGCGGATTATGTCATCATCCGTGGATTGGAACTCAGGAACGCGGCCCGGAACGGGATTCTCGTTCGGGATAAGCGGCACGATATCGTCGTCGAAGATTGCCGGATCACCTTCTGGGGCCGAATTGGCGGACCGCGCACGTACGGCAATGAAGGCAACACAGACAGCGCGGTTTACGCTAGGCGGGGCGCGGGAAATTTGACGATTCAACGCAATCTGATCGAAGATCCCCGTGGCGCATCTAACGATTGGGATACAGGGCATCCGGCAGGACCGCAGGCCGTCACGCTGATTAATTCTAGCGGCGGCAATGTGATCCGATTCAACGAAATTCGTTCCACCGAAGACCACGGGTTCAACGACGCGATCGGCGGCGGTTCCAATTTCAGTTTCGAAGGCAGCCCTAACCGCGACTCGGATATTTACGGAAACATCATTACGAATGTCTGGGACGACGCCATCGAGAGTGAAGGCGCGAACATGAACGTGCGTATCTGGGGCAACTATATCGAGAATACGTTTCAGCACATCGCCATCGCCTGCACCTCGAAAGGGCCGATTTATATCTTTCGCAACGTCTTCGGGAAAAGTCGCCGTACACAAAAAAATCCACTCGGCGGGAGCATGATTAAAGTGGGCGAACGGGATGAATTCGGCGGAGGACGCCGCTTCGTTTTCCATAACACCGCCCTGCAGCCGGAAGGAGCCTTTCACGTCTTCAGCGGACACATCAATCCCAATACCGTGACGCGGAACAATATCTTCGACTGCCCCGGTCGTTTGACGTCGTCACGCGCCGCCGATCCACCAGGCGATTTCGACTACGATTTATTTACGGGGATGGATAGGGGCGCGGCGAAAGAGAGGCATGGGTTGCGGGGGAAACCCGCTTTTATCCATTCGTACGCGCTGGAGTTCTATCCCGCTTCAACGACGACTAAAATCCAGTGGGGAAAAGTTCGATTCGAGATCGGCGGGAAAACCGTCTCTATCACCGATCCAGTCGTGACCGTTCCCAATCCGGTTATCGATGCGGGAATCCCCCTTCCCGGATTTAACGATAATTTTTCGGGTAGTGCACCGGATTTGGGCGCATTCGAGTTGGGGCGGCCTCCGTTGCGTTTTGGCCGCCGTGCCCGTTTGGAAAACCACTGGGCACCGTGGGAACTAAGATGAAACCGACATTTTTTTAACCGAGGTGAATGATGAAAAAAGCAGTAACAACCTTATTCGTTCTTTTGGCGATATCCGGCATGGCGTTCAGCCAGGCGATCGAGGTCACTCGTATTTTCGGGCCGGAACATCCCGGCCCCTATAAACATCCGGCTTCTATTACCGAACTCGATAACGGCGATCTCTATCTCGCTTATTACGGCGGTTCGGGAGAATACGGAACCGACACCGCTGTCTATGGAGCCAGGCTTAAAGCCGGGGAATCCGCGTGGAGTGCGCCCCGGATCATCGCGGACACGCCCGACCTTTCGGAAGGGAATCCGGTTGTCTGGCAGGCTCCCGACGGGGTAGTTTGGCTGTTCTACGTCAATCGCTATGGCGAGACGTGGTCGAGTGCCCGCGTGAAAGGTAAAATATCGAAAGACGGTGCGAAAACCTGGTCGGATTCGTTCATGCTGACTTTCGAGGAAGGAACGATGGTGCGGGGACAACCGATCGTCCTCAACGATGGAGACTATCTGCTTCCACTCTATCTCGAAACCGGCGCGGACCGAGAGCTCAGCGCACCCAGCACGTCGTCCTTTTTTCTGCGATACCATCCAAAAAACAAAACGTGGAAACGAACGAATCTGATTCGCTCTTCGATGGGCAATCTGCAAGCGCAAGCCGCTCAATTGAACGACAACGATCTGGTTTGCTATCTGCGCCGCGGGGGGAACTACGAGCCGACCGATCACGGCTATCTTCTTCGATCCGAATCACACGATGGGGGATGGACGTGGAGCGGTGCGACCGAGACCAGTTTTCCCAATCCGAATTCCGCCGTCGATTTTATCCGCCTTCAAAACGGCCATCTCCTACTGGTGTACAACAACAATATGAACGACCGAACGCCTTTAACCGTGGCGATATCGACGGACAACGATAAAAGTTATCCCTATCGCCGGGATATCCAATCGGGAGATAACACATTCGCTTACCCTTACGCCATTCAAACACGGGACGGGAAAATCCATATTATCTATACGACCGATGAGCGAACCGTGATCAAACATGCGGTTTTCGAGGAAAGCGCGATCTTGAAATACCGGAACTGAACGCAAAACAATAACAAATTTTACCAAGCATCCAAATCCCCTCTCCCTCTGGGAGAGGGCTAGGGTGAGGGTGATAATCCTAAAGCGTATCGAATTCACAATAACTTTATTAAACCAACAATCCTTAAACTCAGTTAGGTTTTGGTTCTTCAGAGTTAGGTTGAACGGAATTATTTCTTCATCCTAAACGTCAACTCGATCTTTCCCAGTTGCCAGCGGATTTTCTCGAATGTGTCCCAGGAGAGAAGTTCCTGGTCTGACATTTGGGTGATGGTTTCGGTCAATTCGGGATTGTCGTAGATGGGGCTTAACGTCAGGGGGCTGTAACCGGCGGCCTCGGCTCGAATCCGAACCGTGCCCGGCACGTTGATTGTTCCTTCACCCGTCGCTAAATCGTGACGCCTGCCTTCCCTCGCCACCGGTCCTGAATAAGTCATTTCCGTTAACCTTCCCGCAAGCGCTTTTCCTGAATCCGCATCGACGATGCGGGCGTGAATCGTGGCGGGAACGGGAGCGGGCGGGCGGTACGGTTCGGCGTCGAAGAAGAAGGCCCCGCTTAATGCGATCTGGTGTTTTGTATCGCTGCCGTAAGCCCGCACGCAGTACCTGTCAGCCGCCGGGCTAGTCTGACCCACCCGGAGTCACCCGGTGTGACCCGTC
>CAZSIZ010000302.1:0-7672 GCA_964606645.1 uncultured bacterium
CGGAATATTAATATATAATTCTGTAATCCGTATTGTGACACAGCCTGTTCGCTTTAAGCCCACCCTACTTCTGATCCCTGCTGTTAAAAAACTTTTTTCAGATAGGCCATACTCTCGCGTGTAATTGTTTCCGCATCGGGTGTGTAGTCGAAAACCTCCACGGAGACGTATCCCTGATAGTCGATTTCTTTCAGGGCGGCAGCGATGGGAACGAAATCGACATCGCCGGTTCCAGGGCCTTTCAGGTTGCGGTCGTTGGCGTGGAAGTGTCTAATGACGTGTTTATAGTTACGGATCACGTCCGCCGGGGGATCGTATTCACCGCCGCACATCGCCTTCGCGTCCAGATGGAGTTTGAAGTTGGGATGATCGACGGCGTCGATGAGCACCTGGGCGTCGCGGGCGCAGTTAATGAAGTTCGTTTCGGTATGAGTCAGCGGCTCGAAGCAGACGGTGACACCGTACTCACTGGCCGTATTCATGCACGCCTTGAAGAATTCGACCGAACGATTGAAAACGTCCTGATAGAAATCCGTGGGTTCCCAGTTTCGCTGCTTGGGTGAGCCGTGGACCATAACGTTGCCGCCCACATCCGCGCAGAAACGCATCAGTTCCTGGTAGTAGCCGATGGTGAACGCGCGGGTGGAATCGTCGGCGCAGTTGATATTCAGTTTCCGACCCAGTCCTTTCGGTTCGAGGAGACACCAGTGAATCCCGACGACATCTAAACCATTATCCACGGCAGTTTTCTTAATTTCCTCACGCTCCTGGGCGGAGATTTCCGTGACGGATTTCTCGAATGTAAAAGGGGCGATTTCGACGCCATCGTATCCGTATTTGGCGGCGCACTCGCAGGCGTCCCGGAATGACTGGTTTTGAAAGGTCTCGTTACAAATCGCGAATTTCATCGCTTTCTCGCCTCCTGAGATATGAATTGGAAAGTCCGGTTTCGTTCCGAATAAGTCGATCTTACGTTGAGGATTCAGGGATCGTCAAGGTATAAACCGGCATCACCTGGAATGGATGCACCTTCCGGTCCACCAACGTTCCGTCCGGTTTTCGGAAGAGAACCGAAATAGTGGACGCTTCCAGGCAATAGATCACTCCGGGACAGTCGGCGGGCACATCCCCCATCGCTTCGCGCGTCGTGACGTAATGACCGACTTCGATCACCATGTTCCGGTAAATGATGGAGGGTTGGCTTTGCTTGACTTTCTCCAGACCGCACGCGATCAGTTCACGGTCTTCCTGGCGAGGAAGCGATTCGAGAATGAAGCGCAGACTGTCACCCAAATGGGAATCTATGAATTCGGGGTATTCGGGAATCGTCCCGTCGCGCAGGCATTGGACGATCGCCGCAACCGTCGAACCGGTATACGAAACGAAGACCGACCAGATCAGGGCTTTCAAGTAAAGAAGAAAATTTCGTGTATTCATGGTTTTTTTTCAATATTCTTTTTAGGATTAACCGATCTCAGGGATTTGGTTGCAACCGACGCCGCAGGTAGCGTTTGGCCAGGAACTTGAACGTGTGCCAGCTCTGTTTGGGTTGCTTCAGCAGACGTTTGAGCTGGCGGAAATCCGTCAGGGGGCGAAGCAGTTTGTGACGGTCCCATTCGGTATACGCCTTATGCAGGGCCTTTTCGAGATCGGGGCCGTCCAGGGCGTCCGTGCGGATGACGGAGGTTGTTCCGCCGTCGTACTTCGACCAGTCCCTGGAAAGCAGTTTGCCGTCCCGTTCCAGGATATGGTAAAACGACGATCCGGGAAACGGGGTCATGATGGAGAATTGAACCGTTTCTGGATTGAGCCGTTTAGCGAAGTCGATGGTTTTCCGTACCGTCTCCCACGTCTCGCCGGGAAGGCCGAAACTGAACGTCAGGTGCTGGTTGATCCCCAACTCGCGGGTGACGCAGACCATCTCTTCGACTTTCTCCAGATCGAGATTCTTTTGGGCGGTGTCGACCAGTTGCTGTGAACCGGACTCGACGCCGTATTTGATCCCTACCAGTCCGGCGTCTCTCATGGCTTTCAGGGTTTCACGGTCGGTCGTGTCGGCGCGGGCCATCGCCGCCCAGGGCAAGTTTAACTCACGGCGTTCGATCTCTTCACACAGCGCCAGGATTCGTTGTTTTCCGATATTGAACGTGTCGTCATCGAAATAGAACGAGCGGAAACCGTATTCCTTCACCATCGCCTCAATCTCATCAACGACATCCACCGGATTTCGAGTTCGGTAGCGGTTATTGCCGTACATGATCTGCGGCCAAGCGCAGAAAATGCATGTGTAGGGACACCCCCGGCTGGCCCACATCTGCAAACTGGGTTCCGGGATACCGCCGGGCTGATCCCAGTAGTTCTTCATGGGGAGATGATGCCGTGCGGGCCAGGGGATGGAATCAAGATCGGCGGCCGCCGGTTCTGTTTTCGTTTCGCGGGAGGTTCCTGATTCGTCCCGGTAGACGAGATTGGGAACGGTCGAGAGATCGCCGCTGGATTCGATGGCTTCGATTAGCGGCAGCGCCAGCAAGTCGTATTCGCCCTTCATGACGAAATCCACGATTGGATTCTCGTCCAGAAAACCGGGGCGGTACATATCCAGATGAATCCCGCAAAAGACGATCCTGGTCTGGGGGCAGGCGTCTTTGATTTTTTGAGCTTGACGAAAGTCTTCCGGCAGCGAGGGCGCGGAGGCTTCCAGAATCGTCACATCCGGTTTGAATTCGATCGCGCGCTGGATATAGTCGTCCTCGCTGATGCGTTCGCCGATGCCGTCGATCAGCAGGCATTCATACCCGCCGCGTTCCAGGATGGCGGTGGCGTAGGCCAAGTAGAAAGGAAAAGGAAGATAGCGGTTTCCCTCTTCTTCTAAATGAGGCCAGCGCGATCCCGCCCGCACCCCGTAATAACACGGTTTGGACCAAGGTCCGTTTCCTAAGAAAACTTTCAGTCCCATCGAATTTCGTATCCTAAGCGGAATGTCTTATCGTTGAAATTAACTAAAAAATAGGGGTAAAAATAGAAACGACATCATCGCAGGAACGGCCGCTACGAAAAGCGCTTTAGGCAGCGGCAGGTTCTGCGCGACCTGAAAACCCCTGGTGCAAAGCAGCAGCGAACCGATCTCCGCCAAAAAAATTCCCAGAAAAGGGATCAGCCATAAACACTGAACGACCATCGCGTAACACCGGATTTGAAACGTTGCTTCGTACCCCGCCCGTCCGTGAAACAAGAATATCAACGCCTGCTGGAGGAGCGATGAGAGAATGATATAGGATATCAGGAAATTAACCGGCATGTACATAATCTCGTAAAACGAAATGGTATTCAGTTTTTCACTCAGTGTCTGGGATAATTCCAGCGTAGAGCGATGGGATTCAGCGGCGGGTTGTTCGGCGATTTCCTGAGAAAAACTTTCGAGAATCGGTGGAAAGATATATTTGATGTAAAAAACATTCATGGGAAACCAGAACAGAATGACACAGATCGCCGCGAAGAGTAAAGGTGCGGCCAGGTTCAAAATGGCGCGCGGGCCGGGTTCGGGCCGATTCGACAGTTTCGAGAAAAAGAGTCCCGGCTGAAAGACGACTTGTCCGGCGGTGTTCCAAAACGCTTTCGTTACACCCAACTCCCTCCATTGTTGCCAGGGGATCGATCCTTCCTTGCGGTCTTCGGACAGGGAGGACGCCGACGGGATGGTGAACTGTTCCCAGCATATCTGACAGAACGGTTCTCCCTCGACCGGGATCGTACATGCTTTGCAAATCGCTTTATGGCACAGACGGCAGGTCTGCCCCGCTTCCTTTTGCGAATGGAAATAGCAATGGGCTGTTTGGCTGGTTTCTTCACTCATCGGAATTATCGATTCACGATCCGGAGAAAAGTCAGACCTTGCAGACGAAACGGCAAGATATGGGTATTCATAGGTGAATCTTCATACTATATTTTGTGGTCACTGAAAGTGTTTTCGACTTTTTGCCGTTTCGTTTTGGCCTGGTTTTGTCTAGTGGATCGATCGCCTCTCCTCGATTCAATCATAGCCGATTTATCCCAAAAATGAAAAGCGTGGATGAGAATGAGGTTTTATTTCAACGGCGCGCAGCCCTTGCCAAAAGGCGTAAACGAAGCAAAAATAATACCTTTGTGCCATCAATATCGATAAAACCGGACCGTTCTCCCGTTGTTCGTCATCGTGGAGACGTTATTTTTTTTCTTGATAAAGGAGAGCCTAGCGTATCATGGGCACGATGCAAGTTATCCTCACCGAAGAAATGCCGAATTTGGGCAGTGAAGGCGATGTGGTCAAAGTCAAAGGCGGATACGCCCGAAACTATTTGATTCCCAAAGGATTGGCATTATCCGCCGCCAGTACGAACGCCGCGCATGTCGATCATCGAATGCGGCAGATTCAGGATCGGCGTAAACAACGGATTAAATCCGAACAGGATTTGGCCAACCGTCTATCCGAGATCGAAGTGCGTATCCCCGTTCGCGTGGGTGAAGAAGACCGTGTGTTCGGGAGTGTCACAACCCGCAGCATCGCCGAGGAACTGGCGAAAAAAGGATACGAAGTCGACCGCCGTAAAATCCATCTGGACGAACCGATCCGGGCACTCGGTATTTACACGATTCCCGTTCGGCTTTCGGCCGATATGTCCGCTCAACTCAAAGTATGGGTGATCAAAGAGGACGCATAACGCGGTTTCTCTAGAACCGATCGAATCCATTCTCCAGCGGGGCCAGCCATGCTGGGAACATTGAAAAATAGTCCGAATTGGAAGGCACGATTATCCCTGGGGCGTTTGAGCGCGTATCCGGGGATCGTTCTTTTTACCCTTCTTTTCGCCAATCATTCCGCAATTGCCCGCATGGTTCTTTTCCCCCTCGACGTGATAAGTGCCGTTCAGCAAGAGAGCGTTTCCGTGGGAATGGTCGTGACGCTGAACTCGGCATTGCGTGGAACCGAAGGCGAATTGCTGCCTTCTATCGGCCTTGAGCCACGGGCGATCGCCCCGGCGATGTGGCTGCCTTCCGCGTCCCAGTCGATTTCGTGCAGCACGCAGGAAAACGGCTGCCGGTACGATTTCCGCTTCAGTCAATCCACGATCGGACGCTCTACGTCCGCACTCAAAACCGGTGTCCTGGACGTTACCGTGACCAACGTTTCGAAATCGAATGCGGCGGCCAATTATTGGGTGGCCTGGCGGTGCGCTCCAGCCGGGATGCCGGATGTTTCGACAGAGGGTTTTTTATTGGAAACGGCTAAGCCTGCCAAACTCAGCAAACGATTACGGATTCCAACTTGGAATCCGGCATCGGTGTGGTTGTTTCAGGGAACGGACTTCTTGTGTGGCGATCGGATCGTGTACAGTGCATCGGAGGGCCGGGGGTGGAAGCGTGAAACCTGGGTGCGGCGTACCGGCCATTCGTATAAAGACTTGACCGAGAATAGTATTCTCGGTTATACCCGGTTTCAGCAAACGTTTGTGCCCGGCGCAAGCTCATCCGTCCGCGTGATCGTTCCCTACCGTCCGCTACCGAAAGCGAACCGCAGCCGACTCGAACCGCTGTTTCACAAGCCGCGTTAGCGCAATTGCTAACAATGCGCGCGTTTATTACGTTTTTTAAACGATCTAATACTGTGACAGATTAACTCCCAACCCCTAACAGCCCGTGGTAAAAGTCCCACGGTGCGATGCGCGGCCCTTTTGGCTAGATTCTGCGTTGAAAAATCTTGAAAATAAACCATATTTCCTGCAATTTTTCGCCTTGAATCCAACCAAAATGACTCGCGCACGCCCTCGCGCGACTTTTACCACGGACTGCTAAACCGGCATAGCCGGAACCAAACAGGGTTGTCAGTTGTTTTATGACTGTTTTGCGTTCAATTTTACTGATAAGGGATTAACTCCTTTGCACGTTATCCTCCGCGGCGTATGGAGGCCATTTGATCGGCCAGCACGCCAAAAAAGAAAACGATCAATCCCGAAATGACCAGCAACTCCGCACCGGATGGGATGTTCCATTCGACCAGCACGATGTTCGTGACGCCGTAGAGGCATCCCAGGCCGACAAGCGCCGCACTCACGGGAATGAAAATTTTGAGTGGATTGAATAACATCGCGACCCGCATGATGAGGATCAAGGTTCGCAGCCCGTCTTTGATGGAAACGGTGCTGGGGCGTCCTTGGCGGGATTCGGTTTGGATGGGAATCGTTCCGATTTCGTAGGCGTCTTTCAGCATGGCCAGGGTCAGGGTTGTGGTGAAGGAAAACTTATTGGGGAGGATAGGGAAATAATTCAGAACGTCTTTTTTTTTGAACAGCCGAAGCCCCGAATTGAGGTCGGCAGGTTTTTCCCCGACAAGAATCCCGGAAAACCACTGGAGAAACGCTTTGCCTGGCATCCGGGAGGTGTATTGGAACGAGTTCGGGTCGCGCGCACCGATGACCGAATCGTAATCGCCCTCCAAGGCTTCGAGCAGGCGGAGGAGATCGGCGGGATCGTGTTGACCGTCCGCGTCGAGAATGGCGATCCATTCATGCGTTGCTTTGCGAATCCCCGTTTTCAATGCGGCCCCGTATCCCCGGTTGGCGTGGTGGGAGACGACTGTTGCCCCGGCGTTCTTGGCTTTTTCCGCCGTGCGGTCCGACGAACAATCGTCCACGACGATGATTTCGCGATCGATGTCATTCAGGGCGGCCTGGACGCCTTCCACGACTTCGGCGATGGCTCCCTCTTCGTTATAGGCGGGAATAACGACCGACAGTTTTTTTGAGTTCACGATTCGCGGTTCCTTATCCTGGATTTAGTCCCTTAACAGTTAAATTGATCGCATAACGGTCATAAAATTGTGGTGCAGGCTTCCAGCCTGCTTCTTTAAGAAATATTGCAGGCTGGAAGCCCGCACCACAAAACAACTGACAACCCTCTTTGGTTCCGGCTCTGCCGGTTTAGGACAGTATACCGGAAGGGGGGACGCGGCTAAAGCGTGAGTTTTGAAAATCGGTGTTTTGTTGTTAATATTTCTTTCTGAAGCAAAAACCTTTGTTGTATGATGGTGGGTCAAAAAACGTGACCCACCCTACTTGGCTTCTGTGCAATGAAGGGTAAAGTTCCTCTCGGAGACGTCCCATATCTGGAAATTGAAGCAGTAGAAGAAATTTATCACTTATGTTATCAAGGAACCGGTCAGCAGTGGCGGGGTTGTCTTGGGCGATGAACGTCCATATCTCTTCGAGATCGGTTCTCGCCGCGTTGGAGATACGAATTTCTCTCACACGCGTTCCCTGTCCCGTTCATTCAATTGAGTTTTTCCGTTTGCCTTGAGCGATTCAAAGAACGGGCCGATCGAATTTTCAGTGATGGTGTGGGATCGATCGTTTTCGAGTTGCTCAACACCTACCGCGATCTTTTGCCGCAGTTCTTCATCCTGGGTTTGGCGTAACCGGTCGCGTTCAACCAGAAGCCGAAGGGCTTCGCGGACCACCTCGCTTGGGGAATTATAAATTCCCGATAAAACCTTATCCTGAACGATTTTCTCCAGTTCTGGAGTGAGAGACACATTCATGGTCTTTTCTTCTTCCTTCACTTGTCTATAAGAATACCACAATAGCAATAACAGACCTCACTAATTGAAACCAATCATCCATCAAAAATCCCTAAGTTTCTA
>CAZSIZ010000303.1:0-7666 GCA_964606645.1 uncultured bacterium
AGATTCGTCAGTTGAATTCCCCCTTTTCCCTGGGCGGTTACGGCAAAAAAGAGGGTGACGAACATATCTCTTTCGTCTTTACAGGCTCCGGGTTGTTCGGCCTTGATTGCCTGGCCGGTGAGTCCGCCTTTCAGATTGGCTTCGCTGGGAACGGCGAAATGCGGCCAGATCACGGCCTCCGGATGCCACACCGCTCCAGGCGTCATCCCTAACAATCGCAACATGTTACGCGGAAATTGGAAGTCGAATGTCACTTCACGAAGCCGACTGCCGTTTTCAATGAGTATTCCGGCTTGAACGATTTCGCCCGGTTTAACCGACTTAATTTCCCCGGCGATCGATGAATCTTGCGTATACCAGGAAAAATCGACTTTGGGGTGAATCGGCTGGATGACCACCGTGCAGGAATGAACGATCCGGGCGGGATGCTCGATGTTTAAATGAGACGCGTCGCGAAAGTAGAAATCAAGCAATTCGATCGTTGTCGATGTGCTTTCGACCTTTTGGGCCGGATTCGCCGTCAACCGCACCAATTCCCCACCGCCGGAAAGGCCTTCGAAGGGCAAAAAGGCTCGGTTTCCCTGCAGCGTCAATATAGTTCGATCCGAATCGGGGATCGGGAGAACTTTGGCGTCCAGCATCGATTCACCCCACCACGATCCCGAGCGGTCGGGTTGAATCGTCAGGCGATTGGGATCATAGCGGATTTGGGTGACGAAACTCGTCAGCTGCTCGGCTTTTTCGATTTCAATCGAGAAATGTTTCGGCGGTCCTTCTGGATCGATGCGAAGTAATTCCGGTTGCAGCCGAACCGCCGTATGACGGCCTGGGGGATACCACTCCGGAGCGGTGTTTCGAGTGATGATTTCCAGATCCACGGCATTGGGGCGGTTGAGTGGTGTTCGGTCGATTCGCGGCGTCTCACCGCAGGCATGGATCACGCCGAACACATCCAGGATGTAAAATGCAGCTGGATTGTATGGAGACAATTCCATATCCACCGCCAGATCGGCTAAATCCGGCACGCCTGGATACTCGGAAACGGTGGAGCGGGTGCGGTGATAGATTTTTCCTTTCCGGGTCAGGATGTAAAAACCGTCTGGCGAAATCTCCAGATCGATCGCGAGATCGTCGTTGAGAGGGGGGGGATCGAAACGAATCACTTCCTTGCTCGTGCAAACGGCAATGGTCCCGTCTTCGCTGACGACCGCCAACCGGGGCTGGCTGGCGTCGAATTCGATATCCGTGATGAATCCATTGTCTTCGAATGAAGGGAATATCAATTGGGGAGGGCGTCCGATGGTTTTCAAATAGGTCCCTGCCGCGATCCATCCACCGAGCGATCGCTCGGCCATGGCGAAACCACCTGCATTCGCGATGGAGGCCCAGGCCGCATACGGGAGTTTGGCGATTCCGATCGGAAGGATTTTACCATTCGAGAATAACTGATAACCGCCTTGTGGATTGGCCTCTAAATCGATCACTGGTTCCATGGTTTCCAACGAAGGGCGCACCGTCACCGCCGGTGAAGGAATCCAATCGGACGAAAGGGAGATGCCAGTGATTCTGCCCCCTTTTTCCTGAATTAGAAACGTTTTCCCGCCGACCGGTACAGCCCCGGCGTGCCGGTTGACATGCAAGAGAACGATCAGCGCGATTAGTAATCCACAAAATAAAATGATTTTTCTGAAAGAGTATGTTAACATTTTCATCCAATGCGTCCGATAATAACCAGGGGTTAGGGTATAGGGTTTAGGGTCTAAAATAAAGTTATTGAATAAATGATATGCTTTTTTGAGTCGTCAGTTATCAGTCTTTAGTCAAATTTTAGATTATTATTTTATAACCTTAATAAGGGACTAAACCCTATACCCTGAACCCTAAACCCTGAATTGATGAAACTGATTCTCTATTCTATCCTGTTTCTGGCTCCCTCCACTGGTTTTGGAGAGGACCGGATTACTCTGTTTACGGGTGAAATCTTTCTGGGAACGATCAAGGGGGAAGAAAACTCCCGCTTTATCATTGACCGATCCGGTTTCGAGCGCAAGATTCCCAACTGGTTTGTGACACGAATCGAGAAGAATCAGACCGTTCTCATCCCAGCGGGAGCGCCGACAGTGCTTTCGCCGACCCAAACCGTGGATATTCTTGGTCGGCGTATCGCGCTCACATCCAAGCCTCCCGCCCAGACAAGCCATGTGGAGCGGTATTCACCCCGTGGGCATTTCTGGTCGCCCTCCTACCGTTATCTGCGCGGGTATCTCGTCAATCAGACCCAAATGGGCTACCGCCGTCTGTCTGTTTCCATCACCTATTACAGCCAATCCCAGAAAACGCCTCTCTACCGGCACGAAACGGAAATTTTCGACGTGTATCCCATGACCATGAAGCCGTTTATCGTCGATTGCCGCTTCGTCCCCTGGGAGAAGGTGGACCGTATCGATTTTATGACCGTTGCCGGGCTGAAGCAACGATTGCCATAAGCGATTCCGCGTATTCGGGATTTTTTGCAAAAACCGGAGATTCCTCTTTCACATTTTGCCTCCCCGTTTGTTGAAAATAAATCAGGCCGATCGGCGTTTTTGCCCCTCACACTCTCGACTCTATTTGTAGTAGAAAAGCATATTCATACCGCCCAGCCGACATTTCATACAACCGGGCGATCGCTAGTGGATCGAGGATATCGGGATTCGTGAATGAAGCATTCTATTCTCGATCATTCAATGGCAGAAAAAAAATCACATTTCAAGAAAAAAATGATTGACAAGTGCCACCGGTTCTGATAAAAGTAAATACATAGGGCACAGAAGGATGTTCGATCGAACGAAACCGGAGGCCTTATAAAGGGAGGGCAAACGCATTTGCCCAACTGGGGAGATTTGGTTGTGAAACCATGACCCGTGTGCTATTCGCCCCCTTGATTCCACGTGTGTTTCAAGGGAAGAGGGGTAGGACCGAGAGTTAAAAGTCTCCAGAAAAACGCCCTCAGAGGCGTCGTAGGGGCTGCCGGTTCACATCGGCGGCCCCTCGCTATTTATAGCGCGGTAGTCCGAATGAATGACATTCGCCATTACGCCCATTGTTCGCCGCCTGAAATGTTTTACAATCAAAACGAAACGGTAACAAGTCGAAAACACTTTCAGTAATCTCAAGATAATTGTATAAAGATTGACTTATGAATACCTATATCTTACCGTTTCGTCTGCAAGGTTTGACTTTTTACCGGATCGTGATGAAAAGAAATCCTCGAAGATAGTGGACAATGGAGTCGAACGGCTTTCAGAACGCCGAATCGAACGAATCGATGAGAATGGTTTTCGAGTAGAGTTCCTAATGAATAATCAGATTTCCAGCGAGAACGCGTCACTCAGACAATTTCTTTTTTCTCTGATCCTGGTGGTTCTGGTGGTGCTGTCCGGCGCTACTGGGTTTTACTTTTTAGAGGCACCGACAGCCGATTCGACGACCGATCCGAATTCTCCAAATCCTAAAAATGTTGTAGACGCTATCTACTTCGCCGTCGAGACGATTACGACAACAGGATTTGGTGACATCCGGGCAGTTACGCCAGCCGGCCGATTGTGGGTTACCTGTTTTTCGGTTATCGGGCTGTTCACGATGGCGTGGGCCGGAGCGAACGCGCTGGCCTTTATCGTGGCGGGGCAATTGAGTGTAGCGGTGAAAGAGAGAAAAAAAGTGAAAGAGATCAAATCGCTCAACGGTCATTACATCATCTGCGGCTTGGGCCGGGTTGGGATGGAAATTATCCGGCAGTTCCGAACTCACAACCTCAAATTCGTCGTCATCGACAAGGATCGAGAGGCGTTGGAGGAATATCTGGATGAAATCGAACTGTATGTGGTCGGCGATACGACTCGGGAAGAAAACCTGATTCAATGCTGCATCGAAGCAGCGAAGGGATTGATTACTTGCGTGCCCAGCGACGCCGAGAATGTTTTTACGATCCTCTCCGCCCGCGAACTCAATCCCAACCTTTTCATTATCGCACGGGGTGAAGACGAACATTCACGCAAGAAACTGCACAGCGCCGGGGCGAACCGCGTGGTGATGCCGTCACGAATCGGGGGGATGCGGATGGCGACGATGGCGATCCGGCCTTCCATCGTGGATTTTCTCGACGCAGCGCAGCTCTTTTCCAATGATGACGAACCCCTGATGCTGGAAGAAATCATGATAGAGGAGAACTGTCCACTCATCGGGAAGATGCTACGCGAAACGCATATAAAGTCCAAAACCGAAGTGCTGATTCTTGGGGTCAGGAAACCGGGAGAGAAAATGAGCCTAAATCCCTCCTCGTCGTACCAGTTTGCGGAAGGTGATATCATGATCGGATTGGGGCGGGCCGCTCAATACGAAAAACTGATGGAACTGATGGAACAAGACCAATAAACGTATGTAGATACGAACGAAATCTCAATAACCTGAATATGCACGAATCCCCATTTATATATCATTCCAATCCGTTGACGGCCTTGCTGCGGTATCTGCGGTCGGTTGCGGTACGTAATCTGCTGGGAATCGCATCGATGATGGTTTTTTGTGTTCTGTCCGTCAGCGTGCCGGTCTATGTCAAACACGCGATCGATGGGCTGGAGCGCGGCGCGGTACGTTCCGAACTGCTTCAAGCGTGCGGGATGATTCTAGTGCTGGCGGGCAGCGCCGGGTGTATGTTGTTTATTGCGCGCTGGATGATTATCGGTGCGTCGCGGAAGTTCGAGATGACTCTGCGTAATGATTTCATGCAGCACATTCAGCGTCTCACTCCCGCTTTCTATCACCGCACTCCCACCGGCGATCTGATGACCCGCTTCAGCAGCGACATCGAACAGGTGCGGCTGCTGGCCGGGCCGGGGATTATGTATCCCGCCCAGACCTGCCTTTTCACCGTGCTGGCGTTCTATGCCATGATGACGCTGGACGTGACCTTGACGCTCATCCTGATGGTCCCCATCGCGATCCTGATGGTGTACGTCAATCTCAACACCCGCCAGCTTCACAAAGTCTACCGCCAGTCGCAGGAAATCTATTCCGAGATGAACGCGCGGGTTCAGGAGAATTTTTCCGGCATCCGCGTCATCAAAGCCTACTGCCAGGAAACGGCCGAGAGCGAGCGTTTCAAATCGATCAACGACCGCTACGTTCGTAAGAATATCGAACAGATCAAGCTTCGGGGCCGCCTGTTTCCCTTTTTGCGATTCGTCGGGGGTATCGGGACCGTGCTGATTCTATGGCAGGGGGGGTTGCGGGTGATTCACGGGCAAATGACGCTGGGGGGGCTGGTTCAGTTCGCCATCTACTACCAAATGCTGATGTGGCCGATCATCGCTCTGGGCTGGATCGTCAACGTGATCCACCGGGGGGCGGCTTCCTGGCGGCGTATCCATACGATCCTCTGCACCCCGCCGGAGATCGCCGATCCGCCCGGAATCGAGGAAGGAGAAGAAGTGAGCGGCGAGATCGAGGTACGCGATCTGACCTTCGCTTACGAGGAGAACTCGCCCCCGGTGCTGAACGGCGTTTCCTTCCGCGTGGAGCCGGGTAAAACCCTCGCCATCGTCGGTCCGACCGGGTGCGGGAAAACGACCCTCGTCAATCTGCTTTTACATTTGTACCCCGTGCCGCCCGGGACGATATCGATCGACGGGCGGGATATCAACGACATTCCTTTGGCCACGCTACGCCGATCCATTGCTTATGTTTCGCAGGAGGTCTTTCTGTTTTCCGACACGATCCGCTCGAACGTTCTTTTTGGGATGGAGGATCAGGACCGCGTCTCCGTTGATGGTGTTGAAGCCGTGTCACGGTTGGCGCAATTGGACCGCGACGTGGACGCCATGCCGGAACGTTACGAGACCGAAATCGGCGAACGCGGGATCACACTGTCCGGCGGCCAGAAGCAACGGGCGGGGATCGCTCGCGCGCTGATTTTGAACCGCCCCATCCTCATTTTCGACGATAGCCTCTCCAGCGTCGATACCGACACCGAGGAGGCGATTCTGCGCGGTCTCCAGGAGACGATTCACCAGCGTTCGGCGATTATTATCAGCCATCGCATCTCCACGGTCAAAGACGCTGACCTGATTATTGTGTTAGATGAAGGAAAAATCGTCGAGGAAGGAACCCACGACCAGTTAATCGAACAAGAAGGCCTCTACGCTCGGATTCACAAACGCCAGTTGCTCGAAGAAAGCCTTGGTATTCGCTCCTGAATTTGTAGGATGTATCACCCTCTCATAATCCATGATCTAGCTGCTGATCCCTAGCAGCCCGTGGTAAAAGTCCCACGGTGCGATGCACGGCCCTTTTGGCTGGATTCTGCGTTGAAAAATCTTGAAAATAAACCATATTTCCTGCGCTTTTTCGCCTTGAATCCAACCAAAATGTCTCGTGCACACCCTCGCGCGACTTTTACCACGGACTGCTAGCGAATCGTCAAATAAAAAAAACTATTTTTCAAAACACAGACGAGCTTAGGGTGTTGCTTCTGAGGGGATGGATGAAGGTTGCTGCCAGTAATCCATCAGTTTGACGAACTCGTCGAACATGATGGGGGTTATTTTCGGGGGGACGCCCAGGGCGCTGGGGTCGCCGTAGTTGAAGATGATCAAGCCTCCTTCGGGTGTGCTCCAGTGTTTGACGAGCAGGTTGGCTTCCTCGCGAACGTCGGCTTCGATCCCGCGGGGCAGCGTCGATTGGATATCGACCGTCGTTAGAAAACAGACTTGGCCCTTGAAGCGCTCGCCGAACTCGACCAATCCGTAGGCACGCGGTTGCTGCAAGTTGAGCACGTCCACCCCCAACTCGATGAACGAGGGGACCAGGGCGTTGACTTTTCCACAGCTGTGCAGGATGACGTGCCAGCCCCGCTCGTGGATCGCGTCGAAGAGCGTGCGGTAACGAGTTGCGAAGAATCGATCGAATAGCGGCTGACTGATGAAGACGCCCTGCTGCGTGCCCCAGTCGTCGGTCAGAAATACGGCGTCGATACGGTCTCCGAAACGGCGGTACAGCTCGTCGAGATGCCCTAGGCGGTTTTCGAGAATCATATCCAGCAATCGCTCGATCCGTTCCGGTTCGAGATAAAAATCTTCCATCGTCGCCGCGAATCCACGCAGCATGTGCAGGCGTTCGTTCAGGTTGAAATGGCAGGTCTCGACGACGTATCGGCCGTTCGCCTTATCGAGGATTGGGCCGATACGTTCGTAGTAGAAGGGATTGTGGGGATCGGGCGGTTGGAAACGGTTGAGGGCGGACCAGTCCGAGAGCGGGTGGCCGGTGACCTGGCCCATGTTCTTGACCTCGGTGATTTCCCAGAGGCAGCCCCAGTCATCCATGCCTGGCGTATCGAAGTACCAGCCGGCCTCGGCGCGGTCCATCTCGCGAATATCCAGCACGTCGTCGGGCGCGTCTTCGACATCGCATTGAAAAAACGGCAGGCGGGGCGGCGAGCCGAACTCGATGGTGCGGCGCACAATCTCTCTGGATTCCATTTCGACGTTCTCCCCTGAATCTAACCACGAACAGCTAGGTCTTGTCCCGTTCAGTATACATCAAGTTCGGGTGAGTGGGAATTCACGGTCTATTTTGATTGGTTCCTCACAAGAATCTGTGCATTGAAGGGATAGAAAAACACGTGCTAAAT
>CAZSIZ010000304.1:0-7631 GCA_964606645.1 uncultured bacterium
GTGTCGGGCTGGACGACGCTTTCGTCACCCTTTTGAACGTTGATCACATAAAAGTCTTTGTGTCCTGCGACGGGATCGCCGGTAAAGGCCACTCCGTTGGCGTCTTCGTTGGGAAATGCACGCGATACCAATATTCCCATCCGAGTTGTTTTATGGTCGATTTGAAAAAACTCACGTTCTTCGAAGGCTTTGGGATTCCACAGGCTGGCCCAGACTTTTTTCAATCCACGTTCGATGGTGCGTTCGTTGTTTTTGCTAGGATCGCAACGGGAAGGCCCCGAATCATCACCGTCAAGCGTATCCAACAGACAGACCGAGGTTGAATCGTAGAGACCCGCTCCGTTGAACTCGATATCGTCTTCGGCATTGGAGGACGAGCGAAAACGCACTTTCACGTTCGGCGATCCAAACACATCGATGGTCTTGTTGATGATTCGATCGATCAGAACGGGATCGATATTTCCATTCGCGCGCATGTAATCTTTGAAATCATCGAGAATCTTAAAACGGTAAACGGAGTCGGTGCGGAAATTTTCATCATCCAGGAGCAAGTGAATGTAATCTTCATACGTAATAAGTTGTGAGGGATCACGAAAATCAGGGATTGTATTCGAGCGCATGAACTCAATGTAATAGTGAAATGGGATGCCGAACCCGTCCACTAAGAAAAAGTCATCGAGAAATCGATAGAGCTGAACCAGTCCAGCCGTTTTTCCACCCAGTCGAGTGACGGTTTGTGTGTGGTCGGCAATAACCGCTAAATCCGGCAGTGCGATCAGATCGGAAAAATCGTCGTCGGATTCAGAGAGCGGATCGAGTCGAGGCCGGTGCGCGTCCCACCACGCTTCCGCTTCAGCCAAATCGACAGGCGCAATAATGTCATAAGCGTCCAGCCCAAAATCGATTTTAACCAGTTGGCCTTCATAAGGCGCAAATACTTTGTGGGGGTCTTTAATAAACGCATTGGGTGTTCCACGCCGAAGCGAGCGCACATTGACATGAGAAAGTTCACCCTGCTGCGAACCGGTTACGATTCCGGCAACAACAGTCTCAATGTCGGATGGCGCAGAATCGACCACCACGATATCCTGCCAGCCGATGCGGCCATCGATCACAAGATCATTCAAAGCCTCAAGCGTAACCAGCCGGACGCGGCCGTAATTGACTGCCGGGGAATAAACGTCGTAATCGTTTGTACTCTGTCCATCGGGCAGATGGATCGGAATTGCAGCATTGACGCTCCAATCGCCTGCGCGATCGATGTCGTTAAGTGAGATGGGAGCATAAACGAAAGGCCGCAGCGTTATTGCAACTGCCAATTGATTGTATATCGCTATCACCTCAGCGAGTTCGATCGGTTCGCCCGGATCGGTCTCGACGTTGAAACCGTAAATCATTTCATTTTGTCGTGTCTTAATCTTGAAGATGGAACCAGCGAAATACTGCCTGATACCGCGTTTTAAAACCAAGCCGGTGTATTCAACTGAGGTCAGTCCTGCAAAGCGTTCGGGAAATTCGACAGCCATAAATTCAAGATGCAGCCTGTATTGATTGACGTCTTGAAAAACGGTCTGAAGCCGCGAAAGATCATTATCTACCGGAGTGATATACTTTCCCGTTCGAATAATATCCTGACGCGTTTCGTCTTCAACGGAAAAACGGTCGAAAGTTAACTCGGTTTCGATTGACGAAGTCCATGCGGCGTTTTGAGCGGCAACGGGTGTTGATAAACAGAGAAGTTGGAAAAGTAATAGAGTAACAATGATAATATGTTTGGTGTGATTGAACGAACGGCTTGTATTAAAAAACATGATTTTCATCCATAAATCATCGGGTGAAATACACTTTGGATTTGACCTGCATTTTGATAATGTTGCTTTTAAAAAACCTCCCAGATTATGACAGGTGTTTTGGTTGGATTTTTTAGAACCCGTGCAATGTAAGTGTAGGTGAAATATTCGTCGACAATCGATGATGGATCACCATAAGGCACGTTGTTGGTATGAGCGATGGCAATGATAATATCGTCGTTCATGGCGATTCGGCATTGCTTGGTTCGCCCCGGGCCTAAGATGGGATCGACCGGATCATCGTCGGTGTTGTTGCCGATTTCAAACAGGCAGAATGACGGGGTGAGAGGTTCGAGGTTGGCGTCGAACATTCTTGCTAAGGCTTCCCATCGTCCCGTTTGAAAACGTTCCCACGACTGATCCTGCCATATCACGATGACATTCCCCGCTGAATCAACACCGAGATCGGCATTATGTTCGAACGTGCTCAAGGGATGGTCCGTGAAACGAACGGTTTTAATGACCGATAATCCTGTTTCGCCGACCTCGATCGTGGTTAGATAGCCAGCCCGGTCGATGCCTCGATGGGTGATATATAAAACGTTGCCGACCGCTTCGAGTCCATTCGGATCGCCCCGGTTGCCGCCGTCGCCGCCAAGTTCGGGAATATCGATAGCAGGAAATAAACGTCCGTTACCGTCGCCGAGTTCGCTGCCGTCGTTATCGTAGGCAACGATCGTGGGGCCGGTAGTCGCATCGGCATACCGTACCGCAAACCAGCCGTCGCCGGAGGTTAAGCCGAAGCGGTTTGACGAATTGCTGCGGCTGTCGCTGCTGACCGCAAACTTATCTTTTACGATGCTTCCATCCGGAGCGACAATGACAGCACCGACGATACGGCCTGGCCGGTTTCTCCCATAGACCTCTGATTTCCGTGAACTGGTTTGGCGGTCTTCATAATTGACGACGACATTGCCATTGGACAGGAAACGAACCATTCCACCGCGCAAGAGACCGTTATCCGACAGGTAATCGCCGTAAATGTTTATCAGGTTCGTTTCCGGCGTCCCATCGTTGTTAATAATCTGAATCGCCGTGTGATAATCGTTTCGATAGTCTTCGGCATAACCGGGAAAGGCATCGGGAAAGACGTGTGGATTTGCGATCGTGTGAACCACGTAGCGGTTGCCTGAACGACCGCCTACCGTATCCGAGCAGAGACCGTAAAATTTATCACTGTTACGAGCCAGACAGATCGTGTTTTCCCACGGTTCGGTGGCATGGGTGAAGAACGCAGGACGGGCGGGGTCGAGCAATTCGCCGGTGGGTGAAAAAACAGCGATCATGTCGCGAGTGTTTTCGGCTTCGGAATCACCCGACGCATAAGGAACTTTGCGCATACCGCCCAGTACAATCGCGTTACCGTTGCTGAGCGTGTCGCAATCCGGCCGCCACCAATTACTGCCGCCGCCGTTTTCGGCCCAAAGATTGACATCACCGGTTAGAGGGATAATGCCAACGGCTTCCGGGCTGGCAGCGATGGGAGACTGCTCGACGGGTTGAGCGTGGGATGTATTCAATGAAGAAAAAATGGCGAGTATCGCAATAAAAACCAAAACACAGTGTCTGTCTTCCATGGTTCCTCCACTAATTTTCAAGTATCCTTAATACCCAGATTATATTCAATGCAAGATCGTGTTGGAGCAACTTTTTGCTCCAACTTTGAGTATGGGTGATTTTAGTTTGACGTACAAGAGAAAGATCAGAAAAAAGATTGTTTCTAACCTGTGTTGATAAAGTAGGTTCGAGTTATTTAGCCATTCGGGATTCGAGATTTCATTATTTAAGATTGTAAATATTTACGCTTGACAATATTTACAGAGCACGATATACTGATCTCCGTAATCATCCATGACGAACGGGAGAAACGAATCGTGACGAAAAAATCTATCAACCTATCCGGTGCGGAACTGGAAATCATGCGCGTGCTCTGGAAACTCGGTCCCGCCACCGCCAAAGACGTTCAATCGCGAATGCCCAAAGGCAAAGACCCAGCCTACTCCACCGTCATCACCCTGCTGCAGCGCATGGAAGCCAAGGGGGCCGTCACGCACACCAAAAGCGGCCAGGGAAAAGCCTTCGTTTTCCATCCAGCCCTGAAACCGGAGCAGGCGCGAAAACTCGCCCTGCGAACTGTCGTTAAACGCTATTTCCAGAACGACCCCGTCCCCGTCTTTGCCACGCTGGTCGAAAACCGAAAGTTGAAACCGGATGAGATAGAACAACTACGCGACATTCTCAACAAAATCAACAAGAACAAAAAATAGGATAGGGGTTTCGGAGTAATACAATTCTCCGGTGAACGCGCTGAACATCGATCCAGCACATTCTCGACACGACACTTCACTGCCTTACTCACCACTCGCCATCGCCGGGAAAGAGGCTGTTGTGCTTCACGCCTTGCCGCTTCTGTGCCATCCAGTCCTGCACGGAGGCCTTCCACGTCAGGTAATGTTCCGTCTGCTGATGGATCGTAAAATCGTCCGGTGTGCGGTAGGCTTCGTAGAGGAAAAAGCGGTTCTCGTCGTCAGCCGCCTGCAGCACGTCGAAACGAAGATTGCCCGGTTCCTGCCGGGTTCCGCGCGCGTTGGCCAGCGTGGCGTCGATAAAATCCTGGGTGTGATCCGGCGTCACGAATACGGTTACGCAAACAACATACATAGTGGTCTCCTTGGCAAATGTGCTATATTGAATACTCTATCAAAATTTATCCATCAAGAAAACGTCGAACGAACGGGAACGGAGCAGCCTTATGAAAAAAATGACGCGGCGAACGGCGATAACGGCGGCTGGAGCGGGTCTGGGTGCGAGTGTGCTTCCGGCCCAGGCGAAGGGAGCGGCTTCCACGCTCGAAAGGGAAATCCGCGCGCTCCCCAACATATCCGGCCACGAACATTGGGGATCCATCGACGCTATCGGCCATAGCAAGGCGGGATTCACCGCCGATCTCGTTGCGGGTGTCGAACCGAAGGATGCTTCGCTGATTGACGTGCTTTTCGATCCCTATTCGGGCATGGGGCTGGGGGCTATGGCCGTCGACCGTAACGCCGAAGCGCGGACAAACGGCTGCCAATCCCTGAACGAATGGTGGCGAAAAAACCCGGCCAAGGCGTGGCCGTCGATCCGAACCATGCTGACCGCGCTGCGCTCAACGGGCTGGTACGCCTGTCTGGCGGAAGGATTGGAGACGCTTTACGAAACCCCGTTCCGCGAGTTCGTCGATAGTGAAACGACAGACGTCGATAAAGTCATTCGTCTCAATCAGACAATTCACCGCCGCTACCGAAACTTGATGCAATGGTATGAGGAAGCATGCCGCATCACCGGTATCGAGACGATTCTCCGCCCCACGCAGCTCGAATTCGGTTTCCGCCAGGAAAATCCCAAAGAACGCGAACTCATGGCCCCCTTGCTTCGCATCGATCAATATTGTTCGTTCTATTGGAATCGCACGAGCGCGATGGAGTTTTGCGTCGATAAGACAGGTGTCGATCCCAAAACCGCCGACGAATTCCGAGAATTTCTCGCGAAATGCTTTGATCTCGCCGAACGCTCCGGTTTCAAGGGAACGAAGCAGTTGCAGGCTTACTCACGCCCGCTTGATTTCACCCGCCCCAAGGATTCCGAAGTGCGTTTCGAGCCGGTGACGGATCGCGAACAACGGTTGCGTTTCGGCAATTTCGTCATGTTCGAGTGCACCGAGCTGGCGGCAAAGCGGGGCTGGCCGCACCAGATTCACACCGGCACGCACAACCTGCCCCATTCCAACCCGATGCCGTTAAAAACGTTGATCCGTGCATTCCCACACGTCGAATTCGTCCTGCTCCATTGCTGGCCGTATCTCAAGGAATCCGCTTATCTCGCCAAGTCGCATCCGAACGTTTCGCTCGACACCTGCTGGTCGCCCGTCTTGAACTTGGCATATTTCAAACAGTTGATGGAGACGGCGATCGGCTATCTTCCCGATACGAAAGTCACCATCGGCCACGATTCGACATCTGTCGAGATGGCCGCCGGTTCGCTTGCATACTGCCGCTCGATTCTGGCGCAGGTGCTTCAGGAAAAAGTCGATTCCCGTATGATGACTCATAACGCCGCTCTCGCCCTGGCCCGGCTTTACCTCTCCGAAAACGCGCGCCGCATTTATAAACTCCCCTAATCTATAATGTGAGGTTGAATTATTTCGAAACAGCCGGATGTTTAGGATTCGAGTCCTTAGTGTGAAATCCAATACTCCTACTGCTGGGTCGATCGTTACCGATTGACCGGTAGTATCCATGAGTTTAGGTGGGATGATTCGATTAATAAGCGCTGTTGGTGGTTTGGGTCAGGAAATGACCGATGTGTTCGAGAGGAAGCACGTGACACGCCCCGCCGCGTTTGATCGCTTCTTTCGGCATTCCGAAGACAACGCAGGAATCTTCATCTTGAGCGACGGTCAACGCGCCACGATCCCGCATGGTCTTCAATCCATCCGCGCCGTCCGCGCCCATGCCGGTGAGGATCACGCCCAAGACGTTCTTCCCGATTGTCTTGGCCACCGAGTTGAACAGCACCTCGACCGAAGGGCGGTGGCGGTTCACCTTCGCTGTTTCCAGCAATCGAACCTTGAGTTGCGCTCCGACCTGATAGACCTCCACATGGTGGCTACCCGGCGCGATCAACGCGGTTCCAGGAAGCACGACATCGCCATCTTCCGCTTCCTTGACGTGAATTTTGCATAACGTATTCGTGAATCCGGCGGGCATGTGCTGGACGATGACGATTCCGGGGATCGTCGGGGGGAGTTCGACCAGCACATCTTTGATCGCTTCTGTACCGCCGGTGGATGCGCCGAGAGCGATCATCCGCGCTCGCAGGGGTGATGAAATGGATTTGAAGGCTGGACGTGGCGCTGCCGCAGCCGGTCTTGGTCCAGTCGTTGTTGGCGTTTGTGGCCGGGAAGGTCTGACGCGCCTTTTACTTCGGGCGACAGCCACGATTTTCTGGGCGAGTTCTTCCATGATTTCTGCCAGACTGGCCATCGATCCGGCTTGGGGTTTGGTGACGAAATCGACGGCCCCCAGTTCCAGCGCTTTGAACGTCGCTTCCGCGCCCCGTTCCGTATGTGCGCTGACCATGATCACAGGCAGGTTGTGCTTCTGAACGATTTCGGGCAGAATCTCCAACCCGCCAGTCTGGCGCATTTCAACATCAAGTGTGATCACATCTGGATGCAGGGAATCGATTTTCCGCATGACGAAACTTCCATCCTGCGCCGTTCCGACGACCTCGATCTCCGGATGGCTGTCCAGCATATCGGAAAGAATTTTTCTCGCCAACGCCGAATCATCGACCACCAAAACACGAATTTTCTCATTCATTGGTTATAAACCATCTTAATAATTGGATGAACCTAATGTCTGTTCGACGAGTGAGAGCGTATCCAGAATCAGGATCACGCGCCCGTTCCCCAGAATCGACGCGCCAGAGATGTAGGGAGCCGCTGAAACATCACCGCTCAACGATTTGATGACGATCTCCTGCTCGTTGACCATCCGGTCGACGATCAATCCGGCGAAATCATCCCCGTGGCGGAGAATGGCCACGTAAAATTGTTCGGGATTTTCGATCGATCCATTGCCGGAAACGACTTTCTGAAGGTTGAGTATGGGGACGACTTCGTCGCGAAGCCGGATCACTTCGCCCTTGCCTTTAACAGAGAAGACTTCCGATTGAGTGATCCGAATGCAGACCTCGCAAATCCACTCCTAAATCGACCCATTTTTTTGGACATCTTGA
>CAZSIZ010000305.1:0-7626 GCA_964606645.1 uncultured bacterium
TAGAAACTTAGGGATTTTTGATGGATGATTGGTTTCAATTAGTGAGGTCTGTACTGGAACCGTCCGCCTCACTGCGCGTGAATCCAAGACGAGAAACGAACCGATTTTCCGGCTTGAGGAGAAAGAAGGAAAATCCCTCACCTTGTACGAACGGGATCGACCGGTGTTTGTCTACAATTCCGCGCCTGTCGCCAATCCCAACGTCAAGGAACCGCAGTACCACGCCTGCCACATTCATCCCATTTACGGGCTGGATGGAGAAATCCTGACCGATGACTACCCCAGCGATCACTACCACCATCGGGGGCTGTATTTCGGATGGCCCCGGATTCGGATCGAGGAAAAGCAATACAACAATTGGGCGCTGACCACCATGCAGTACCGGTTCGAGAAGTGGCTCTATCAAGAGACCGGCCCCGTCTGCGCGCTGCTGGGGACACAGAGCGGCTGGTACATCGGCGATACGCGGGTGATGGAAGAGATCGTTCATTATTCCGTCTACCGAACGAGTAGTGATGTGGGGCGGGCGTTGGATGTCAACGTTCAGTGGCGAGCATTGGACAAAACGGTTGAAATCCTGGGCGAACCCAATAAAGGCTACGGAGGTTTCAACTTACGTTACGCCCCCCGCGAAGAGACGACCATCACGACATCCACCGGCTTGCAGCAAAAAGATGTGCTCCATCAATCGTTTCCCTGGGCGGACCTGTCGGCACGGTTTGACGGACGAAAAACGATGTCGGGTATGGCGGTTTTCCAGGACCGGCAGAATCCCGATTATCCCGCGATCTGGCTTCTGCGGCATTACGGCTTTCAGGGAATTTGCTGGCCGGGAATGACAACCCGTGTCTTCAAGCCGGGCGAGGAAAGCGTGGATGCGAATTTCCGCGTCTGGATTCACCGGGGGGGAGCCAAGCAGGGACAAGTCTCCAAGGCATACGAGGCGTTCGATGCGCCTTACCGCAAGATCACGATCCAGTGAATAAACTTACTTATATTATATGCTGTCCGTTTTCCGAAAACGGATGAACGGACTCAAACGAAATTCCCAGAGCAGCAACAGGAACGCGGGGCCGTACTGTAACGGGCGGCTCCACCAGGGATAGGCCCAGGGATCGGTTGCATAGACAGTGTAATGAAGCAAACAGGCGATGGATAGATAGAGCCAGCCAGTCCGTGGGTAAAAACAGAGAAACGGCGTCACCCAGGCGACATACCAGGGATTGCAGACCGGGCTGCAAAGAAGCAGCGCCCCGATCACCGAAAACGTCCATGCCATCCGGCGTTCGTCCGAAATCGTGTGCTGCCTTGTGGCTTTAAAGACGAATAGGCTCCAAATGGCGGCAAAACCGAAGAAGGCGATACCTTTCGCCAGGAAGAACGCGTCGAAATCGAAATTGGTTCCCAGCAGGGTGAAGATCGATTCACCCTCCCCCCAGGCGGGAATACCCGAAGCGGTCAGTATCCATTCCAGCAGCGAAACGAGGCTGCTGTTGCTTTCCCAGCGATGGGCGAAGACCGCGAGTCCACTCGCCCCCCGGCTTCCGATTGTCATAAATGGAAATGTTAGAAACAGGGCGGCCAGGATGAATGTGATCCACGCCTTTTTCGATAACCGCTTCATCCAGAACGGGAAGACCGCCAACGGGAAGACCTTCGTCCAGACGGCGCAGGCGAACGCGGCCGCCGAGCGGTGGGCGTGTGAGGAGAGGGCGAACGTGAATCCTAGAAAAAGAAGGCTCAACGCGATGACGTCGAAATGAAGGGTGTTGATGAACTCTTTCAGAACTAGCGGCGACCAAGCGTAGAAGATCACAAGGGCGGGATTACGCCTCATGCGGGGAAGAAGAATCACCAGAGCGGCGATCAGCAAAGCGTCGAAAATGAGAATCGTGCAGCGCCATCCAACAATCGACAACGGACAGAACCACGCCGTGACACCGAAAAGAATCTGCGTGAACGGTGGATAGACCGTCACCACTTCGGGATTGTTGATATCGAGGAGAATCGATTGCGCCCTCTGATCGCTTGCAGCCAACCGGCGCAGTTTTTCCAGTTCGATCTTCTCGTTTTCCGTGAAGGAACCGGCGGTTTCAAGGTCGAGAATCGTTTGAGGGGCGAACTGGTAGGGATTGACGCCGTGAACCAGAACATAGCCATCCCAGAGATAACGGTTGGGATCGGTTTCAAGAATGGGCAGGCTGGGAAACAGGCAGGCGCGGGCCACGAACGCCCAGACCAGCACACCGGCGATCCCGACGCGGATACGGCCAAGCGCGATACCCAAACTCGCGACGAGATAACAGACCGCCATGCCTCCCACGATCCATAGCAGGGCCGCGATCTCATGGGGCGATCCGGCGGGATCGATGCCAAACGAAAAATAGGAGAGTACTGCGGAAAAAACAGCGAGAGATAAACCGCAGACGTGAAACAGCCATTTGCCGTTCACGGCGCGCGATCTTTAAACCGTCTCGTCTTCGGGACGGGTCACTTCGCTCCAGATATCCATGAAAAAGGCGAGGCCGATGAAGAGCACAAATGACAGGATCATCCCGGCCAGTGACATCAGGGAGCGTTTGGGGAAGACGCGTTTGTCGGGCTGGATGGCGCTGTCGTAGCCGACATCGGCGTAGCGGGTGTCGTCGCTTCGGCTTTCGAGCAGCGAGGCTTCGTCGAGCAAGGGACGCAGCGAATTCAGCGAACTGCTTACTCTTGAGACATGCCGCTCCAAGCCCGCCATTTTCGACTCGGCGTTCCGAATCGTTTTGAGCGTGGTGGATAAAGCCGCAGTCACCTCCCGGATGCGCTCGTTCACTGATTTGAGTTCGGCTTCACGATCGACAAGTTTATTTTGATACTGTTTTTTCGCTTCGGGATCGATTCCCCCTTCCGCCGAAGCGGCGGTTTTCAGGTAAGCGATTTCCTGCATCATATCCGAACGAAGGCGCAGGAGAGCGTTGTCGAATTGAGGGGTAATCGTGAAAGAGAGCGTATCCGTCGATTCGTACCGTTCTTTCATAAACGTCGGGTCTTCGTTGTCGAGGCTGAACGATTCGTCCATCCGGTCGGCGAGTTGGCGAGTGGGGGTGAGGCCGGTCAGCAGAACCAGTTTGGATGCCGCATCCGCCCGCAGATTCTCTAAGTTGGAGGCATTCTTAAACTCGGTCAGCCGGGTTTCGGCGGAGACCAACTCGATTTCGAAGGCCGCCGCCCGCCGCTGGACGTGATCGATTTGTTTCGTGATGTTGCGGCGAACGATCTCTTCCGCCCGCACCATGAAAATATCGAGCCAAGTGTTGGTGACCATCTTGGCACCGGGAGCGGTGTCGAACTCGGCGGAGACCTGGATCAGGTTGGAGTAAACGGTTTCGAGATTTGTCTCCTTGACCTTGGACACGCTGGGTTTCAACATTTTACGCAGATCGAAAACGCTGAGATCGTCGAGTGCGTCTTCGTCCAGTTCGTAAGCGGCCTGCAATTCTTCCTGGGAGAGATTCCCCAGCCACTGAATTCGGTTGGCCCATTCCTGATCGTCTTTGTTTTTTTCGGGAACCAGAAATTCGGTGAGGATGCCGAGATTGGTACGCTGGATCAACTCGAACGGCGTGAGTTCGTTGGGCTGGACCTGAAGATGCGAGGTGATGCGAACGCGGTATGCTTGATCGGAATGGAGTTTCTGTACCGATTCGCGATAAAATTTCAGCGTGGCAATGATTTCCTGATAATTCCGGTCCGAACTCATGATCGACTGATAGGTGAGCACATCGAACTGTTTGGGGACCAGCCGCAGGGATTCCTTGTATTTCGGCGTGGAGACCAGTATGCGGGCGTTGGCTCGCCAGGTTTCCGGCCAGATCAGCGAGGCGACGACCACCAGAAAAGTCACGCCGACCGTGCCTTTGACGATGAACCACCGGCGGCGGTAAATCACGCGAAGGAATGAGACGAGATCGTAAGCGAATGTATCGGCCATTAACCGTTCACCCGATTGTCCTTAAGAGATGTGAATTCAGACGCTAGAAGTCTAAGCGGCGGGGAGGAGCGTGTCAACCCAACAGAATTTTTGTTGTTACCGCAAAGCAGAAATGTCAGGGTCTAACGGCAAAGGGGAAATGTTACCCTCGTGAAGAATCGAGTGATCGATACGTTTTTGCATTATCGCCCTCACCCTAGCCCTCTCCCAGAGGGCTACTCTCCGTACACAAATCAGGAGAGGAGAATAGAGCGGGGAGCATCGGCTTCTAGCCGGTGTGTCAAATAGGATAGAATGAACCCCATTACGTATTTGGCAGCGGGAATATTTCGACCGAATAATCCGTTCGGAATCGGATTGGTTGAAGTCGTGGAGGAGTATCCGTTTTTGTATGAAGAGAACCGAAGGGATTGACGCACCGGCTGGAAGCCGATGCTCCCCTGATTGATGCTCCCCTGATTGATGCTCCCCTGATGGTTATTTACTGTCCGTAGGAGACGAACATCGGGCCTTGGCCGAAGTCCTCGCCGGGTATGATGGATACGATTTTTCGTGTCGTCCTATCGATAATCTCAACACGGTTGCGGTCGGCGACGGCGGCGGCGAACAGGTTTTCATTCAATTGAAGCGCGTCGTGGAGCCAGACCGACTCGGTTTGAATGCGGCAGGCGATCGTATTGGACGGAGTCAGGAAAGTGATTAAACCCGTGCAGCTGTCGCTGAAGTAGATTTGGCCTTGCAGAGAGAGACGAACCCCATGACAACCGACGAATCCGCGCGTCAGTTCCCGATAGTGATCTTTTTCGTCGAACCAGCCGATTGCGCCCTGAATCAGGGTTGAAACCAGAATCCCGTCTTTCCACGGCCAGGCGCAATTGATGTGGGTGAGCTGTCCGTCGTTGGGAATGAAATGGTCGTAGACCGAATCGGTTCGCTTGAGGGGGTAATTGAAACCGTAAATTTCTTCGGGAAGGCGCAAGGCTTTGACGATTTTGTATGACGTTTCATCGAGAAGCAAGACACTGTCGCTTCCCGAACAGGAGAGAATCATCCGGCCCTTTCCATCGGGAGCAATCGTATGCGCCCCCGCCAACCAGGGATCGTGGACCTGTTTGATTAATTTGAATGAGGCGTCGTAGACCTCCAGACATTCGATGCCCAATACCCATAATCGCTGTTTGTGCCAGATGACGTGCTGGGGCTTATAACGATCCGGGCGGAAGTGTGCCAGCAGGCGGGGTTTTTGAACGCTTCCCCCATCGAATTCCCAGATTGACACCGCACCGAGATACGGGGAATGTTCGATCGAAGGCGTCAATGATTCAAACGGTTCCTTCGGCGGCAGGCGGTTGGGATTGGTGTAGCGCAATTCGAGGAAGTTGAGATTGGCCCGTTCCTGATGCAGTGCCCGGTCCGTGTGGGAAACGCAGAGCAGGTTTTGATTCCAGTTCGCGCCCTCTCTCCGGTAGATCAATTCCATAACGTTCTCCTTGCATGGGCTTTTTCGATCAAAATAATCATATCGCTTCTCGGCCTTGTCATTGCGATTCGTTCATATCCCAAGCAAACCTCCGCAGTGAAAAGATGACGATGTGGTTTCTGCGGGAGGGAGTCAAAGAGATTGAACGGTTGGCTGAAATCGCAGAGAGATTCGTTTCTTCTAAAATGGTGTTACCGGCCCCACTGGGATAGGATCAACGACTTGTTCACCATATACCTTAAAGTTTCGGGTTGGGTAGACTAGGGCAGGCACGGGGGCCTGCCCCTACATGTTTTGGCTACCCGTCAAATTATGATGGACAGAGCACTAGTTGTAATTGTTCATGAAGCCAGGGCCTGCCATTCCGATATCCCCCCGGCTGTTGAGGCCGTTGGTCGCGTCGAATGAAATCCCCGCGACGCCGAAATCGGCTTCGGGTTTCGCGTCCGGACCCTGGGAAGCGTAGTAATAGCGGGTGCTTTGCGGCAGGTCCATCTGATTGATGGCATTGGAAAGCCAGCCCCAATGCCCTAAACCGGGTTTTGCGACCCAGAGATCGTAGGTCCGGTATTTCCACGAACCACCGGTTTGGACTACCATACTGCGCCCAAGGGGGATATCCTGATCGCCGAATGGATCGTCGGGGAAACCGCTGATATAGGAGACGGGTGTTGTCAGCGCGGTCCAGCGTCGTTCGAGGGGATTCGTTCCCCAGCGGATCCCCTCGATATAGGGATAGTCGTTGTTGTCCAGGCGGTACATTTCCATCGCCATGCCGAACGAGCGCTGGTCGCTTTCCACCCGCGCGATCTTGGCACGTACCATCGCATTCAGGAAATTGGGAACGGCGATCGCGGCCAGAATTCCGATGATGGCCACGACGATCAGCAATTCGATTAAGGTGAATGCGCTTCTATTTTTAAGCATTTATTCTTTGTTCCTATTGAAAATTCTCACAATTAGTTTAGCAAAGAATCAACGATTTTGGAAGAGATTTCATCTTATTTACAGCTATTGAAAGATTGATTCGAAGCATTCGATCGAAAAGACGATGGGTTGGGAAATCGTTCAGAAATAACGACGGGCGGTTTCGTGATGAAACCGCCCGTGATCGTTTTTAGCAAGGCTCGCTTGTGTACATTAATCCAAAGTCTGTACGTTGGCGGCTGCTTTCCCTTTTTGACCGTCGACCACATCGAAAGAAACTTTTTGATCTTCACGCAATGTTTTGAATCCATCGCCCGCGATCGCAGAATGGTGAACGAAAATATCCCGTCCGCCTTCTTCTTCGATGAAACCATACCCTTTTTGATCGCTAAACCATTTTACTCGTCCTGTAGCCATTATTATTATGGCCTCCTTAAAGTGATGTCACACTTCTTTGAACTGGTGTTGCCGGAAAGACCAAAATGATGAGGGCGAAATAAATTCATCTCTTCGTTTGATGGGTCCGGTGTTGCAGTAATAAAAAGTGATGTGATTATTATAACCGAAAAGAGGAAGGAGTGTAACCCTATATTTCAATTTTTTTAAAAAAAATAAAAGCCTCTGATTTCTCAGGGGCTTGAATTTTTAATTCCGGCGATGACCTACTCTCCCACCGAGTGTCCTCGGCAGTACCATCGGCGCAGAAGAGCTTAACTTCCGTGTTCGGGATGGGAACGGGTGGAACCTCCTCGCTATCGTCACCGGAAATTTGAAACGTGATAATAATCAATCCGGTCTAGTAATTATCTTATTAGAATTGCCGCGATGTAGAAGGGTAATACTGCGGGCAAAGATACGAATGTTAAGCCTCACGACCGATTAGTACTGCTCAGCTTCACATGTTGCCATGCGTCCACCCGCAGCCTATCAACCTTGTAGTCTTCAAGGGGTCTTCAGGGGGAACAAGTCCCCGGGGAGATCTTATCTTGAGGTCGGCTTCCCGCTTAGATGCTTTCAGCGGTTATCCAGTCCGAAGACAGCTACCCTGCGGTGCCGCTGGCGCGACAACAGGAACACCGTTGCTTCGTCCGACCCGGTCCTCTCGTACTAGGGTCAGCTCCTCTCAAATCTCCTGCGCCCACAACAGATAGAGACCGAACTGTCTCACGACGTTCTGAACCCAGCTCGCGTACCACTTTAACCGGCGAACAGCCGGACCCTTGGGAGCTTCTCCACCCCCAGG
>CAZSIZ010000306.1:0-7619 GCA_964606645.1 uncultured bacterium
TACTGGCGCGAGCGCAATGCTGATGAACCGAAGTGGCAGGCGTTTTATTCGAGCCGGGAAGTGCTGCGGCATCTGTTTGTCGGAAGCGTCCAGGCGGCGGCGGTTCCCGAGGGGGCGCTGGACGAGTTTCTTCACCTTCGCGGGCGGGACGATCTGGTGGAGCGCGCCACGCGGGTGAGGGTTCCAGTGGAAATTCCGCTCCCGGCGGTTTACTTACGCGAGGATTTCTACAACGATCCCTTACGCCGCACGTTGATCTCCGAAACCTGGCTGCGCAACTGCTGCCCGAACCGCCTTGGCTCAATTTCCCGCCGCTGGCCGTAGTACTCTGTCCAACACCAAATGTCGGAGTGGATTGTCTTGGGCAGGCACGGGGACCTGCCCCTACACGTTTTTGTTACCCGTCAAAATATGACAGTCAGAGTAATCGTCATTTTCATCGCCGTTCTCTGCAACATCAACTTTTCATCTTACCCGCGTTCGTCTAAACTGAATCCCATCATGAACGATATGGAAGGAAAGTGGGAACAGCGCTGGCATCCGCTTTGGCGGGAGTGGGTTGTGTACGCCGCGCACCGCAACCAGCGCCCCTGGAATTTCGATTCGGCGCTGGCCCAACCTCATGCGCCCGCCTACGATCCCGACTGCTATCTCTGTCCGGGCAATCCGCGTGTCCACGGTCACCGCAATCCCGATTATCAGGACGTTTTTATCTTCGATAACGATCATCCCGTCACCGGGCAGAATGCGCCCGTTATCCCGCCCGAATGGGAATGCAGCGCGAACGGCCTTTACCGCCGAAGCCGGGCACAAGGGGTGTCGCGGGTCGTCTGTTACGATCCCCGACACAACGTCACGCTGTCGCAGGTCTCCGTGGATCGCATCGCGAAAGTCTTCGAGGCCTGGCGCGATCAGACGAGCGCGTTGAAAGAGGCTCCCGGTGTCGAGTTCGTTCTGATCTTCGAAAACAAGGGCGAGGCGGTCGGTGTTTCCAATCCGCACCCGCACTGTCAGATTTATGCGACAAATTTCGTATTTCGCATCGTCGCGCTCGAACTCGAATCCGCCCGCGAGTATCGCCGGGAGAAAAACCGCAGTCTTTTCGAGGACGTTATCGAGGCCGAACGGGAAGAGGAAATCCGCCTGATCGCACAAAACGAACACGCTGTTGCTTTTGTCCCGTTCTTCGCGCGTTACGCCTACGAAATTCATATTTTTCCCACCCGCCGCCATTCAACCCTCATCACGATGAGCGATGAGGAACTGTTCGGCATGACGCAGGTTTTTCAGCAAGTCGTCCGGCGGTACGATTTGTTATTCAATGTCAGTTTCCCTTATGTACTGTCGGTCTTGCAGGCCCCGCTCGGTGAGGGGGATTTCAGCGATTATCACCTTCACTTTTTCGTGCAGCCTCCCTGGCGTCAGCCGGGCCTTCAAAAATTCCTGGCCGGGCCCGAAATCGGAGGGGGCAACTTCATGGCCGACACGATGCCCGAAGCGAAAGCCGCCGAACTGCGCCAAGTCGATCTGAGCCAATTTCCGGAGGTGGACTGAGGCCATGAATCACGCCGTTGTTAAAGACCTGCTCTGCGGGATCGGTCTCGATGTATGCAAGCACGTGCATCAGTCGCTTGAGCGGCAATCGATCGAAGAACTCTCGGCGGTCTATGAGGAATCGGATGAAGACACGATCTACCAAATCGACCGCGATGTGGAAGATTTGGTCTGCCCCAAACTGGAAGCACGCGCCAGTGAACTGGGAGGCCTCGTTCTCGTGGCGGAAGGAATCGAAGACGACGGCGCGCCTCCGGTCTTTCCGCACGGGATGTGTGAAGGCGATGCGGCGCTTCGTATCCTGATGGATCCCATCGACGGCACGCGCGGGATCATGTACGACAAACGGTCCGCGTTTTTCCTGGCGGGAGCAGCTCCCAACCGGGGCGCTGAAACGTGCCTGCAAGATATCGAAACGGCGGTGATGGTCGAACTGCCTACGTCACGAAGTCATCTCAGCGACACGCTCTGGGCGGTGCGCGGTGAAGGCGCGAAACGATTCACTTACAATCTAACGACTGGCCTGACCACGGCCCGCCCGATCGTTCCATCCTCCGCGAAAACCATCCTGGGCGGATTCGCTCAGATCAGTCGATTTTTCCCGCCGGGACGCGATTGGCTGGCGCGGATCGATGAGGAAACGATCGCCGGGATTTTTCCCGATCCTCCGCCGGGCCGGGCAATTCTCTTCGAGGATCAATACATTTCCACGGGAGGCCAGTTGTACGAAATCCTGGCCGGTCACGACCGCTTCGTTGCCGATATCCGCACCGCGCTTTTCCGGCGTATGGAGCAAGACGGACACAAGCCAGGATTAACCTGCCATCCCTACGACGTCTGCGCTCACCTGATCGGAACCGAGGCGGGCGTTGCCATCACGAACATCGACGGCGGCCCGCTCGACGCCCCCTTCGACACAACCGCATCCGTAGATTGGATCGCGTATGCCAACCCGGACATTCGTGCGCAGGTCGAACCTGTGCTGCGGCAAGTGCTATGCAAACACGGTTTAACGGCAGGGTTTAGGGTATAGGGTTTAGGGTTTGGGATTGTCTGAATCAAGATATCCAGGATTAAAGGATGATCAGGATGGATAATAGGATTTAATCTATTATCAGTAAAATCGATCACAAAACGGTTACAAAATAATGATTTTAAATTCGACTGATAACTGATAACTGATAACTGACAACTGAAAATGAGAAAAAAGGATTTGATCAAATTTTTCGGCCAGGGGAGAGAGGTGTTCCTGGCGTCGGCTCCCGGACGCTTGGACGTGATGGGGGGGATTGCGGATTACTCCGGCTCGCTGGTTCTGCAACTGCCGATTCGCGAGCGGACCCCGGTCGCTTTGGCGTTGCGTGATGACGGGATCGTGCGTGTGCGTAGTGAGTTCTCTCGCCGTGATTCAGCGACCAAGGAATGTACAGTGCCGCTGAAGGATTTGAGTTGCGTGAGTTACGATCGCGCGCGAAAATTGCTTTCGGACATTCCCGGCGGTGACTGGGCGGCGTATGCCATCGGCTGCGTTCTGGTGTTGATGAAAGAGAATCTGGTCCAAATTTCGGGAGTCGATATCCTGATCGATCCCGGCGTTCCCATCGGCAAGGGCGTTTCATCGTCGGCGGCGCTCGAAGTGGCGGTTATGGCGGCTCTGGCCAAGGCCTGTAAAGTTAAACTGGAACGGTTGGAATTGCCGATTCTGGCGCAGATGGCCGAAAACCATGTGGTGGGAGCGCCTTGCGGTTTGATGGATCAACTTGCGACGTATCTCGGAGAAGCCGACCGGCTACTGCCTATTTTGTGTCAGCCAGACCGCTTGTTCCCTGCCCTGCCGATCCCCCCGCGCGTTCATTTCGTGGGCATCGACAGCGGGGTGCGCCATGCGGTGAGCGGGGCCTCATACAGTGACGTGCGGATGGCGGCTTTTATGGGTTACACGATCATCGCCCGTCGTGAAGGTACACGAAAGAAAGAGATTAAAACCGCCCGGCGAGATGGCGATTGGTCCCGCCTACCATACGGAGGTTACTTGGCGAATATCCCCCCCTCGTTATTTGAAACCACGTATCGAAACCTTCTGCCCGAACGGATCACAGGCAAAGCGTTTCTCGAAAAATATGGTGATACGATTGATTGCGTCACGTCGATCGATCCCCGCCAGACCTACTCGGTGCGTGCTTGCGCGGCGCATCCTGTCTATGAATGTTTTCGTGTCTCGACTTATGCATCGCTGTTGAAATCACTCTCCGCCCGGAAAATGCCTGAGTCCGACCGTAAGGAATGCCTGACCGCGCTGGGCGAGTTGATGTTCCAGTCCCATGCCAGTTATTCCGCTTGCGGATTGGGTAATTTCGTGACGGACGAGCTAACCGAATCCGTTCGCAGTGCGGGGCCGGAACGTGGCGTTTTCGGCGCGCGGATCACCGGCGGTGGCTGCGGGGGGACCGTCTGTGTGCTCTGTCACGGACGAAAAGGTGTGGAAACCGCGAAAACGATCGCTCGCGTCAATGCGAAAAAATATCAAATCGATCCCGTTGTTTTCACCGGTAGCGGGGATGGCGCGCGCTGTACGGGAGTCCAGCGCATCCCCCGCCTTTAAGCACGGATCCCCTCGAATCCAATATCATCCCCCCTTATTACATTTTATTACAAAAGATGAATGACAATTCATGCAAAAAACTTTATATTTCATCTTAGAACTTCTATTTCGAATAATAGAATTCGCCATTCGATGCAAGTTCGCTTTACATTTCATCATAAAGGAGAAAGCGGGATGTTAGTCGATACAAAATTCAACCAAACCTGTTTATTCCTCATCACGGGAATCATCTGCCTTGCCACACCAGCCATCATCCAGGCTCAAGGAATCGAAGAGTTGCTGCCAATTCGCGGGGAGAACGGTGAGATTATTCTGGGATTGGGGCGGCCGACTTGCGTCGCGTTTTCACCGGACGGCCCCCATTTCGCCGTCGCCAGTTCGATGGGATTGACCCTCTGGGAGGTCCGGGATGGGAAACCGGTTCCCTCTCTTTTCCAGAGAACAGGAAAAATTATTTTTGATATGCAGTTCGTTCCTGGAAAAAATCTGTTGTTAGCGAACAGCACGCGTCACCCCATTCTTTGGGACCTCGATCAAAACAAGGAATTGTGGAATATTCAATACGACAGCGACATTTATAACACCTATTTTAAAGGTTCGCATCTGGACTCCTTAGACGTCTCTCCGGATGGAAAATATGCCTTGATCGGCGGATCCGTGAAGACCGTGGTCATGGAAATCGAAACCGGAGAGGTTATTCAATCCTGGAAAAGTTTACAAACCAGTATTGGACATTCTGCTTTTTCGCTGGATGGAAAATCCGTTATGACGATCGAACGCATCCCGAATACGCTTCCCGATTCAGATCGTTTCATTCATTGGAAGGATATCGAATCGGGTGAAATCACGCGGACCTATACCCTGGGCGAGCCATACTATGGCGTGGAATTCATGACCTTTTCAGCAGACGGGCGTTTTTTATTGGTGAATCGCAGGGAAGAAAGCGTTGGGAATACTCAATCCACTTTTTCCGTTTTAGATTTAGTAAACGAAAAATTACACACAGAATTCACGACCGATATCGAGGGGGAACTGAGTGGAGGTCTCTCCTACGATGGCCGATATGCGATCGTTGGAGGCCGTGAATCACCGCAAGGATCCTATAGGATGCCGTATGTAATACCAGACTACAGTCAACCGGAGTATACACCCGGAACGCCCCCCAGGATTTGGGATTTGGAAACCGGAGAAGAAGCATTCTCGTTCCAGGGAGGCACCAGAGGATTCAGTGATATTTATTTCTCACCGGACGACAATATTTTCATTACGAAATTGGTCGATAAGACGCTTTTGCTTTGGAGTATCGAGGAACAACGATTGCTTTCCACTTTCCCCGGTTTCAGCGGATCTTTTTCAGACGCCGTATTTACTCCCGATGGCTCCCATGTCGTCAGCTGTTCGGGAGGTCTTTTCGACCACGAAACCGCCATCAGAATTTGGGATACGCAAACGGGATCGAATACACGCGTTCTCACGGACCATACCAGCGAAGCGATATGCGTCAATATCTCCAAGGACGGCCAATTCGTTGCGGCGGGTGCGATTGACGGCACAGCCAAAGTTTGGCGTTTCGACACGGGAGCGGAAATACTCACGCTGGATCACCATACCGGTCCAGTCGAGGATATCGTCTTTTCGCCCCAAGGCGATCGCATTGCAACCGCCAGTATGGATGGTCTTGTCATCATCTGGAACGCGATGAGCGGCGAAATCGTCCGGACTTTTGAAACGTATGAAAACCCTGTGAATTGTGTGGATTTTTCTCCGGATGGTGAGATGATCGCGTTGGGAAGAGATGAAATGATTTCCAATGACTCAAAAGGAAAGGTTTTGTTATGGGAGGTCGCAACAGGAAATATAATCCATGAACTCCCCATCGATCGAAACACCGTTCTCAGTATAGAATTTTCGCCCGATGGTTCAATGATATTTGCCGGTCTCACTGGAAATGAAGCCCACCTATGGGACGTTGCTTCTGGAATTGAACTCGATTCTTTCCCCCAGCATGGAGGCGGGACTCACGATGTTAGTTTCTCGCCAGACGGACGTTTTTTCGCCACGGGCTGCGGAAACGTCGGAGCGCATCTATTCGACGCGGAAACACGAGAAGAGATCCGAACCTTCGAATTGGGGGGATCGGGAATCAACGTGGATATCTCACCGAAGGGCACGATGCTGATCAACAATTCGATATGGGATATCAGCCAATTGACAGCCGTATCGAATTGGATGATCTATGAACCCTAGATCCTGATGTTACGATCACCATTGGCTTGGATCCAGCTGATAGAACTCCATTAGTTCCTGATAGAGTTCCGGATGCTTAGCTTTCAGTTTTTTGGGTTTTTCGAAAAAGGCTTCCGTGGCGACCGCGAAGAACTCGGCGGGATCGGTCGCGCCGTATTCGTCCAGAATGCTTCTCCGGCCCCGTGACACGATTTTCTGTAATTGCCGGTACTCCCCGCTCAGAACACGGCTCCACGTAGAGTAACTGGATCGCTGCCCAAGAAACGGCGTTCCGTCGGCCATCCCATCCTCTTGGTCCAACTGATGGGCGAATTCGTGGAGCACCAGATTCTCACCGTCGCGGACGTCTCTGGCCCCATGAACCACATGATCCCACGCGAGAACCACTGTCCCGAAATTCCATGATTCCCCCAGGCGGGTTTCTTTCTCTTCGATAACCGGCATCCCGTCCGAGACATTCTCTTTCACGAAATACGCATGGGGGTAAACAAGAATGGAACTCAGCTTGGAATAGTAATCCGTTCTCCGGTTCAATAAGAGAAGGCACGCCTGAGCGGCAATGCAAACTTTGATCGTGTCCGTGATTTCAAGTCCACCACATCCCTCGAAATTTTTTTCATCGATGAAAACTTGAATGTGGCCACGAAGCTGTTTTTTTAATGATTTCGGGAGAGACGAATAGAGAGGCACATGACTCTTGAGAATCGATTTCCATTCGGGCGGAAAAGGCTCGGCCTTGAGCCGCGTGCGTTTCGATTCACGCAAACGCGGCCTTAATAAAAAGAGATAAACTATAATCCCTCCCCCAATGGCGGATACGATTAGGGCAAGAATGATCTCCGGTTTCATCTTATCGATCTCCGATACAGGGTCTAGGGTTTAGGGTTTTTTTTGCATGATAATTAATAATGTCAGGCGGATTCAATCTTGCCGAATCAAGCGGAATTGATTGGGGGTTCCATCCAGTTTTGTGCGGAATACGACACCGAACGAGCCATCATCACAGACGTATCGCTGCTGTCCTTCCCCGTTGATTCCCGAATCGGTTTTTGGATTGTGATGGACGAGGTGAGTCCATCGTTGGTTCTGAAACTGCTCCAGCCGCCAGCCTTTATAGGTTTCCAGTCCTTCGACTAAAACACCGACGGTCGCATAACCGCCTTGAATCGTGAATTGGAGATTCTTCCCGGATCGCCGAATCCGGGGCGGGAAATGG
>CAZSIZ010000307.1:0-7597 GCA_964606645.1 uncultured bacterium
CGACTCCATGCCCAACGGTTCTCGGACATGAGATCATGGGACGGGTGGCCGATTTACCTTCGGGTGAGAAAGTATGTGACCATTCGGGGCGCGCACTTCAAATCGGGGACCGGATCACCTGGTCTGTGGCGGCTAGTTGTGGAGATTGTTTTTTCTGCAAACATGAGTTACCTCAGAAATGTGAAAGCCTGTTCAAATACGGCCACGAACGAATCACGGAGGAACATCCTCTAAGCGGGGGCTTGGCCGACTATTGCCACTTGGCATGCGGCACTCCCATTTTCCCCATTCCTGACACGCTGCCTCTAAAAGTCGCCAGTCCGGCGAACTGTGCAACGGCGACGGTCGCTGGTGCCATACGATACGCTGGGGATTGTTCGGATCGCACCGTTCTCGTCATGGGAGCGGGAATGCTGGGGTTGACGACGGTTGCCATGGCCAGCAGCTTGGGCGCCAGAGAGGTGATTGTCTGCGACATCAATCCCGACCGGCTTCAACAGGCCAATCGATTTGGAGCGACTCGAACCGTTTTGGTTGACGAAAACTCAAAAGAACTCCGGCAGTTGGTTCCCGACATCACTTCCGGACGGGGAGTCGATCTGGTACTCGAATTGAGCGGTTTTGCCGATGCAGCTGAGTTGGGAATTGATATGCTGCGTATCGGTGGCAAATGCGTGTGGGTTGGCTCCACTTTTACCACGAGACCGATTTCATTATCCGCCGAAACGGTCGTTCGCAGACTGCTATCCATACAAGGAATCCATAACTATATTCCGCAGGACTTGGCCACCGCGCTCGATTTCCTACAACGGTGTCACACGCAATTTCCGTTTGAAGAATTAGTGAGCGATATTTTCACTTTAGAAGAAGTGGAGACTGCTTTCACCCATTCAATCAAAACCGGAGCTTTGCGTGTCGCGATTCAAGAGTAAGATCGAACAAAGCAGACAAACAATCTGATTTTTGGGAGGCGGTTGATGGTTTACAACCTTACCAGCGAACAAAAAATTTGGCGCTATCGAATTTTTGCAATCACATGGCTTGGTTATGCGGGATTCTATCTGTGCCGTAAGAACTTCAGTGTCGTCATGCCTCTGCTGAAGGATGATTTTGGCTATACGAAGCCAGATTTTGCTATTGTGCTATTTCTCTATAGCTTGATGTATGCGATAGGCCAATTTTATAACGGGGTATTGTCCGACCGTTTCGGTCCCCGGCTGATCGTCGGTATCGGCCTCTTTATTTCTATCTTTGCCAACGTCGTTATGGGATTTACGATATCTCTATTCATGTTTGCAATCCTGGCTGCCTTCAACGGCGCGGGACAATCGTCGGGCTGGTCGGGTCTGGTCAAAAATATGACTCCTTGGTTTCGCCATAGCGAACGAGGTGTGGTGATGGCCTGGTGGACCACCAATTACATTTTAGGGGGATTTTTTGCAACTATATTCGCGACGTTCGTCGCTACCCACCCGGCAATTCTAATCAATCTGGGTTGGCGGCGCGGATTTTGGATACCTTCACTTCTCCTTTTCATTATAGCAACCCTCTTTATCTCCATTACACGGAATAAACCCGGCGATGCCAAACTCACTCCGATCGTGGAAGATGAAAATAGTCAAAGTAACTCGAACCGTTCTTCACCAACGGCGAATGAGATTGATCCGCAAAAAAGTTCGAAAGAAATTTTCCTTGTTATTGCATCCAATCCAGTTATTTTGATCACTTCCTTCGTCTATTTTTTCGTGAAATTAACACGCTATTGTTTCATTTTCTGGTTACCTATGTATATGACGGAACATTTGGGCTATAGCACCAGGGAAGCAGGCTTTACTTCGGGATTGTATGAGTTAGTGGGTTTTACCGGGGCGCTTTTCGCTGGCTTCGCTTCGGATAAATTGCTGGGATCGAGGCGCTTCCCGGTGGCCACTGTGATGTTGTGGGGCCTGGCGCTGATCTTCCTGTGCCATCCCATGTTAGCCGCTTGGGGCCGCCTGGGTACTGCGATCGGCATTGGCCTCATAGGCTTTGCGACATTTGGTCCGGATACCTTAATCAGCGGTGCAACCGCGCAAGACCTGGGTGGGCAGCAGGGAGCGGCAACAGCGGCCGGATTCATCAACGGAGTCGGTTCGTTTGGCTCAATCTGCTCACCTTTTGTCGTGGCTTATGTAGCAGAAATATATGGCTGGGACAGCCTCTTCTACATTTTTGCTATTCTCGCACTAATCGCAGGCTGTCTCATGTCGATTAATTGGAAATACGATTCAAGTTCTGCACCAACCCATGAGTGATTGTCCTGGGAGATAAGATGGATTCACGGGAAAGAACTTTTTTAACACTCGAACATCATCCTGCTGACCGTATCCCCATTGACTTTTGGGCTAGTCACTCGATGAAACAAAAACTCGAACGGGGATTCGGTATTACATACGATCGGTTTCTCGATCGGTATGATGTTGACCTTCGTTATATTTCCGGCCCCGATTATATCGGGCCTCCTCTCGAAGTGGACAATGATATATGGGGAGTCAAACGAATAACGGTCAACATCGATTTGAAGGATGGAACCGAAACTTACAAAGAGGTGGCACACTCACCCCTCGCCGGAATGAAAACGATTGAAGAAATCAAAAACTATCCTGGCTGGCCTTCACCCGATTGGTTTGATTACAGCACGATCGAGGCTCAGTGTGACACGATCCGTAACCGGGGCCGGGTAGTTGTCTTTGTGGGCGATCGCCTCAATCGCATTGCCCAGTTTAAACCTGCAATGTATCTGCGAGGCATGGAAAATATTTTCATCGACATCGCCGCTCATGAAGAAATCGCCACTGCCATTTTTGCCAAGATAAAGGAGTTTTATCTAAACTACCTCGAAAGGATTCTTGAGGCAGCGAATGGAAAGATCGATATTGTCCTGACTGGAGATGATTTTGGAACACAGGAAACGCTCATGATCTCACCGGACCAATGGAGGCGATTGCTCAAGCCCGGTTTTGCCGAGTACATCAGACTGATCAAGAATTATCGTATCAAGGTGATGCATCACACATGCGGATCGGTTTCTGAAATAATTCCCGATTTAATCGAATGCGGGCTGGATGTTTTACAGTCCATCCAACCGGAAGCAGTGAATATGTCGTTGGGCGATCTGATGACGAATTTCGGCGACAGGCTTTGCTTTCATGGTGGTATTTCTATACAGAAGATAATGCCTTTCGGAACACTGGACGATATCCGTAATGAAGTGAAACGCATTGCCGGATTGGCTGGTTCTGCTCCAGGTTATATCTTTTGTACTTCACATAACATACAGGCAGATACTTCCATCGAGAACGTGCAAGCACTCATGGAAGCCTATCTGGAATATGGGCGGCACTAGAGCGGTTTTCAAAAGTAACGTCGAATTGAAGGCCTTACGACTTGGAAAATCCCGTGCTTTTTCGGGATTTTCCAAACGCCATTACGAACGTATTTTTGAGAATCAGTCTAAGTGTGGTTGTCACCTGCTTGTGCCACTTCCAGAAAATCACGGTGTATGTAATGATCGATCAATATCAAAAAAGGAAAAGACCATGAATAACCAAAAAAGTTCTGCCCAAAAAAAGAATACTCACAAACACAACGAACCGATACTTCAAGAATCAAACATGGTAAAGCGATCCACTCGCCGACAGTTTATCGTTCAAAGCAGTGCGGCGGCTGCTTTGACAATCGTTCCAAGGCATGTGCTTGGCAACTCACAAGACACTTCGCCCAGCGATAAATTATGCATCGCCGGCATCGGTGTCGGGGGCATGGGCGCAAGCAACCTGAGCGCCCTGAAATCCGAAAACATCATGGCTCTTTGCGATGTAGATCCCAAATATGCAGCCAGGACGTTCGAGCGCTATTCAAAAGCGAAAACCTACACGGACTACCGTCAAATGCTCGATAAACAGAAAGATATCGAAGCAGTGGTTATCGCTACTCCCGATCATACGCATGCGGTCATTTCCATGGCCGCGATCGAGGCAGGCAAGCATGTGTACTGCCAGAAACCGCTGACCCATGACATTTACGAATCACGGATGCTGGCCAAAGCAGCTAAGAAAGCCCTTGTCGCTACCCAGATGGGCAACCAGGGACACTCAGGCGACAGCATCCGGTCAATCTGTGAATGGATCTGGGATGGCGCCATCGGTGAAATTCTGGAAGTCGATGCCTGGTGTGACCTTTCCTACTACCCCTGGGGTCATGCCGGTTGGAGTTCGAAATGGGGAACCCGGCCCACGGATACTCCCGCCGTTCCTTCTTCACTGGATTGGGATTTATGGCTCGGACCCGCACCGGAACGGCCGTATCACCCAGCCTATCATCCGGCGGTCTGGCGCTGCTGGTGGGATTTCGGCTGCGGCATGATGGGCGATCGCGGGGCACACACACTGGATGTCGTCGTTTGGGCGCTTAAACTGGGCGCTCCAACGACAATCGAAGCGACATCGTGCGGATTGAATCCCGATACGCATCCTCTATCGGCAATCGTCACGTATCAATTCCCCGCCCGCGACACGATGCCCCCGCTAAAATTGACTTGGTATGAAGGAACCCGTCCACCGTACCCGGAAGACTATGAGGAAGATATCCAATGGCCTGCAGAAGGCGGGATTCTCTTCAAAGGCAGTAAAGGCAAAATTATCGCAGGTGTTTATGCCAATAACGCCCGTCTGCTTCCCGAAAAATTGAATCAAGAATATCAGCGCCCCCATAAGACATTGCCGCGAGTCGACAGCAGCCATGAGATGGACTGGGTGAGAGCGTGCAAAACAGGCCAACCCTGCGGCTCCGAATTCGGATATTCCGGCCATCTAACGGAGATTTGTCTGCTGGGTAACATCGCCAAGCGCGTCGATTCCCGCATCGCCTGGAATGGGGAAAAGATGAAAGTTACCAACCATCCCGACGCAAATCAATACGTCCGAAAGACTTACAGAAAAGGCTGGCAACTGTAAACATGAAACGTTCGAGGCATTCAACCATGACCTCGAAAATTGATTTGCAGACTGCACCTTTTATTGTCTTAAAGTGAAATGGCGGCGCGAGATGAACAGTAAGGAACGAATGATCAAAACCATGAAACTGGAGAAGCCGGACCGGGTTCCAGTCATGTGTCAACTCTCCATCGGTCATCTGTTATTGAACACGGATGTGACACCCGTCGAACTCTGGTACACCGCCGAAGGATGCGCCCAAGCATGGATTCAGGCCCAACGCCGATATCAATTCGACGGGATTCTGCTTAATCTTTGCGGTCCGGACCGCGATATAATGAACGCGATCGATCGGATCGAGGAAAATGAAACCAACCAGACAATTTTCTGGAAACCGGGGATATTCGATTACACTCACACCGTCTGCCCCCGTAACGATCTTCCCTACAATGTTTGGGATGAGGGTGAGCCTATTGAAAATTTTCAAAACTTTGACCCAGAAAAAGATTTGCCGTCACGTTTGGAATGGATGCCCGTTTCCCAATCGATGCACTATGAGATTCACCCGGAATCGTGTTTCGATACACTCCATCACGTTCAACAGATAACCGGAGATAAACTCAGTCTTCATGGTGAGGTATTCAGTCCGTGGGATTATCATCTGGCAACGTTTGGAGCGGAAAATGCCTTGATGGCGATCATGGACGATCCGGGCAAGGTTCACGCGATTCTCGCGCATTACACCGAGCTGATTGCGAACTGGGCCGTGGCACAGGTAAGGGAAGGCGTAAACACAATCACGCTCTCTTCCCCTTGGGCCGGTCAGGGCTTTATATCGAGAAAACAGTATGAAACGTTTATCCTTCCCTACGAACGAAAAATAAACACCGCCATTCGTGAAGCGGGCGCATTCTGCTGCACGCATACTTGTGGCTCTCTTGGAGATCGTTTAGACCTTCTCGTGGCCTCGAATACCTGTGGAATCGAATGCCTCGATCCACCCCCGTTGGGGAATGTTGAATTGGTGAAAGCCAAAGAAATCACACGTGGAAAAGTATTCATCAAAGGCAATCTCGACTCCGTAAATGTTCTGCTGAAAGGAAATACGCAGAAGGTCAAAGACGCCGCGCGCTCGTGTCTCGATGATGCGATGGAAGACGGCGGATATATCCTCTCGACGGCTTGTTCCGTTGCACCGGGGGTTCCTCCGGAAAATCTGAACGTTCTATTCGATATCGTCGAAAAATATGGGCGCTATTAAGAGTCTGCTTATTTCAAAACTCACCCAACATACCGAATGTTATTATTCAGTCATGTCTGAGATACTGCTAGTAATACCACCAACCGTTGACGAAGGTGTTCGGCGGGGTGGGGGTTGGGTCCGGAGCCGGTGTGATCCCTTGGGGGATCGAGCGGCCGTCAAGTGGGTCGGAGTAGGCGATGTATTCTTCAAAGTTGGTAAAACCGTCTTCGTCGGGATCGCTGTCCGGTTCGGTCATGGCTTGAGCGAAATAGTAGCGTTCCCACTGGTCGGCCAGGCCGTCGTTATCGTCATCGCTTAAATCCAGTACATAAGCCGGTTCGATGTCCAGCACGCGAGTAACGGTTAAACCGGGATACTCACCAGCCGTACACGAGGAGACCGGTATGACACGCAAGGTTGCGATTTCGCCCGGTTTTAAGGAAAAACTGCTTGGATTCAACCAATAAATGGTTCCATCATCGCCGGTCAATGTCAGTTCGGCGCCTTCGATTCCGACGATGCCGTGAATCTGAATCGATCGTGTAGGCACGTTTTGGAAAAGCGATCGTAAATTGGCTTTCGCTTGATCGATGTTAACCAAACTCAGGCCTCCAGGAAGATCGTTTTTTCCCAGTGAATTATTATATAGTAAGTTAAGTAACACTCGATCCGTTCTCTCCGCTTCCGGATCGTCCGCCGCACTGTTCATAACCTGGCTGACAATGTTATTCCAGAGAGATGTTTTTTTAGACGATTCGGTAAGCCAGTATTGATAGCAGACATCCGAGTCGTATTCCTTCCACAGCGTTGCCACTTCCGTGGCTGGTGAGATGGTAGCAGAAGCGATTAATCCGGATGGTTCCGGCAACAACGACTTATGGGTCATCCAGTAGTCGAAGGCAAATACGGCAGCCGTCGTATTGAGATCGACTTTTGTTTCCCGTTCGGTGAGCGAATTCGCGCGGGTTAAATCGCGAATGTGGGCCAGCCATCGATGGTGTGTCTCTTCGCCTGTATACAACCGGGCTGGATTCAAGCAAGGCTTGAACGAATAACTGTATCCGTAATACACCTGATTGCGCTGACCGGTATTGCGGGCGCGCAGGATGTAACCGTGTTGTCCGGGCAAACGAATGGTCCAGACGTGGTTCGCTAAGTTAGCGGTCGTGGCGGTCGCGTTTCGAACACCGGTTAATGACCACGTCTCTAAATCGATTTCGTGAGCCGTGTCGTCAGGAGCATTCTTTGTGATAAACGACGCGGGAGGAGAAACCGTCAGGAGATATTCGCTGGTGTGGATATCCGGAGCGGCTGGCTGGGAGGTATGACAGGGCAATCGCATGAAATTATGTAAAAATATCAACATTATCAATACATAATG
>CAZSIZ010000308.1:0-7586 GCA_964606645.1 uncultured bacterium
GCTTCGAGGTTTCCCACCTTAAATCACTGTCCGAATTTTGGGGTACATTATAATCCGCTCAAAATGAAAAAGGAATACTAAAGATCCGATTATTATAAAAAGTCATAAAGCGTTACAATCTCAATCCAAATGCTCACTCCCAAAGCATCCAGTTCGATACCGCTGTCTCTTCCTGGACGGGACGGATCACGGCCAATTCGTGTTTCGAGAGTGAGAGGGGGAAGAGGGCCTGTTTGGAGATGACCTCGCCGGTGATGATGGGATTGCCTGCCCAATCGAATGTATCCAGCTGCACCTCCTCTTCTTCAATGGCAAGGTTGAGATCGATTTCGGTCGAATCCAGCGCGAAGACAGCAGTCGTCAGACCGCTGGAAACATAAGCCAGCGACGGCCGGTTCATCGTGCGGGGACGCCCGGTGATATCGCAGAGGATATTCGAGAGTGGGTACATCATCTCATAATGATAGATATTAGGATCGATCAGGATTTTCGTTCCATCCATTCCATTTCGGATAATATAAACTGATTTTTCCTGGGTCGTGACTGCGCTCTCCCCGTCACTGCCGAGGGTGTGAATCGAGATCCCGTCGGATCCATCGGCACGGCTTGAAGCGAGCATGGCGTTCTCTTGAGGGATTTCATCGGGTGAAATCACGTTCGCAAAAAGCCCGAATCCACTGGGATCGAGCCCCCGAAGGCGGACCGGATGCCCGTCCCAATCAATCGTTTCCGGAAGAATGTCCAAGTGGGTATCCACACCGTTCTCATCGAGTATTAGTTCACCCTGATCGTCGGTCAGGAAACTGGAGACCAGAGAGGTTTGATAGGCCGCGTCTTCCATCATGTTGACAGACGCATAAGCCGGTCCGTTTTCCGTACCGCCCCGGCCAGTGGGGATCCCGAAAATTTCCCGAACCGGTTGCCAGTTGCCCGAATTGGGAATTCCCGCCATCGTAGAAACGATGACAGGCTTGTCCGACTGGGCGGGATCGATCAATGCAAGCAAGTCATCGGAAAGCTCGTCGGCGTTGGTCCAAAGCGGAGGCGATTCGGTGGAATCCTCTTCTTCGACGAATTCGTCCCCTCCCGCCGTGATAATCCAATAAGCGTCCACTTCATGGCCTTCCAAGGGATGGCCGTAGGTAATCCAGGTCTCGAATCCGGCAGCGGAGATGGCGGCCATGATCGGTTCGCTGATGGCGTACTGAACCACGGCGGGCATGACATCGCTGAAGTCGGAAATAGCATCGTCTCCTTCGTTGCGGTCGTTTCCTTGGTCAACGGCATGGTCGATGATCACGTTCACGAGCGGTCTCGGTTCTTTCAGCACGTGAGCGAATTCATTCAGACGCGGGAGAATATCAGTGGTGACGTTCAGCCGGGCGAGGTCACCGAAGGCGGGATCCAAATCCACGGAGATGAAATAATCCGTGATCCGCTCGGCGATCAACGCATATAGCATGTAGTTTTTCTGCAGTCCTGAAGTTCGTGTTTCGATCGGATTTCCATCGGGACCAACAGGATCGTTGCTGCTGATCGGCATAAAGCCAAGGTCTTCATCGGTTCGGGAGAGGTCGTATAAATCCTCGATCCCCAGGTTGGGATCGGCGGGCCAGGGCGTGTAATGCCCGACGACCATCTGTCGGCCCTTGTTCATCGTCCGCGCCGGACCGAACGTTAGCGATTCCACGGGTGGAGTGGAAGAGAGCGTGATCAGAAAGCGGTAGATGTCCATTTGAAGCGCGCTTAACGGGTAAAAGGCGTAATAATAGCCCGCCCAGACATCGCCGTCTCCATTGACGTTGGGGCCGGTGTGGCGATGGCTCACACCGAGCCGCCTGGACGTTTCCGTAATGACCGCAACGTAGTCGTCCGTATACGCTTCCTCGAAAAAGGTGAAATCGGTCACGGTGGGATCGTATGCCAAAATGGACGCCTTCACTTGTTCAAGAAACAGAGCGGCCTCATCAAGCGAAGGAGAAGGAAGGTTGCCTGCAATGACCATCTCGCCCTGCGTTCCACCGATCCCTGTTTCGTTGGCGCGGTTGATAATGTGTGCCAGCGATTCGATATTCAGATCGACTTTCAGGCCGCGTTTGTGTGCTTCCGATGCGAAAAAGGGCGTGATGTCCGCTAACAGAAAATAGCGTTGTTTGGCGGTTCGTTCGTCAAGCCCTTCAATCAGACCGCTGTCCGGATCGGTGGGGTCTTCATACTGCGAATCGTAATCGAAACCTTCATGCGTTTTTTCCAGGAGAATGGGAACGTCGGTGAAGAGTTCACCAAAACCGTCCACAAGCGTCAACGTGACGGTCGTGAAACCGCGTTCTTTGAGGAAATCGAGGTTGTCGGTGATGTTTCTCTCCAATGTATAGCCTGGAACCAGCACGTCGAGTTGAACGGATGGATTGTTTCCATAAGGACTTGTCACATCGTAATCGAGGGTGAATTTCTGCTCTTTGAAATTATAGAGGGGATCGAACGATGCGCCGAAATTGAATTCACCAGTGCTCTCGATCGACATGGATAGTAATCCAATCGTAAGTAAGAAGTAGACGGAGTGTTTTCTCATGGCTCTTCTCCCTTATCATTGTTGTTCCATAGAGAGGCTATTTTCCTCTGATTTTTCTAAAAAGGAAGCGAGGTTTCCGGATTTTGCCGGAATTTAGATGTTCGTGCCGCTGGATCGATCTGCGAGGTTTGACTTGTGACCGGACCGTCAGTGATTGTTCGAGAGGTGTGTTTTTCTGGCTTTCCGGCCTTCGGTGAGGGTGGTGCGGATTCGACTGGCGATTTTCTGGCGGGTAGTGTGTTCGATATGGGCGATTTCATCCGCGAGATATTGCGAAGCGCTCTGAAGGATTTCCGCCTCCGCTTTATCCAGTTCGACAATTTTCTTTTTGTAAAAGAGCGGTTTAATCAAAGCCGCCAGTTCGTGGGGATCCCGCTGTTTGAGCGATTTTTTAGCCGATTCGATCTCGATGGGATAATGTTCGTAAGATTCGTGTTCGTCTTCGGGGATCACGATCGGTTCGAGGAGAAACTTAAATAGCTTCTCGATGGTTTTTTCATCGATCGTCGAACGCAATCCACCGCCGTGCGCGAAGGCAAACGGGACCATGACTTTGACCTCCCCGGATTGGAGGACGTAAAAGGATTGATCCTTGCCATCGACCGGCATTTTCCGAATGGCTTTGATTTTACAGATTCCAAGACCGGGTTTCACCACGGTATCGCCGACAGAAAAAGACATAGTCACCTGTTTTGATTAACATGCTGTAAAATGAAATGGTTTGTATTGGAAACCCATCGCCGTGCTTTATTCAAGACACGTGACGGATCGAGTCATCGGTCACGCCGTCTCCACCTGATCTTCGAATACGAGCAGCGGTTCGGATCCTTCCGAAACGACTTCTTTGGTGATGATGCACTTGGTCACACCGGACATCGACGGGATCTCGTACATGATATCCATCATGGATTTTTCGAGAATCGCCCTTAATCCGCGTGCCCCGGTTTTACGTTCCATGGCCTGGACCGCAACCGCATCCAGCGCATCGGGCGTGAATTCCAATTCGACGTTTTCCAATTCGAAGAGTTTATGATACTGTTTGCAGATCGCGTTTTTCGGTTCGACCAGGATCGTTTTCAGCGCGGTTTCATCCAGCTCTTCAAGAGAGGTCAAGCAGGCGAAGCGTCCGATGAATTCAGGGATCAATCCGTATTTGATCAGGTCTTCCGGTTCGACGAGGTTCAGCATATTGTCCTCATCGATGGCGGCGATCCCTTCGGACGAAGCGCCGAAACCGATGACGCGCTTGCCGATTCGGCGCTCGATGATCTTGTCCAGGCCGACGAACGCGCCCCCGCAGATAAAGAGAATATCGGTCGTGTTGACCTGGATGAATTCCTGATGGGGGTGTTTGCGGCCCCCTTGAGGCGGCACATTGCAGACGGTTCCTTCGACGATTTTCAGCAGCGCCTGCTGGACTCCTTCCCCGGATACGTCGCGGGTGATGGAGACGTTTTGGGTCGTGCGGGCGATCTTGTCGATTTCGTCGATGTAGATAATTCCCCGTTCTGCCTTCTCCACGTTATAGCCCGTCGCCATCAGGATTTTGAGGATAATGTTCTCGACGTCTTCACCGACGTAACCCGCTTCGGTGAGGGTCGTGGCGTCCACGATGGTGAACGGCACGTTCAGGATTTTCGCCATCGTCTGGGCGATGTACGTTTTCCCCGATCCGGTTGGTCCCATCATCAGGATGTTGCTTTTTTGCAGTTCGACGTCGTTGCTGACCGTTTCGTGATAGCGGATGCGTTTCAAGTGATTATGCACGGCCACGGATACGGCTTTTTTGGTCATCTCCTGGCCGATGACGTATTGATCAAGGGCTTCGCGGATCTCTTTCGGCTTGAGAAACTCCCGCAGTTCGACCTCGATCTCTTCTTCCAGAACACTGTTGCAGAGCCGGACGCATTCGTCGCAGATGTATGCTGGCTGCGAGGTGTGTTTCTGGGGAGGTCCCGCGATCAGTTTCTTGACCTCATCCTGGTGTTTCCCACAAAACGAGCAATAAAGAGGTTTATTCTTCACTGGATAATCCATTCACAAACTCTCCCGGCACAAACGGCTACGGAGATTGATGCACCATTGGAACATTGACACCAACGGCAGAAATTGAGACGGGGATTTCGCCTTTTCCCCATTTCAGCAATGACAGCGAATTCCATCACGTTCATTCTATTGTAGACGGATTTTCGTTTGACAGGTATCCTTATTTTTTAGAATCTTCAGTCTTTTCGTCACGTTGGTATGGATTGAATATCTCGTCAACAATGCCGTATTCTTTCGCTTCTGCGGGTGACATAAAAAAGTCACGGTCCGAATCGCGTTCGATCTCTTCGATTGGTTTCTTCGTATGATGGGCGATAATCCCGTTGAGTTGTTTTTTTGTTTTCAGGATTTCGGCCGCTCGGATTTCAATATCGGATGCCTGTCCCTGAAAGCCGCCCATCGGTTGGTGAATCATGATGCGGGAATTGGGAAGCGCGTGACGCTTGCCTTCCGCCCCCGCTGCCAGCAGGATGGCCCCCATGCTCGCCGCGAGTCCCATACACGTCGTTGCGACATCGGGCTTGACGTATTGCATGGTGTCGTAGATTGCCAATCCGGAAGAGACCGAGCCACCAGGGGAATTGACGTAAATCTGGATATCCTTTTCCGGGTCTTCGGCCTGAAGAAAAAGTAATTGCGCGATGACCAGGTTGGCTAGGCGGTCTTCGATGGGATCGCCGATAAAGATAATCCGGTCTTTAAGAAGACGTGAATAGATATCGTAAGAGCGTTCGCCCCGGCTGGTCTGTTCGACAACTATCGGTACGAGAACCACTTAATTTTCCTCCGTGTCGTTTGAGCCTTCTTCGGCTGGCTCTTTCTCATCCGGTTTTTCACTCAGGGAAAGAATGAAATCCATTACTTTCTGTTCCAGCGCAATCCGTTTGTAATACGCTTCCATACCCTGGCTGCTGATTTGCCGCAGATAGGCGGATGGATCGGTATTCGCCTGTTGAGCCATACGCGCGACGTAGGCGTAATAATCGGTTTCGGCGAGTTCGATGGATTCACCCTCCGCGATTTTATGGAGGAGCATGGACAGCCGAACTTCTTCTTCGGCGGTTTTTTCGTTTCTGGCCAGGAAGCCTTCATCCTGTTTGGCTTCGTTTTCCAGGCTGCGGCCCTGCCGTTTCAATTCCATGTCCTGGACCGCATTGATGTAGTTGTACTGCGCCCGGACCATGCTGGGGGGGACATCGAAAATATTCCGTTTCAGCAATTCTTCGCGGACGGCTCCACGTTTCTGATCTTCCCGCCGCTGAACCATATTGCGGGCCAAGTCATCGCGGATACGCTCTTTCAATTCGTCCAAGGAATCGAAATTGCCCATATCCTTGGCAAATTCGTCGTCCAGTTCGGCAAGATGCTTTTCGCGAATCTGTTTGGCTTCGATCTCGAATTCCGCTTCCAGGCCCCGTTTCTCTTCATTGGGGTAGTCTTCGGGAAGTGTCAGTTGAATGGTTTTCTTTTCGCCGATCTTCATCCCTTTGACGGCGTCTTCGAAACCGGGGATATACTGTCCCGATCCGATCTGGACCACGATTTCGTCGTGGGTGGCTTCGGGGAACGGTTCGCCGTCGATGGAGGCGTTACTGGAGATGAAGACGTAATCGTCGTCACCGACGGGGCGGTCGTCGATCGATGAATAGGTGGCGTTGCTTTCGCGCAGATGGTTCAGGGCGTCGACGACTTCCTTTTCCGTCACATCCATTTCGGGAAGATCGAGTTTGATGTCTTTATAGTCGGCCTCATCGACTTTGGGCGCGTACTCGAATTTTGCCGTAAACGAGACGGGTTCGTCTTCTTTCTCTTTCTCGATTTCCGAGAATTCCGGATCGGTCACCGGTTTCAGATCGAGTTCCTCAAGTGCTCTTTTGAATCCCGCTTCCAAGGATTTATTGACCGCCTCGTCGTCGAGGTGTTTGCCGAATTTCATTTTGACGATACTGCGGGGCGCTTTGCCTTTGCGAAAACCGGGCACGGCGGCGTTCTCGATGAATTCCTTGTAGACCCCGTCGAGTTCCGAGCCGATCTCGTCACGGGGAACTTCGATTTTCAGGGTTTTTGTACACGTACCGGTATCTTGCTGTTCCAGGATCTTCAAGGTTCCAGGCTCCTTAAAATTTGGTCTTATAAATGAAATAATGCGATGATCCCGCCCCGCGTACAAGCGAAGCAAACCATCGCGTCTTATTATACGTCAAATCCAGCGTTAGTTAAGTAATGAACACCATATCCGCTCGACCGCACCCTGTCAAGAACAACCGCTATGACGGTAGGCTGCCTGGAGCGTATCGGCGCCTCGATTCCAGGTGAAACGTTCGAGCGCCCGTTGGTGTGCCTGGTGGGCGTCGTGTTGGCGTTTGTCCTTGTCTTTGACGTAGGTGAGAATGCCTTGCGCCAGCGATTCCGCGCTGCCCGGCTCGACCGTCACGCCGCATCCTTCCACCTTCCAGGGCGCTTCCCCGACCCGGCTGACGACGATAGGTTTCCCAGACGCCAGATACTCGGCGATCTTGAGTGGGCTTTTCGCGCGGGCGGCTTCGGTGTCGTCGAACGTCGCGGTACAGATATCCGACGCGGCGATGATTCCGGGGATGCGTTCGGCCTCGGCGTAACCGGCGACGTGGATGGAATTGCGGGCGGGAGACTCGTTGACCTGCCGTTTTAAATCCTCCAATTGTTCACCGCCCCCCACGATGAGAAACTGAACGCCCGGCGCTTCGTTCAAAACCAACGGTGCGGCTTCGACGAGCCGGTTCGCATGGGCCGCCCCTTCCAATTGCCCGATGTAGAGCACCGTCAATTTCTCACGGTCCAATCCCAACGCGGTTAAATCCTCTTTCGATGCCGAATCGGGGTTGAACGTCTCCGCATCGGCCCCCACCGGCAGACGCCATAACCGATCCTTGGAAAAACCGTACTGCCGGGCGCGGCCCATGCAAAAATCAGCTGCCGGCTGGTTCCT
>CAZSIZ010000309.1:0-7572 GCA_964606645.1 uncultured bacterium
TCTTTTCGATCAATTCGGCTTCACCCTTTCTGCGGCGTAGCCGCTTCGTCCAATTTAATTATATCACCCGAAAGGTGAATAGTATAGAGATGTTTTTTTCAAGTTGTCCCTGGAACTCGATAAAGTCCCATCGGAAGGCACAATCCGCCAACGGTTGAACGACGCCAACGGGACCTTGACAACATTCTAAAAGAAGCATCGGCGGAAATGGTTAAGCATTCCGCGCCTCAGATCACCGCGTGTTACAACAACTGGATTTCGATGTTTCGCCATTCGATAATTCGAGAATTCAAAAGGAAGGAGAGTCATGCACGTACAAGAAAGCCAGGTATGGTGGATCATGCTTTTCGATCCACCATACCTGAGTAGAGTGGGCTGAAAGTGTAATGTAGCCCACCGTTCCTTCTTTCAACCTCCCATCAATTCCAGGGCCGTTTCGATCCATATCCCCGATGTTGAGGGGGCGTAGCGGCAGCCGCTGTATCCTGCTTCGTAGCCGCCTTCCTTATAACCTTTTGGGTGGGGGATGTAGCCCATGCTGCCGCCTGATATTCCGATGACTAACGTCGGATCGAGGGGTGATCGCTTTCCGATTTCACGCTCGACTTCTACGAACACTTCACCCGGCAGAGCGATCAGGCCAAGCGATCCAATACGGAAAACCGTGATGTCGGCGGGATGATGGCGATCCTTGGTTCGGCTTAAGACGTAAGCGCCGGGGGAGAAGAGATCGTTGAAATTACGTTTGGCGGAATCCAAACCCGTTTCGACATCCTTCTCCGCCTGTTCGCGATCTGGGTCCGACACTTTTCGTATCGGACAGCGAACCGTTTTCGAGTTGGCTTCCAGTTTATCGATCGGAAAGGCTTTTGCGTTCTTCCTGGCCGTCAGCGCCGTTTCGGCCAACGCCTGCCCGATCAGCCGGGAGCCTTCATACCCTTTCGGCTGGTTCAGATTATTCACGTCGATATGGTTGATATTGCCGGAGCAGGCATTGAGGAACACGACGTTCCATTCGGGTGAAAGGTTTTTCTTGATGGCCTCCGTCAGGTGATAGGGATAGTCGGCGGAGAACTTCGTTCCACCGATGCAATCCAGGTGAAGGCCGAAACTGACCAGCATGATTTTTGCTTCCTCGAAAGAGAGCGTATAGACATTGGGATTGATTTCCCCGGCCGGTTTGACGACATCGGGATTTTTTCGTCCCGGATTCGTGCGCAAGGTTCCGTTTTTCATCAAGAACCGGCGGTAGAAGGCGATGCGTTTTTCTTGCCCGACGCCGAGAGACGCTTGAGTTTGAGTCTGACGCTTCAATGCCTTTGAGACGGCGGCGGCGGCTTTGACGGGTAAGGTTGCAAGCCACGGACGGTCGACCGAACCGGTGAAGGCCGCCCGTTTGTTGAACTGGGGCAGGATTTCGCCCGCGTCGGAGGTGTAGTGAAAAGGGGTCATGGCTGCGGTGTGGGTGTGGGTGGAATGGACGAAGACGTGGTCCGCCGGGATTCCCGTTTTCTGCTGAACGGCGGACCGTATCGCGTCCACTTCGGTTTTTTCCAAGCCGATCAAATCGAACGCCAGCACGACTAACGTCGTTTTATCCTGGGTGAGAACCAGCGTCTTGACCAGCAGCGGGTCCAGCACGGCCGTCGAGAATCGGTCGCTGAAATAACCGGGCATGAATCCACCGAGCGGGGGGGTGATGTCTTCTTCAGCGTAGCCCGCAAGCAGCGGCGTGTCTGAAAACGCTGTGGGCAAACAGGCTGTCATCAGCCCGAAAGCAACCGCCGCGATGCCCATCATCATTCGCGAGTGTGTATTGAATAAGCGGCGTATCGATTCGTGGATCATGATTGGAACCTCCTGAGAAAATCAATATCGAATCGAACTGATTTTAACGCGAGAAGATACGTCGTGGCAAGTGGAATCTGAATTTGTTTGTTTTGTTTGTTCAGTGTTGACTGAACGTTTTGAAAAGAGTATATTGAATGGGAATTCGATTGGGAGCGTGGTGATGCGAAAACGAGACGAACGGCAATACATCGAAGAGGTGGGTATGGTGTTCGAGCAGTCGGGGCTGTCCCGCACAGCGGGGCGGATTCTGGGACGTCTGCTGATTTCCGACCCGCCGCACCAGGATTTGAACGAACTGGCCGACTCGCTGGAGGCAAGCAAAAGCGGCGTCAGCACCGAATCGCGTATGCTGATCCGAATCGGTCTGATCGAACGCATCCGCATCCCCGGTGAGCGACGCAATTATTACCGCATCACCCCCGGAATCTGGGAGCGGTCGCTGCAATCGAAAATGGAACAGATCACGGCGTTCCGACAACTCGCCGACCGGGGGCTGGATCTGCTGAAAAAGGAATCTCCCGAACGGCGTCAGCCGTTGGAAAGCATGCACAGTCTCTACGCTTTCTTCGAGCGGGAACTGCCCACACTGCTCAAACGCTGGGAGCGGGAACGCGCGAAAAGATCACGGTCTAAAAAGCGTTGATTGAACGGAAAGAATTTCATGTCGTGATCTTATGAAAAGAGAAAATGAGACCGATGATTCACGTCGAGCACCTGACCTTTTTATATCCCAGCACGAACGTTCCAACGATTAAAGACGTTGGTTTTCACATCGAGCAGGGTGAAATCCTGGGTTTCCTCGGTCCCAACGGCGCGGGGAAAAGCACCACGCAGAAAATCTTGATCGGCCTTCTGAAAAATTACGACGGATCGATTTCCGTTTTCGAGCGGGACCTGAAAACATGGCAGTCGGACTATTACGAAAAAATCGGCGTTTCGTTCGAGGTTCCCAACCATTTCCTGAAACTGACTGCGTTGGAAAATCTCAATTACTTCCGCTCGCTCTATGGTGGAGAGACCGAAGAACCGCAAACACTGCTTGAGAGGGTGGGGCTGGGAAATGACGGGAATTTACGGGTATCGCATTTCTCCAAAGGCATGAAAATCCGCTTAACCATTGCCCGATCGCTTCTCAACAAGCCCGAATTGCTTTTTTTGGACGAGCCGACCTCAGGCTTGGATCCGGTCAACGCCCGCACGGTCAAAGACATCATCCTGCAAAAGAAACAAGAGAAGAAAACGGTCTTTCTCACGACCCACAATATGTCAGCCGCCGACGAATTGTGTGACCGGGTAGCGTTTATCGTCGATGGCGAAATTCGGCTGATCGATTCACCGCGAAACTTGAAACTGCAATACGGCAAGCATCGCGTGCGGGTTGAGTACCTGGAGGAAAACCGCCTGGAACAACGGGATTTCGCTTTGGACAGTTTGGGGGAGAATCAGGATTTTATCCGCCTGCTGCGCGACAAGGAGATTCAGACGATCCATAGCCAGGAGACCACGCTGGAGAACATTTTCATCCAAGTGACCGGCAGGAGTCTATCGTGACCCGGCTGCTTACGACACTCAAACTGGACGCCGCTTTGCAGTTCCGCAACGGATTTTATTACGTAGCGGTGTTTGTTGCCGTGTTGACGATCGTGTTGTTGCGTTCTTTCTTAACCTCTGAGGAAATCGCGTATTTCCTCCCACCGATTTTTTTATTGATGATCCCCGCTTCGACGTTCTATTTCATTGGGGGCTTGATCCTTTTGGAAAAGGGCGAGGGGACGTTGGAAGGGCTGGTGATGACGCCGCTTCGCACGGGCGAATACATCATCTCGAAAACGGTTTCATTAACGTTTCTGGCAACGTGTGAGAGTTTGTGTATCGTGGGATTCACGTTCGGATTCGACCGGGGGCTTCCCGTGCTCTTTGCCGGGATCGTCGTTATGGCGGTGATCTATACCTTGCTGGGATTCGCTTTCAGTGTCCAGTACGCCTCGATCATGGATTACTTAATGCCTGCGGTCGTTTTTGCGTCGGTGCTCCAGCTGCCCTTTATTCATTACTTCGAGTTATGGGATTTCCCCATCTTCTATCTCTGGCCCACTCAAGCGCCCTTAATTCTGATGAAAGCGGCGTTCGAGCCGGTGGTGTTGTGGGAAAAAGTCTACGCCGTATCTTATTCCATCATCTCCGTCGCGTTCGCATATCGTTGGTGTGAGAGGGCTTTCTATCGGGATATTATCCTAAAAGAAAGGAACGCCTGAGATGGCTGTTTCACACCGGCTGAAAGCGTTGTGGACGAAAGATATTCGAACGGTGGGCCGGGATTCGCTGACACGATGGATGGCGTTCTTACCGTTGATTTACGCGCTGGTTCTTCGGTGGGGAGCGCCCCTACTGGCGGAATACCTGGGTCCGGAGGTTGAATTGGAGACCTACTTTCCGCTGATCGTCAGTTACTTTTTGGTGGCGGTGACACCGGTGCTGTATGGGATGGTGGTGGGATTTATCCTGCTGGACGAACGGGACGATCGAACTTTGATCGCAATGCAGGTCACACCGATGCCGCTGACCGAGTATTTTCTCTACCGTTTAACGACACCCGTCATTCTCTGCACGTTCTGGACGTTTGTGCTGCTTGAAATCGCCGGTTTGACCCATGCCTCCCGTTTGGAGACATTGCCCTCCCTGCTACTGGTGTCGCTGGAGACGCCCATTACCGCGCTGTTTCTCGCTTCCTGCGCACAAAACAAGGTCCAGGGATTTGCGCTGATGAAACTGTGCGGCAGTTTCTCGATGCTGCCGGTGGCGGGTTACTTTCTTTCGTATCCCTGGCAGTGGCTTGCCGGGGTCTGTCCGGCGTATTGGCCCGCGAAGCTGTTCTGGATGGCTCACGAGCAGGAGCAAGGCGGGTTCTGGATTTATTTCACGATCGGTTTGGTCGTCCACATCGTTCTGCTCGTTTTCTTCATGAAATATTTCCGCCGCAAAGCCTGTTCGTGATCTCTCTAATCCCTTTATTTCTTCCTAACTGTAATCAGGGCGCTGGAGAAATTGCCTCGTGGAACCCAGGGCAGGCCGACGTTCATCAGTGTTTCGCCCGATGCGGTTTTCTTGAAGTCGCCTGAGATTTCATACGTCGCGTTCGGGACGAGTCCACGCAGGCGCACGGGCTGATACGCTCGGCTGTCGGCGGTCGCACCGGGCAGCGTTTCCCAGAGATTGAACAGAAACACTGCTGCTTCTGAACCGTCTTCGTTGACGTATTCCAGCGCGGACCGGTGGCGCTCGAACGGCGAGATCAGTCGGTGAACGATTCCCTCCTGAACCAGGGACCGCACTTCCTTATATTGACGGATGTACTTCGCCGCTTCTTCCCGTTCTTCTTTCGTCCATTTCGTAATATCGTTCCCGATCCCCAGTACGCCGCACATCGAAACGTGAAATCGGAACTTCAGCGTCGGGCGGATTTTGTGCCAGTCTTCATCCGTGATCCAACTCACCATCGTCTTCGCGGGAAAGCCGTGCAGAAAGCCGGAGTGGATCAGGACGCGGTCGGCGGGGTCGGTGTTGTCGCTCGTCCAGAACTGGTCCATGTAATTCAATGCTCCGTAATCGATCCGTCCCCCGCCTCCCGAACAGCATTCGAACCATACGTGGGGAAAGCGCTTTTCCAATTCGCGCATCAGCCGGTAAAGATTATGCACGTATCGGATGCGAACTTCGCGTTGGACCGCCGGTTCGGCGTCCGGCCAGCCCGGATCGGTCAGATCGCGGTTCATGTCCCACTTGATGAATTTGATATTGTTCTCACTCAGCAGCTTCGATAGTGAATCAAGTAAATAGTCGTAAACATCTTTGCGGGCGAGATTGAGGATCAGCTGATTGCGCCCTTCGTGGCGGGTGCGGGTGGGATAGTGGAAACACCAATCGGGGTGGGCACGATAGAGATCGCTGTCAGGATTGACCATTTCCGGTTCGACCCAGATCCCGAAATCCAGCCCCATGCCGGTGATCTTCTCGATCATGGGCTGCAGGCCGTTGGGGAATTTCTCCTTATCGACGGTCCAGTCGCCCAATCCGGCGCGGTCGTGTTTCCGTCCCTTAAACCAGCCGTCGTCGATGACGAAGAGTTCCACGCCGATATCTTTCGCGACTTGAGCCAGCGCGATTTGCTGTTTTTCGTTGACGTGGAAGGTTGTGGCGTACCAGCTGTTGTAGAGCACCGGGCGCAGTTTGTCCCGGTACGCGGGGCGCAGGATCGTCTTGCGGACGTGCTCGTGCATGCGGCGGGACGCGCCCCCCATGCCGTCCGGGGAAAAGCCGAAGATCGCTTTTGGGGTGGTGAAGGTCTCTCCTGGATCGAGGGTCCATGAGGAATCCCAGAAGTTGATCCCGCCGACGATCTGCACGTGCCCGGAGTGCATTTTCTCAAAATCAAGCCGCCAGTTGCCGCTCCATTGCAAGCCGCCAAACCAGATCTGGCCTTCGGTTTCAGTCACTCCCGAAGACGGGGCTACGGCGAACCAGGGCGGATTGAGATGGCTTCGCATGGCGCGGGTTTGAAGTGTTTTCACGCCCTGGGTCAAGCGGGTTCGCTGCAAAAGGCATTCGTGCCCCCATTTTCCGCTGAGGTGATAGAGATCGTATTCATCCCCCTGAAGCCAGATCGAGGCCGACTGAACGTTTTCGAGCAGGATCGGTTTTGTGCCGGTGTTTTCCAAAGTCAGCCATTTCTCGATAATGTCCCGTTCTGGATACACTTTAAAATTCAAAGAAATCCTTAAATCGTAATAGGAATCTTTCAGATCGATTCGCAATGTGTGTTCACCGGCTATCGGTGAATATTCGCTATGATTGTCGTAGACCAAATTAGCGTCGCGAACGCCGTCGGGAAAAACGGCCTCGACCGCCGGTGTTTGATTGTTGTAGCCCCCCCGAAATGGTACTTCACGAATAGAACTGCCCACTTTGGGATTGACCTGTGTACGGATGTTGTTTAATTCGGAATAATAACCTGCCGGGCCGTAATAGACCGGGATCACGATCCCGTCGTCCGCAACGGCGATCTGATAGACCGACGATTTCGTGCGGATGATCCATCCCGTCGGATTCTCCGTCTCCGAGATAACCGCTTTCTTCGATTGGCTTTTCGCCGGGACGTTTTTCACTCCCGCCGAAACTCCATAAAATACCATCAACGCTGCGATGAGAATAATTTGTCGAATACGCATTTGCCGTGTCCTTTCGAGACAGTTATCAGTTGTCAGTCTTAATTTAGAATTATTATTTTTTGACCGTTTTGCGATCGATTCTACTGATAAAGGACTTTTTTTTAGAGGCTACATATATCCCAGGCCGCGCAGGGCTTCTTCGGAGAGGTCGTCGACGTGGTCCATCAGGTTTCCGACCTCGGTGTTTTCTTTCAGATGGGCGATGGTTTGGGCCGAGAGGGAATGAAACGCTTCCTGATGCGGTTTGCCGAGGGTTTTGAGTTGACGGCTCTGAATCGCCTGGTTGAGCGAAACGGTCAGTTTCGTCCGATCCACTTTGGTCTCCTCAGGGATAAACCACAAAGCGGGATTGCCTTCCAGACAGTTCATGTTCCCGACCAGCGGTTCGTTCGACTCGATCGAAAGGGTGGAATATCGAACCCCGTCCATCGAACAGGTGGTTGGGCAGGGCAATCGCATGAAATTGTAGAAGAGTTATCCAGATAAAACTTTGAGA
>CAZSIZ010000310.1:0-7520 GCA_964606645.1 uncultured bacterium
GTCGGCAAGCGACACAAAAACCCTTATCTATTGTCTATATAACTATAACTATCAGATTTGTATGACTTTACGGAATTAGACCGTTGTTGAGTCGTGGGATGGTCGATCCAATTTCAGAGGGTGAGCTGAAGCAAGTTGTAAACCGGAATGAGCGGTTGGGTTTGTCATGATAAAATCAGAAAGAAGATGGTTCATAACCTCTGTTGATAAAGCAGGTTATAGTTATTTTGACCATATCGATTCACCTTTCACAACGCGTTTCTGTCTCTTGACAGACTAAAACAGCCTAATTTAAAGTGCGAGAACGTAATTAGCCTCACCAATCTATTCAATGGGGATGCAATGATATCAATCCATCGAACTAATTTTCGTAAATTCATATCACCCCGTCTGACGCTTATTTTTCTGGCAATATCGATCGGTTTCTCTCTCCTCATCATCCCCACCCACGCTCGAACGGTTCGCCCTTTGTCGTTTCTCAAGATTGTCGAACGGTCGGGAACAATCGCCCACTGCATCGTGAGCCGCATCGAATCGGGGATCGATGAAAAAACAGAACTGATCTGCACCTGGACCACCTTAAAGGTGATCGAACCGCTTAAGGCGAGACCAAACAAAACGAGATTACCTTCAAACAACTGGGCGGCGTGGATAAAAAGAGCGGGACTGCCTTGCTGATGAGTATCCCGCCTTTAAAAAAGGGTCAGGAACTTCTTCTCTGTTTGTACCCGGAAAGTCGTTGGGGGTTCTGTTCGCCGGTGGGATACACGCAGGGAATATTTTACGTTCGTGAAGACCCGAAATCCCGTGAAAAATATATCGATAACGGAATGCCGAAATCAATTCTGTTTCCAAAGGATTCTTCACTCACGCCATCCTCTGGGCGTTCGAAGCCAGCTGCGGTCCAACCGGGCGTTCAGAGAGCGATCGATCGGTGCCGAAGTTTAAAACTCGATCGTGTAAAAAAAGGCATTCTTTCATTAACAAAAAAAGAGAGTCGTTTAACCTCCCCTCGATCCATCACACCTAAAAAACAATGGCGAAAAAATAAAACGATAGGACGATGAGAAATCTAGCGATGCGGGAAAAACCGAACGACAGCCCTCTATTCAATTATCGCATATTTGTCATGGCGACCGTTCTCATGACCGTAATTTCTGCAACCACGTTCGGGGGAGGGCCGATCAGCCATTTTTATTATCCCGAACCGCGTACCGATACGGTTCTGACGTTGAACGGTCCGAACGGCTTGAAACCAGAGATCGCGACGAACGATGATACCTATCCTGGTTCGGGTCTCTCGCGTATCGTCGAATCGCTGTCTGAAAATCAATCCTACTATATCCAGGTCACTGTCTTCGATAATCCAGACATCGACGATGCTGGACCGTACTTGATTTCGGTCAATGGTCCCGGCGGCAATATCGCAACATCCCCTTATAGCAGCGTGACGCCTCTAACCGTCAACGGCGTTCCCGTTCAAGGCAATCTTCCCGACGAGTCGGCCGAGAATTGGTTTATATTTCAAACGGCCGATGCAGGTGAATATACGATCGAAACCAGTTACGATCCCACCGAACTCCAACCCGGCCAGCCGATACGTTGGCGGAATTTTCCCGTTCCCTTCAACATCGACCGTGGTGTGCTGGGCGATTTGAGCGAAGAGCAGGCCGTCGAGATGGTGCGCGAAAATGTGGCGATATGGAATGGCGTATCCACGACCCGTTTTCGTACCCATGAAGGGCCTCGACTCGATTCCGACTTCGAACGTTCGCTTTTCACCGCCCCTTCATCACGTTACAGCCATCAACTCTTCTACGACCCTAATCGTAATAACGTACTGCTCTATGGCGGTTTCAACAGCACAACTACGTATGGCGATTTGTGGGAATGGAATGGGGGGGTGTGGTCGCAAATCGTTGTGGATTACTCGCCTCCCGTACGCGATACGTTTGGTCTCGCTTACGACAAAGGGCGCAACCAGCATGTACTCTTTGGCGGATACGGAGAATTGGAACTCTTGGATGATACCTGGACGTGGGATGGAGAATCCTGGAACTTCCGCTTTCCGACGAACCGGCCCTCGCCGCGTTCGGGTCATGCCATGGCCTACGATGAGGTGCGCCAGGAAATCGTGTTGTTCGGAGGAGCCGACACATCTGAAATCTATCGAGATACTTGGATTTGGAACGGTGACGATTGGCGCAATGTCTCAACGGCGGTAAGGCCGCCTGCCCGCGCCTGGCATCGGCTCTTTTACGATCCCGTACGAGAAACGGTTGTGCTGTTTGGTGGCTACGACGGCGAATATGTCACGTACGATGACATGTGGGAATGGGATGGGAGCCGATGGAAGAGAATCAACATCCAAAACGGTCCCTCGGCGCGAGATTCTTTTTCGATGACATCGATCCCGTCCACCGGTGAAACCGTCATTTATGGTGGGTTGGATGAGTCTGGAAACTACTTGAGCAGTCTGTGGATTTGGAATGGTGCATCGTGGCGGTCGGTCAATACGAATCCCCGGCCATCCAAGCGGCAACTGCCTTCAATGGCATACGATGAAGACGAAAACCAAATCGTTCTCTTTGGCGGTGAGTTCTCGGAAGAGGAGATAGGTGAAGAAGTGTTCGGTGACACATGGTTATTTAATGGAGACGTGTGGACCCAAGCCTCCGATGGCGCCACATCGTTTGATGATGCGATGGACCTATTAATCGATCAAGGATTCAATCCCATTATCCTCGATGGCAATGGCGATTTAACGGATTTGATCGGTGGATTGGGCGCTAGGGAAGACACATTGGATTTTGGTGCTCCATGGGTTACCGACGAGGATGAAATAACCACTGCGATCATGGTCTTAAACGGCTGGTTTCTCACCGAAGAAGCCGAAGATCGAAAAAGTTCGCTCAATGAACTCTCAAATGTGATCGCGCATGAGTTCGGTCACTTCATCGGGTTGGGCCACAGCCAGTTCTACACGCATCAGATTCTTAACCGTTATGGTCCGGATGATGATTTTCCTGCTTTGATGTTTCCGCTTTCAAGTGTGAGCGGGATTCCCTCATCATCATTTCTTCGACATGATGATATCGTTGCATTATCCGACCTCTATCCAGCGGAAGACGACTCATTTGCACAAAACTTCGGAACGATTACCGGTCGCGCGGTTTTTGCGGATGGAACGCCGGTGCTCGGTGGAATTGTGATTGCGCGTTCGGTAGCAGACCGATCGACTATCGTCGTCTCTCGCATGACCGACGAACTCTCTCAATTCAATGGTGATTTCCGTTTGCCCGGTTTGCCGCCCGGACAATACGAAGTGTGGATCGAACCGGACGTTAGGCTATACGTTCAATTTCACCCCCGAAGGCAGACAGCCGGTGGATGCGGTTTACGAAATGGGTTATTTATTCGAGCATCACGGCGATTCGCTGACGTTGACTTTTTCCGCGTCCGGTTTGCAAGGGTTGTCCGACGAGAGTTGGGGATTGGATAATGTGGCGGTTTACGTGACGGATGAGGAACTGCCTCCATTGGATACCCCCGCACCGACCCCCAGCGCGACGGCCACGCCGGAGATTCCGGTGGGTCGAGTCATCGTGACGGATTCCATCGATACGTTTGAGGATCTGAGTGGTGGAGACGATCTCGATGCGCCTGACGATCGCGAGTTAACGATTCGTTGGAATTTCCCTGAGAGTGAGAATGCGACTCAGTATCATGTTTATGTAAAAGTTGATGGAGAGCAGAAATCGCAGTTTTTAAGCCGAACCCATGATAGCAGCGAGACGGTTTTGCGTTGGCGGGCGGACAAGCATTTCACTGCCAGGAAATTCAAAGATGGTCCCCAGTCCGCTTATTCGTATCAGTTTTTGGTTTACATGCTTCGTAATAATAAGGGGAATAGAGTCAGTGGACCGATCGAGTCGGAGGGATCAGTACGTTTTATCGTGGGTTTGGAGCAAACACCCACCCCTTTGCCAACAGCCACCCCAACCGTAACCCCCACCCCCATACCACAATGAATCGATTGAGGCAGGTATTATCCTAAAAACAGCAGTTGACTCGCGGCGAGGAGCGCAAATCATTGAATCGCCTTACGTTGAGTAAAAACACGAACGTACCCACCAGGTACGCACGAGTTTTTACTCAACGTCTTTCGATCCAAGCATTTACACTCCTCATCCACGGCCAACTGCCGCTTTTAGGATTATCTGTGTAGTAGAACAAGCAGGAACATTATGAAGTAACGGATCATGGTTTGTTCGGCGTAGAAAAAGATCCACCCGATTTTAAATAGTGGATTATTCCTTCTTCTTCCACTGTTTTTCATGAGTTGGTGGCTTGTTGATAGTCAATCGGACGAAGACACGACACGCTTCAAGGCCGATACGGTGTGGTAGAGGGATGTTCTTCGCCTATGGTTTGGTTTGTGAAAGAAAGCCGTGGATTACGGAGTGGAGATTACCAGCTAAGAAGGATACCCGAGATACAAGGCCTCCGAATTTCTTCATACTTATTTTATTTTGCGGATCCAGATGGGCCGGAATTAATACAGCATATAATGCTCAACCGAAGTTGTTCCGCCTTCCGCGACGAAGATGGCTTGGATTTCGGCATTAGTCAAACCGCGTTCGTAAACCCGTACTTCATCGATAATACCGGGGAAGTAGCGGTCCGATCCTCCTTGCACACTCATGCCGATACGGAATTCCTGATCGGACACGTCAGGAGAAGCGGCGGTGTCTAGCAAAAGAGTGCTTCCGCTACTATTCGTGCCGGACATTCCTTCCAGCAAACCATCGATATAATGGTTGATGTCAATCACAAATTGTCCGTCTTCAGGGAATACGGAAGCAACAAAATGCCATTCTCCATCATTGATTATTGTTGTCGCGATATGGAAGGTTCCTTGAATTTCACTTCGAATGGCTCCAACGGTTCCATTTCCGGAATTGTCGTTAATTCGGACGTGATATTTCTGGCCGTCTCCACTTGAAAGTCCCCAGCTAAGAATTCCGTGAGTGTTTGTCGCGGTGGATTTAATCCAGCAGGTCAAGGCACGAGGCGCACTCCCTTCAATTCCATACCAGTCGGGAACGAATAGCCCGTCATCGCCATCAAACTCAAGAGCGCTTCCACTGATTCCTTCAATCCATTGAGGATCACCGACGATAATTTCAGCCGTTCGATTTTGGCCGGACGAGTCAGCCATCGTTTCGCCGGAACCTTCATCAAATTTCCAATGGCCAACCAGCCCGGTTGTAATATCCTGTTGGGATAAAACGTCATCCGGCAGGAGTCCAGCCACTTGGAATTCCAAATCACCACCAACATCAAGACTGCCCAGTTTACCTGTAAACTGACCGGTGATAACGGATTCTACCGAGTCGGTTGGAGCCGTCACATCATAAGTCAGTTTAACGGTCCCCGTTTCAGTAATGGGTAAAATAATATCACCGTTGGCGTTGAGTTCAGCGGTTCCCGCGCTGGCTTGAATGTTCGATACGACCCAACCGGCCGGAGGTGTTTCGGTCAGCGTCATGGAATCGACGTTTCGCTTGAATGCATTAACACTTACATTTATCGTACTTCCGAATGTGGGCTTATCATCACCGTAATAACCCAATACACGGGTGGCAGTCAAATCGATGGTTTCGATTTCAAAATTAGTGAAGAAAAGATCACTCAGCGAACCATTTTCATGGGAAGTGACCGCCAATCCATAATAAACCGGATCTTCCAAATCCTCGACGATGGTTGTACCGAACGGCTGACGGTTTCCAGAATCATCAACATAAAAGAACAGCAGTTCTTTCCCGCGGCGTTCTATTTCCATATCACCCCACTGATCGGGGAAAAGATCATTAATCGTTACCGCAGACACACCTTGACTCGGGCGAGACTGCGAAGCCATTTGATAGTCGGTACGGACTAATAAATATCCATAAGAAGAAGCGGCGGATAAGTTATTGCGGATCATGAGACCGCCTTTAACCCAAGCATTGGAGCTTTCGCCAGGATCGATAAACGCACCTCCCCGAATGATGAATGGACCTTCGATTTCACTAAAAGCATAATGAAAACTATCAGCGGTTCCCCACACATCGACGCCGCTTCCTCGTATCACATACTCGGTACCATCATATTCAGCCGATCCTTTCGCTTGAACTCCTCCAATATCCGAATGGAAAGTAAAATCCCCGACACCGTCAGCTAAAGTCGTGATGGACATGTCCCCACCGGTATACAAGTTATCGAGTCGTCCCTGGAACACATTGCCCGGAGTATCTCCTGCCGGTTCGGCAGTATACGAAACGGTTGATATCGCCGTTGTCAAGTTCCAAGTGATCGTCATTCCGCTGACCGTTCCTCCATCACTGACGCTGCTCGCAGTCCAGCCAATGGGAATGATTTCCGTCAACACACCTTCGGTAGGAATCTGAATATCTAGCGTGACGTCAATCGGGATTCCCGGAGCGGCAAAACTACCGCCGATGGATCGAATCGCAACTTTTTGAGAAACATTAGCTTCATCATAAAGCGCTTTGACATCTTCGGCGCTTAAGGCACGACTGTAAATTCGCATTTCATCAAGCGTGCCAGTGATATGGTTATAGTTCGTTCCTTGCAAACGGCTTCCAATAGTGACATCTTCTCCTTCAGTTGTATTGATCTGGACATCGGTTGCCCCCACCCAGGATTGAGGATCCAAGGCTCCATCCACATAATGAACGACATTCGTAGGGAAATCACCTTCAAACACACAAACAACATGATGCCATTGGTTATCATCGATAAGCGTTGTCGCAACGGTTTGGCTGCCGGCATATTCAGTTCGGATGGCCCCGATAACTCCATTCCCGGAACTATGGTTCGGTCGAAAATGCCATTTTTCACCGGTGTTGTTCGGCCCCCAACTCGTGATACCGCCTCCGTCGGCAGGACCAGTCTTGATCCACACACTGATCGAACGTGACGTATTTCCCATAACGCCTTTGTAAGGAACAGTAAAGTCGGATGTTCCGTCAAAGTAGACAGCGTTCCCCAATTTACCCGCTGCCGGAATCGGTTGACCGTCATGAATTACTGCATCACGGCTATTTCCGGACAAGTCGGAAGTCGTGATGCCATCATAGTCATCAAATGTCCAATAGCCTTCGAGCGCTGTTGTGATATCCTGCCCCATCAAACAAGGAGCAAAAACACATACCATCATCAGGATGAAAGAAATTTGTGTAAATCGAATACGTTTTAAGAACCTCATTTCTAATACCTCCCCAAAAATAAAGTGAGCCGATATTCAATCGGTTGATTTATTTTTTCATTAAGAATTCAGTAAATCAAGTGAAATTATACTATTTTAGTGTATTTTTTTGAGTTTCAACCTATTTCCTGTCTATATAAGTTCTTATTTCAATGATGGTTAAGATATAAATCAAGGGATCTTTTTTTTCTTACTCTATAATGTACCCCAAAATTCGGACAGTGATTTAAGGTGGGAAACCTCGAAG
>CAZSIZ010000311.1:0-7503 GCA_964606645.1 uncultured bacterium
CGAGCTCTACCGGGCCGGGATCGCCTCGCGCATCTTTCTGACACTGCCCGAAACCGTTACCGATGAGATGGTGTACCACGATCTGCTCGAAACCGAGAGGCGGATGTGCGAGGCGCTGTTGGAACTGCGCGAAATCCCGCCGGATCGTGTCTATTGGAGTTCGGCTCCCTGCTACAGCACCTACGCCGAGGCGGAACTGATCCACGAATGGCTTGACGACCGGGAGCTGCGATCCGCGACGGTGGTTCCCGGATGGTTTCAATCGCGCCGTGCCCAGTGGAGCATGGATCGGGCGTTTCGGGAAAGCGACTGCGATATCCGCATTGCACCCGCGCCGCCGGGGATCTATTCCGCGACGAACTGGTGGACGCACGAAGAGGGGATCATCACGGTGGAGAACGAGCATATCAAAAGTCTCTATTACCGCCTCGCCAGCGTCTTCGGTTCTCCGCCGGGTTGACGTTCGCTCATTTCTACTATCCAAGCCATCCACGATGATTCTCAACGATTGACAGGGGATACTGTTTTATGAGAGATTCTTTTTATCTACGTTCATCTCGAAATGATTTTTGAAACGTTCGAGATATCCCGGAAGAGAGTCAGGTGAAATGATGAATCGGCGGAAATTTCTTCAACTCGCGGCGGCTGGTGCGGCGATCTCTACGGCGGGAAGCTGCCGGAGTGTCAGTCGGCAGAACAGTGGACGGAAAACGGGGCGGCGGCCTAATATTTTGTTCTGTATTGCGGACGATGCGTCTTATCCCCATGCGGGGGCTTATGGGTGTTCGTGGGTTAAGACTCCCGCGTTCGACCTGGTCGCTCAAGAAGGGGTGCTTTTTACACGGGCGTATACGCCAAACGCCAAGTGCTCGCCTTCACGTTCCTGCTTGTTGACGGGGCGGAATTCGTGGCAGTTGGAAGAGGCCGCCAATCATATTCCCTATTTTCCAGCCAAATTTAAGACGTACCCCGAAACGCTGGGGGAACATGGGTATCATGTGGGTTACACCGGCAAGGGCTGGGCGCCCGGTAAACCGGGCAAGATCGACGGACGACCACGGCAATTGGCTGGAAGACCGTATCAAAGAATCAAAACAACGCCTCCCGCGAAATTCATTTCACAAACCGATTACGCCGCCAATTTCGAGGAATTTCTCGACCTGAAATCCGACGACCAACCGTTCTGCTTTTGGTACGGAGGGCACGAACCCCACCGGGCTTATGAGTTCAACGCGGGCATCGAAAAGGGGGGGAAGAAAATTTCTGACATCGACCGGGTTCCCTCGTTCTGGCCCGACAATAAGACCGTGCGGACCGATATGCTCGATTACGCGTACGAAATCGAATATTTCGACAACCATCTCCAGAAGATGCTTGACCTCTTGGAAAAGCGGGGAGAACTGGATAATACACTGGTCATCGTCACGGCGGATAACGGGATGCCCTTCCCACGGATCAAAGGACAGGAATACGAATATTCCAATCATCTGCCCTTGGCGGTTATGTGGAAAAACGGCATCGAGCATCCCGGACGGACGGTGGACGATTTCGTGAATTTCATCGATTTCGCCCCGACTTATCTTGAATTGGCCAACGTCGAAGAATTGTCATGCGGGATGCAGCCGATCGAAGGGAAAAGTATGACAGAGATTCTCTTTTCGGCGAAATCGGGGATCGTCGATCCCAGCCGGGATCACGTGCTGATCGGCAAAGAACGCCACGATATCGGACGGCCACACGATTGGGGTTATCCGATCCGGGGGATCGTGAAGGGCAGCCTGTTGTACGTTCATAATTTCGAGCCGACGCGGTGGCCGTCGGGAAATCCCGAAACGGGTTACTTGAATTGCGACGGCAGCCCGACCAAAACAGTCTGCCTTCAATCACGGGAGGATTCCGAGACACACCGGTTCTGGCAGCAGTCATTCGGCAAACGGCCTGTGGAAGAGTTGTACGATATTCGCAAAGACCCGGACTGCGCGGTCAACCTGGCGGACCGCCGTGAATTCACTTGGAAGAAAAACCGGCTGAAAAAGCAATTGTTCGAGGAATTGAAACAGCAGGGCGATCCGAGAATGTTCGGCAATGGGCACGTATTCGATGAATACATCTATGCCGACGATAACACGCGAGGATTCTACGAGCGCTATATGAACGGAAAACCGCTCAAAGCAGGCTGGGTCAATAAAACCGATTTTGAAAAAGGCTCGATCGATTGATATATACCGGTGAGGAGAGATGCGATGAAACATTATCGAAAAGAACTATGGTTCGAGATTCAGGCCCGGCGGGAACTTGTTAACATAACGCCCCAGGTGGAGGAATGCCTGCGTGAATCGGGGATTCGGAACGGGCTGGTGCTCTGTAACGCGATGCACATCACGGCGTCGGTCTTTATCAACGACGACGAACCCGGCCTTCATCACGACTACGATATCTGGCTGGAAAAACTGGCCCCGCACGAGCCGGTGAGCCAGTACCGGCACAACGTGGGCGAGGATAACGCCGACGCGCACATGAAACGACAGGTCATGGGGCGGGAAGTGGTCGTCGCCGTGACGGACGGGCGGCTGGATTTCGGCACGTGGGAGCAAATCTTCTACGGGGAGTTCGACGGACGGCGGCGGAAACGGGTGCTTGTTAAGATTATCGGGGAATAAGCGGATCGAATTCGGTTCTCTGAGTGTTTGGATTTTCATGGTTTACTGATGGCTGGTGTGAGTTCGAGCAGGGTTATGTCGGGGGGGCAGAAGAAGCGGATTGGGGGGAGGCCGGCGGCGTGTTCGGAGCCGATACCGGCGGAGACGTTGAGACGGGTTTTGCCGACTTTTCGATAGCCTCGCGCCCAACTTCGGGGGACGCGGGACAATGTTACGGGTGGGCCGAAACCGGGGATCACGATCTGACCGCCATGCGTGTGACCGGCCAGGCATAAATCGATGGGTAAATCCTTCGCGGACAGGGAATAATCCGGCGAGTGGCCCATGACGATGGTGAAATCATTTTTTTCACTTGCATCCAGCCATTCCTGGAGGAACTCGTTCGCGCCGTTAAAGGATTGATTCAAGGAAAGTCCCGCCAGCTTTATTCGGAAGCCACCGCAATCGATGTCTGCGGTTTCGCTTTCCAGCAATCGGAGTCCACCCAGATCGTCCACTGAGAAGCGATTGATCTCATCATCCACGTTTCCGTAGACGCCATATAATCCCAGCGGCGGGATTAAGGTTTGAAACAAAGCCGCGATTTTGGGGATTTCACTCTCTACGGTCGATGGGGAGATGGGCTGGAGGAGATCGCCCGTGAAGAGAATTAAATCCGGATTTAATTCACGAATGCGGGCGAAGACCCGGTCTTCGTAGGGGCCGATACGATCCGACTGGATGTCTGAGATGTGGAGGATATCGATTGGACGGGCGGCCTTGGGCGTTTCGATCGGAACGGTGTGCAGGATCAGGCGGTGCGGTTCGATGTGCGTGGCGTTGATTCGCACGCCGATTACGATGACCGCCAGGATGAGACTTGCCCAGGCATACCGGGCCAGGCTTCGGTCTCCCCGTTTCAGCCCAATCGCAGTCAGGACGACTGTTCCCGCCGCCAGCAGCGATACCGGCCATACGATGGTGTTGAAGGCGTAGAGTGCTCGGACGAGTGCGAAAAAAAAGTGATGGCTTCCCGCCGAAACCAACGGGACGATCGCATTGCCGAAAAGGAATAAATACCAGGGCGATGAAAGAATAACGACTTGTGTAGAACGTTTCAATCGGTTTCGCTCCGCTTATGGAATTTTCATTCGTGCTGGATCGTATCACGAATGAGCGTTGGATGCTCGGTTGGCAAACGGATGGGATCGATGACGATAACGGTATCCATTCCAAGTGTGACCGCCTTTACCTTACGAACGATTTGTGCGAATTGGATTCGATACGAGCGCGTTCTGGCCACCCGTTTCAGTTGGATTGATTTCCCGATTCCTTAATTTTTAAAGATTTTATATAACTATTTTTTTATCAGAGATTCGATTGAATTCGACGATCACACTATTTCAAATATATGGAGACCGATCGAATGGGAGGCAGGAAATCTATTCGATCGGACAAGCACCCGGAAAAGAGGCTCATTTCGTGTCAAAAGCCGAATTAACTCGATTTATTGAATTTATGGCAGCCGGTCCGAATGCTTTTCGCTTATTTCCAAACGCTGCGTCTGCTTTCCGCGTTAATACAATCCATCCCGAACCGTTCGATCAAAAAGGGCGAAAGGTCATTTTTTTTCGTGAACGGAAACGGTTGCCTCGGCCCGGTTTTCTTTCTGCCCGTGTTCTGCCCCTATACACCAGGACTTTTTATTGACAATATTTAGATAAGATTTGAGACCTTGAATGGGATCCAAGTAATTAAAATACCATCAAAAAACCATATTGTTTCAACCAATGGGGTTAAAAGACAACTCAAGAAGGAGGAATTGTACTAATGGCTACATTGAAAGAAAAACTGGCTGAAAACATTCCTAAATTCAGGCAGGATCGACGCGATCTTATCGCGAAGTACGGTGCCGAGCAGCTATCGGAAGTTTCAGTCAAGCAGATATTCGGTGGAATGCGTGGCGTGAAGGGATTGATCTGCGACACCTCGGCCGTCGATCCGGACAAAGGATTGATCATTCGCGGAATTCCCATCATGGATTTAAGGGACAAGTTGCCCGAAGATATTTGGGGACTTCTCTTAAATGGCGAATTGCCTGCGGAAGATATTCTTACCGACATCAAGAAAGAGATGGCCGCTCGCTGCGAAGTGCCCGGTTATGTCTGGGACGTTATGAAAGCCATGCCGGCGGATTCTCATCCCATGTGTATGCTCGATACCGCTATCCTGGTGATGCAGCGCGATTCTAAATTCTTTGAGAAATACCAGGCGGGAATGACCAAAGACGAATACTGGGAACCGGCGCTGGAAGACAGCATGAACATCATCGCCAAACTGCCGAATATCGCCGCCGGGATTTACCGTCTACGATTCAACAAAGGCGACCGGATCGATCCCGATCCCAACCTGGACTGGGGAGCCAACTACGCGAAAATGCTCGGTCTGCCCGATCCCGACGGGGAATTCACCAAACTGATCCAGTTATACCTCGTTCTTCATTCCGACCATGAGGGTGGAAACGTCAGCGCTTTTGCTTCCCGTGTCGTGGGCAGCGCGCTCTCCGATCCGTATTACACCCTGTCGGCGGGTCTCAACGGACTGGCGGGACCGCTGCACGGATTGGCCAACCAGCAATGTCTGGGCTGGGTGCTCGAATTGAAAGAGAAATTCGGCGGTGTTCCATCCGACGAAGAACTGACCAAATTCACGTGGGATACCTTGAACGGCGGTCAGGTCGTCCCCGGTTACGGCCATGCGGTTCTGCGCGTGACCGATCCACGCTTCTCGGCGTTCCTGGCGTTTGGAAAAGAATACTGTATGGACAATCCCGTGTTCCAACTCGTCGCCAAGTTGTACGATGTGGTTCCCGAAGTGCTGAAACAGATCAAGAAGATCAGCAACCCGTGGCCCAACGTGGACGCCGGTTCGGGCGCGCTGCTCTATCACTACGGCATGACCGAGTATCCGTATTACACGGTGCTCTTCAGCGTGTCGCGGGCGATGGGGATTCTCGCACAGTACGTGCTCGCTCGAGGCGTTGGACGCCCGATCACTCGTCCCAAATCAGTGACGGCGAACTGGATCAGAGAAACCATGGAATCCAAATAATCCCGGAATTAATATTGAGTGTGATGAGAGGGCGGCCTTTGGCCGCCCTCGTGTTTTTCCCTGACGATCCAGAGAGGAATGGTGAGGCTCGTTGCGCTTTTAGCCACCCTACCTAGCTAACAATCAAGTCACTCATCGTGAAAATCGAACGGCAAACGGCTTGGATCAATAGAAAAGATTGGATGAATTCTGTACAATGGGTCCAATGCGGGAATTCTTTTTGTTGTATGGTAACAGAGGAATGGTGGGCTACGCTGCGCTTTTAGCTCACCCTACTTGGCTACCTGGCTGGATTGGTGGTTCTACCTATTCAGTGAAAGGAGGCGGGAATGCTTGAACGGATGATGCAGAACAGGCGTGGACTTGGGTTGCTGATCATGCGAATCATCGTAGGCGTCATCGCTTTTACGCATGGGTATCATAAGTTTTTTTATACGGGAATAGGAGACGTGGCGGAATCCTACGCTGTTATTGGAATCTATTATCCCACTGTCGTGGCCTGGATCATCGCTCTCGGTGAATTCATCGGTGGGATATTGTTGATCGTTGGATTTTTTACGCGGGAAGCCGCTCTCTTTCAAGCTCTTGTGATGGTTGGAGCCATCCTTGCCGTTCACGGATCGAATGGATTCTTTATGGTCAACAGCGGTTACGAATACAACTTAGCGTTGATCGGCTCTTATCTTTGCCTGTTGTTTTCGGGTGGAGGCGGGGCGTCGCTGGATGCGATATTCTTCCCCCGCGAACGCTGGCATTTCATCTCCGATCCATCCTCCATTAAACTGGACCCACCTTCAGATATTGTTCTTTAATTCTAAAAAAAACGGCCAACGAATTGATTGTCAATCCAATAATTTGAGGATCGATTGTAATTCGTCTTTGATTTCCCGAAGAACACCGGGCTGTACGACACTGGCCGTTTGGGGTGGGGGTGCTTCGGGTTGAGGAGAGGGTTCGGATGTTTCCGGGGTGGCTCCGCTGGGTTTTTCGGCAGGGGGTTGTTTTTCCTGTTTGGCTTTCCTTTCCGCCTTGACGGTCTGAACGCCTGCACGTAATTTCCGCTCCGCGCCATCAAGGGTATAGCCTTCCTTGTATAGCAAATGAACGATTTCGTACAACAGTTTCAGGTCGTTTCGGGTGTACTTTCTCTGGTTGCCACCAACACGCTTGGGGTTGAGTTTACTGAATTTAGTCTCCCAATAGCGTAGAACGTGAGATTCCACACCCGTGTACTCACTGGCTTCGCTGATCGAGTAGTAAATTTTCTTCGGGACTTCGCTCAGCGGTTTGCTATTGAATTTCGTTCGATTGTTCGTGACCATAACGTGTTGAATGATATAATGATATCCCCCATCAGGTCAAGGACTTTTTCAATATTTTTTTTCTCGCTTCAAAATCGGGGAAAACGCTGCGGATTATTCGGGTCAACTTATGTGCTTTATGGGAATCATTTTTCATGGTCAGGGGTTCGATTTATATTATTGAGTTATGAACCGTTTCGATTTGGAACCGTTCGGAAGTCTGCTAGAATAAAGGTTTGCCTTTCGTATTTTCTTATTCGGCTAGAAGTGTGTCCAATTCGTTTTGCCGGGTCGTGTTTCCAGTTCTTCCCTCACCCTAACCCTCTCCCAGAGGGAGAGGGGACTTGGTCACCCGACACTTTTGCTTGGACAGAGTACTAGGGTTTAGTCTCTTATCAGAAGGAATGGTGGGCTACGCTACCAGGCTGTGTCACAATACGGATTACAGAATT
>CAZSIZ010000312.1:0-7471 GCA_964606645.1 uncultured bacterium
ATGTATTGATAATGTTGATATTTTTACATAATTTCATGCGATTGCCCTGGATGGAAAATCATCGCCGCAAGAATCTGATGGCGAGAATTGTTTGGTGATTTCAACGATCTGATCGAAATGATCGGAAAAGAGATCGAGCAGTTCAGGATCGAAATGAGTCCCCCGGCCATCCTTCATCATCTCGAAGGCATGATCCATATCGAACGCTTTTTTGTAGGGACGTTCGGTCGTAAGTGCGTCGAAAACATCCGCCACCTTGCATATCCTACCACACAGCGGGATATCGTTTCCTTTCAGCCCGTTGGGATATCCGGTTCCGTCCCATTTTTCGTGATGGGTCTCCGCGATGGTTTCACCCGCTTGAAGGAATTCCGAGGGGGAACCGCCCAGTATTTTTACCCCAATGACAGCATGTTGTTTCATTGCGTTGAATTCACTGTCACTGAGTTTTCCCGGTTTGAGAAGAATGTGATCGGAAATACCGATTTTCCCGACATCGTGCATCGGGATGGCGATGGAGAGGAGTTCAATCTCTTGGGGAGGAAGGTTAAGTCGATGGCCCAGCAACTCGCTGATATGACTGACGCGCTGGATGTGCTGAGCCGTGCCGATATCCTTATATTCCGCCGCGACAACGAGGCGAGTGATCGTGTCCAGGTGCGCGTCCGTCGTCATGCGTTGCGCCTTGGCCATTTCATCCAGCGCGATACGAAGATCGGCCGTCCGTTTCTCGACCGTATTTTCCAACTCTCTCTGATAGCTTTTTACGGTATCTTGCGTCTCTTTTTGTTTGAGCAATGTTTTCGTTCGGATGCGAAGTTCGGTTTTATCCACCGGCTTCGATATGTAATCGTTCGCCCCCATCTGGACGGCGCGCAGCCGGTCTTCCTTGGATTCACTAGCCGAAACCATACAAATTGGGATATCGCTCTCTTCGGGATCCTTGCGAATCCGGCGGATGACTTCAAACCCATCCATAGACGGCATTTCGATATCCAGAAGGATGAGATCGAAACCAAGTTGAATCTTCGCCAATGCATCAAAACCATCCTCAGCCAACTCGACTGAGTAACCCAACGACTCCAGCATGGTTTTAAGAAGCGACCTTATGAATGATTCGTCGTCAACAACAAGAATTCGTTTTTTAGAATTATCCATAACAAATATTGTAACATGGCTATACGGAAAATTGAAATGGAAGCGACGCAAAAAATCAACAATATAACATTAGTGTTATATTGGCCATGAATATATTTGTAATTGGTATCAGATCAATCCAAGGAGGATTCCGGTCGATGAGCAAGTGAAAATATCCCTTACGATTGGAGATCGTTGGATTGAAATTCTTCGCTGGATGGATTTGAGGATGAGAATCGTTTGGTGATTTCAACGACTTGGTTGAAATTGTCGGAAAAGATATCGACCAGTTCGGGATCGAAATGAGTTCCCCGACCTTCCTTAATAATACCGAACGCCCGGTCCACATCGAATGCTTTTTTGTAGGGGCGCTCCGACGTGAGCGCGTCGAAAACATCCGCCACCGCACAGATTCGGCCCCATAACGGAATATCGTTTCCTTTCAGCCCATTGGGATATCCGGTCCCGTCCCATTTTTCGTGATGGGCCAACGCGATCGTTTCACCTGCTTGGAGCAACTCCGAGGGAGAGCCGTTCAGAATCCTGCCCCCAATTTCAGTATGTTGTTTCATCACCCCGAATTCAGCGTCGTCGAGTTTTCCCGGTTTGAGAAGAATGTGATCGGGGATTCCAAGCTTTCCGACGTCGTGCATGGGGATAGCGATCCGCAATAATTCGATTTCGTGGGGAGGTAGAATAAGTCTTAAGCCAAGCAACTCGCCAATATGGCTTACGCGTTGAATGTGCTGGGCGGTATCAACATCCTTGTATTCGGCAGCCAGAACCAGCCGGGTGATCGTGTCCAGGTGCGCCTCGTTCGTCAAGCGTTGCGCACTGGCCATATTATCCAATGCCTTGCGCAGATCGGCCGTTCGTTTCTCGACCTGTCTCTCCAGGTCTTCTTTTTGACGTTTGACGGCGTCCTGGGCTTCTTTTCGTTCGAGTAATGAATTCGTGCGAACGTGCAGTTCCGTTTCATCGACCGGCTTAGCGACAAAATCATTCGCTCCCGCTTTGACGGCGCGCAACCGGTCTTCCTGACTGGTATTGCCCGTCACCATACAGATGGGAATATCGCGCCCGTCCGGATCCGCACGAAGTCGGCGGGCCACTTCAAATCCGTCCATTTTCGGCATCTCGACATCCAGAAGCACCAGATCGATATCGAGTTTGATCTTGGCCAGCGCTTCATAACCGTCCTCGGCGGATTCAACCGTATGGCCGTACGATTCGAGTACGGTTTTCAGGAGATCCCTGATGACCGACTGATCGTCCACAATCAGGATTCGTTTATTGGTGATCGGTGTGTCCATAATTTAATCTCAACAAAAAGAAACTCATTCAAGATTCTAATACCATTTATCATATGATAAACCGCTCAAAAATATCGGGTGAGAGAAAAACATCTTGCCAGCCGGACTCTCCTATGGATTGAACACCTCATCCATCACATCGAGAGCGAAGCGGGCGGAAGCCGTCGCGGGACCGCCCGCCATCTCGATCCCCACTTCAACCGCTTCCAGCACTTCTTGCATCGTGGCCCCGGCTTTGGCTGCCTGTTCGATATGCCACTGCATGCAGGATTCGCAATCGATAACCACCGAGATCCCCACCGCAATCAGTTCCTTCGTCTTCTTAGGTAGGTCTCCGTCTGAAAAAGCGGCGCGTTCCATCTCCAGAAACGCCTGATAGACTTTGGACTTCAGCGCAAGCATTTTCGCATGTGCCGTTTTCCGCTTTTCACTCATCGCTTCCAGTTTATTCATGGCAATATATCTTATCGGCTATTCATACACAACGGCAGTGCCGCTGGCGCTGACCATCAGCATATTCCCGCCTTTGCCGATTCCAATCGTTTCGTAATCCAGATCGACGGCGACGATGGCATTGCCGCCCAGCCGTTGCGCCTGTTGGGTCATTTCACTGATCGCGATGTCCTTGGCTTTGCGCAATTCCTCTTCGTAAGCCGCCGAGCGCCCACCGACGATATCGCGGATTCCGGCAAAGAAATCCTTGAAGATATTTGCACCCAGAATCGCTTCGCCGCTCACCAGCCCCAGATAACGCGTAATTCGATGCCCTTCGATGTTCGGAGTCGTCAGTATCAACATTATGTATACTCCTTCTTCCAATACAACGTACCAGTACTCTGTCACACGTGTTTCAATGGATAAAAGGAACATGTAGGGGCAGGCACAGGGGCCTGCCCATGTACAACCCAATCCATCATTTAAGGGTGACAAAACAAAAACGTGTCGATAATTCAAAACCGTTTACTAAACCAACAGACCCTGAACCCTAAACCCTAGACCCTAAATTTTGGGTAGCGCATAAGGGCCGCGACGTGGCCGGCTGAGCAAGGCATTGGCTTCGGCATCCCCGATGAATTCTTCCTTGACGGGGTTCCATTTCAATTTCCTCCCTGTCCATCGGACGATATTGCCAAGATGACAGAACGTCGTCGATCGATGCCCGATTTCAACATCCGCAATCGGCCGTTCGCGGCTTCGGATGCAATCAAACCAGTTCTGCATGTGATTGGCGCTGACGTACAAGTGAATTTCGTCTTCGGAAATCGGTTTGGCGATGCTTTTCGGATTGGCTTCGCATTTGGCTCGGTCGATCAGGATCGTTCCTTTTTCCCCTTCGAAAATCGCGCCGCCCATCGGGCCTTTGCTGTCGAGTCTACCCGGCGTGCCATCTGCGTAACGGAATCCGATGGGACATTTCAAGCCTTCGCCTTCAGGCCAAATTTCAACCGGACCGCTTTCATCCATTCCCATCGCCCACTGAATCTGGTCCAAACCGTGCGCTCCCCAGCCGGTCATCTCGCCGCCGGAATAGGGATGGAGCGAAATCCAGCCGGGATTGGCGCGTGGTGTGTAGATATCTTTGTTGTATTCACGAACCTGGGTCGGGCCGTGCCACATATCCCAATCCAGACCTTCGGGAATGGATTGATCGTCGAATTTCTGTCTCCACGGGCTGGGATAGTTATGTCCGTGGATCATCGTGATTTTCCCCAGCCGCCGGTTGCGCACCAGTTCGCAGCCAAAGCGGTTGGCTTTCATGGAACGCTGCTGGCTGCCGGTTTGGAAAACCCGCTTGTATTTTCGCGCGGCTTGGACCATAACCCGTCCTTCGTGGATGGTCAGGGTCATCGGTTTTTCGCAGTAGACGTCTTTCCCGGCCATGCAGGCGTGGATGGAATTGAGAGCGTGCCAGTGGTCGGGCGTCGCGATGATGACGCCGTCGATATCTTTGCGCTCCAGCATTTTTCGATAATCCGGGTAGGCGGTCCATTTGGGGTGCTTGGCGACGAGCCGGGCCATGCGGGGTTGATTGACGTCGGCGATGGCGATGATCTGTCCGTCTTTGGTCACGTCCCCCATGAGCTGCTGTCCGCGCCGTCCCACGCCGATCGAACCGAGCAGAACCCGATCGTTAGGGCCTGGAGCCGCCAAAACGCTGGCGGGGATGAAGAAGGGCGCGCTCAATCCAGCGCTGAGTCCGAGAAACGTTCGTCGTGATAACTGGCGAGTATTGGTCATGTTTATCCTCCGGTATTAGAACAATCGTATATAGATCACTATACCAGAACGCCGCGAAATGGAAAACCTTTACTCAAACGCTTTCGTTTGTGAATATTCATAATAAAATTGAGAACGATTACCGTAGCCCGAATCATTCTGGAGCGAAATCACATACAAAAACCTAGCAGATCGACCGACATATCTTGACGGGTAACGCGTAGGGGCAGGCCCCTGTGCCTGCCCATGTACAATCCAATCCATCATTTGAAGAGTGACAAACCACCAGCAATTTTCCCTTCGTCCCCAGAATAAGTCCATCGCGCCGCGTCGACAAACGGACACGATGACCGTAAAGGGTGAGAGTGATAAAACCAAAAACGTATCGATTATTCAAAGCCTTTTACTAAACCAACAGACCCTGAACCCTAAACCCTATACCCTGTTTTCTCAGATTTTTGGCAAGTCATAAGGGGCACGCCGTGGGCGGCTGCGCAATGCGTTGGCTTCGGCATCCCCGATGAATTCTTCCTTGACGGGGTTCCATTTCAATTTCCGGCCTGTCCACCGGACGATATTACCAAGATGGCAGAACGTCGCCGAGCGGTGTCCGATTTCCACATCCGCAACCGGCCGTTCGCGGCTTCGGATACAATCGAACCAGTTCTGAATATGATTGTCGCTGACGGACAGGTGGATTTCGGATTCGGTAATGGGTGAGGCAAATTTTTTCGGTTTGGGTTCACATACGTCACGGTCGATCAGGATCGTCCCATTCTCACAGACGAAGAGTGCGCCACCCGCCGAAGCATGGTCGTCGAGTTTCCCCTCTGTCCCGTCGGCGTACCGGAATCCGATGGGACATTCCAGGCCTTCGCCTTCCGGCCAAATCTCGACTGGACCGCTTTCGTCCATTCCCATCGCCCACTGAATCTGATCCAAGCCGTGCGGTCCCCAGCTGGTCATCTCGCCGCCGGAATAGGGATGGAGCGAAACCCAGCCCGGATTAGCGCGTGGCAAGTAGATATTCTCGTTGTATTCACGAACGGGAACAGGTCCGTGCCACAGTTCCCAATCCAGGCCTTCGGGAATGGGTTGTGCGTCGAATTTCTGCTTCCACGGGCTGGGGTAGTTATGGCCGTGGATCATCATAATTCTCCCCATCCGCCGATTGCGCACCAATTCGCAACCGAAGCGGTTCGCTTCCGAGGAACGCTGCTGGCTGCCGGTCTGGAAAACCCGCTTATACTTTCGTGCCGCTTTGACCATAACCCGGCCTTCGTGGATGGTCAGGCTTATCGGTTTTTCGCAGTAGACATCTTTTCCGGCCATGCAGGCGTGGATGGCGTTGAGGGCGTGCCAGTGGTCCGTTGACGCGATGATCACGCCGTCGATGTCCTTGCGTTCCAGCATCTTTCTGTAATCCGGGTAGGCACTCCATTTAGGTTGCTTGGAGACAATGTACTCCATCCGGTGTTGATTGACATCGGCAATAGCAACGATCTGCCCGTCTTCAGTCACTTCCCCGATGAGCTGCTGCCCGCGCCGCCCCACACCGATCAAGCCGAGCATAACCCGGTCGTTCGGGCCTGGGGCCGCCAAGACGCTGGCGGGAATGAATAAGGGCGCGCTCAATCCGGCGCTGAGTCCGAGAAACGTTCGTCGTGATAACTGGCGTTTATAGGTCATGTTTATCCTTCGGTATAGATCGATCATATTCCAGTCACTATACCTGAACGCCGCAAAGAGGAAAACCTTTACTCAAACGCTTTCATTTGTTAATGTTCATAATCAAATAGAGACCGAACACCGCAACCCGAATCATTCTGGAGCGAGATCATGCTTGGTGACAAACGGTTTATTCATAAACTGCGTCTTAGAAATATTCTCTCTTTTGGAAACGATAGTGAAACAATCGAATTACATTCACTGAACGTGATTGTTGGTCCGAATGCCTCCGGTAAATCAAACTTTATCGAAACGATAGGTCTACTACGCCAAACATCGGAAGATTTAGTTTCACCCATTCGCGAAGGGGGCGGCACTAGTGAATGGCTCTGGAAAGGTTTGAAGAAAATCCCCACCGGGAGGATAGAAGCAACCGTTGATTTCCCCGAGGGAGAATTGCCTTTAAGGTACATACTCGGATTTACGGTCGAAGGACAACGTTTTCAAATTGTTGAAGAGTACATCAGAAACGTAAACCCTCAATCACCACAATACCCCCCAGACTTTTTCTACAAATATGGTAGTGATAATAGAACGCCCAATTTGCTCGCTCGAATAGACGAATCAGCCCCTGTTGGTTCTACTAATGGGCGAAATATTATGATACTTTCAGAAAAAGTATTCAAACCGAATCAATCCATCTTATCTCAACGGAAAGACCCCGTTCAATTCCCGGAACTCACGTATCTTGCCAATCATTTTCCAAAAATAAAACTCTATCGCGAATGGAATTTAGGCCGCAACACACCGCCACGCCATCCCCAGCCAGCGGATTTACCCGGAGATTTCCTGTTGGAAGATGCAAGCAATCTTGGAATGATATTAAATAATTTGGAGAATCAGCATAATTCCACTTATGAAAAATTACTAAAAAAATTGAACGAATTTTATGAAGGTTTTGATAAAATCACGATAAATATTCAAGGAGGAACCGTTCAGATTTTCCTCCACGAAAAAGGTCTCTCCAGCCCGATCCCCGTCACGCGGCTTTCCGACGGAACCCTGCGCTATCTCTGTCTGTGTAACAGGTCAGCCATTTGAAGTAATGACAGGGGGGAATGGGGGCAATTTTCCAG
>CAZSIZ010000313.1:0-7407 GCA_964606645.1 uncultured bacterium
GCTCTATTCTCCTCTCCTGATTTGTGTACGGAGAGTAGCCCTCTGGGAGAGGGTGTACATCGCGTCGCGCCGTAGGCGGACACGATGCTTTTAGGGTGAGGGAGATAAAGCAATCGCTTCTCGATCTTTTGTTGACTTTGTTAGGCTAACAGACCCTAAATCCTAGACCCTAAATCCTGCTTGTTCTGCTTCACCGCAGTTTTACTTTTTTCATCACGTCCCGAAGTGTTTCCAGATTCTTGCGGGCTTCTTCCTGGGCGAAATGTTCCCGCACGGGAATCAGCAGATCGGCGATGCTGTCCGCTACCGCCATTTTTAGATCGAACGGATGTAGTTCTTTCTTCCCGAATGATTCGACGAGTTCCGAATAAGACGCATACCGAACATCGCCGCCGTGTTCCTCTTTGCGCTTGATTTCCAACGGACCACGTCCAAGCGCGAAGATCAGGTGTTTCGCCCAGTCCAAAACGGGATTGAAGCCAGTTTCGCCTTCAGGGCAGAATGCTTTTTTGATCTTGCGTGTAATCTCTTTCGGTTCGTCGGTGATGAAGACGGCGGTATCAGGTTTGGATTTGCTCATCTTCATCGCTGTCCAGACTTCCTGGATGCGTTCGGGATCGATGGGCCACATCGGTGGTTTACCCAATCCGCTGAGCAGGTGATGGTGAATGGCGATGGGAGCCAGTGTCTCACCCGTGGGTGACTTTAAGGGCATGGTCTTCATCTGATTCGCAACGTCCAGGGCCACAACGTGGGCTTTGCGCTGATCGTTACCCGCCTGCGCCAGGTTGACGCCCAGCGCGTAGATATCGGCCACCTGCATGGGGGGATAGACCAGTTTGGCGAAATCGACCGATTCCCCTTCGGACCGTCCGAGGATGGTGATCGACCGCATGATGCGTTTGAGCGTCGTGTTTTTACAAACCTCGACGAAGGCGGTCCAATAGTCAGGTTTCTCCCGGTACAGGTCCGATCCCAGCACGACGTTCAGCGCATCGGGATCACCGCCGACGGCTTTCAGGCAGCTCTTAAGCCCTTCAGCAAAGTAGCCGTGAGCAATGGACCGGATGAATTCGATCTCCCCGCCCAGTTTGTCGTTGATCCAGCTGTGCCAGTCGGCCAGAAAAAGCGTGCATTCGACGCCCGCTTTCTGAAAGTCCGCGACTTTGGCCATACACTGAATCCCGGTTCCCAGATGAATCTCGCCGGAAATTTCAAAGCCGATGTAGTGGCGCAGGGGAATCTCTTTTTCCAGATATTCCTGGAGCCGCTTTTCGGTCAGCACTTCCTGAGCGTTCGCCGTGATGAGGTTGAGTCGTTCTTGAATCGTCATCGGTTTTTGATTTTTCTGTAGGATAGGATGAGATGGAGTTAATAAAAAAAGTCCAGGGGGAAGGATTCGAACCTTCGAAGGCATTACGCCGTCAGGTTTACAGCCTGATCCCTTTGGCCAGCTCGGGCACCCCTGGATTTGGTTATACGTCTATTATACGGGTAGTGAATTTAATTCCGCGAGGGAATATAATTGTTTCACTTTGGAAAAATGTCAAGGCGTTAAAAAACCTTTTTCTCAATGACCGATCGTTTCCCAATAAAATGACTGCCGAAAGCAGCCGGACAAGCCATTGATCCTTCACGTAATTATAATACTATAACTCCCAAATGCGAATGATCCACCGCCGCAGCGAAGACGATTTTAAATAATTGGAGAGTATTGATGGGTTGGAAAACCGTCGTGAAAGACCCCGTTCTATGGTCGATTGCCGTAGCCGCCACGATCGTTCATTGCTATGCCCTGGATTGGGGAACCACGAACCGGGAACGCGCCATGCTGGTTTTTCAAAGCGAAGCGCGCCTGAAAGAACTATCCCCGGCGATGGTGAAGGCGCGTCAGGCGCTCTACGAATGGATCGGCGATTCATCCACGCAGCGCCCTTCGGTCATGCGTACGGATGAGAAGCCCCCATTCGAGCGCTATCAGGCCACTCAAGGCCAGCCCCCGGAACGTCTCTCTCCCGGTATCCTCAACAGTATGCGTTCGTATTTATTGCGAAGCACCGATCCCGACGAGCAGCAGATTCTCAGTTCGCTGGGCAACATGAATCCGCTCAAGGGTGATTTCGATCCCAACGAGTATAAATACGGCGGCAGTTACCTCTACGCGCTGGCCGGGTTTCTGGCAATCGGAATGGTTGCCGGAGTGACACATCTGACGTCGGATATCAGCTACTACTTTCTCCACCCCGAACATCTCTCCGGCATTTTCACGGTCTGCCGTTTTCTGGGAGCGCTCTCGAACGTGTTGACGGCCCTGCTTCTCTATCACTGGGGAAAGGCGAAATGGAACCGCGCTACCGGGATAACCGCCGCTCTACTCTATGCGTCGTCGCCGCTGATTATCACTTACGGCCATATCGCCAAACCCAACACATATTCCGCTTTCTGGCTGGTCCTGGCGCTCTATGTCCTCGACCGCCACGTAATCCCCAAGCAGACGAACGGCCAATTCAGCCCTTCCATCAAACAATTGGGAACCGTCGGCACTCTGTTAGGATTTTCCATCGGAGCTTTTGTCGTCAGTGGAATTGGTCTGATGTTCGTGGCGTTATGGTTAACCGTCCTGACCGCGTTCGACTTCAAAAAGACCTTCCAATTGACTGCCGTCGTCACCGCCGGTTCGGCGATCGGTTTTCTGCTCACCAATCCCTACTACCTCTTCTCCATCGGACACGTGATCGATGTTTATTCCGAACATACGGGTGGCTCTGGAGGCTGGGGTTATGCCATTCCCTCATTGAGTAAACTGGCGGCAGTGATTGTTCCGTTCCCGGCTGTGCTGGGTTTCCTGGCTTTCGCCGGACTGATCGTGGGGGCGGTCGTGGATATCCAGAAACGGCAGGTATTCGCCCTGATTTCTCTAATCTGTTTTACGATGGTTTCGATTTTTATGGGGATGAATCGTTTCCTGATCCCCATCGTTCCGTTCTTCTGCCTGATTGCGGGCTATGGTTTGGACGCGGCGCTCTCGAAAGTTGGCTCGAAGCCGGTTCGGGCAGCGCTGCTATCGCTGGGCGCGATCTTCCTGGCCGTTCAGACGCTTCAAGTTCTCACCGCTCTATCCCAGGACAACACCCACCGCAACCGGGTGGGGACCTGGATCGAACGAAACGTTCCTGCGGGCAGTGAAATCGCCGTGCTTGGTCAGAAGCCGGTGTTTTGGCGCACACCGCCTTTCGCGTTTGAGAACTACCCGCTGACTATTTTCTATCAAACGGATACCGGTTTTATCCGGGAAATGAATCCCGCGTGGATCGTCGATCAGATTCGATACCGGCTAACGGTGGAGGAAAAGCAAAACACTCCAGAAGCGATCCCGCCGGACCGCTACGAAATCGCCCACCGTTTCGATCCGCCCAAAATTCTAGGTTTCATCCCAGCCGTCACCCCCGGTTACGAATTCCCCTGCCAGTCAATAGTAATCTGGAAAAGAGCAGAATAGGTCTTCATTCAGCACTTTCATTCACGTCCTTCCGCCTACGGTTGTTTGCCCATCGGCGTTGGAGACACTTTCCAAGAATCCACTCGGAGTTGTCGCCCTCGCACAAGGAACTCCCCCTTGGTATTCGATGGACCTGTTTAGGCCGCAGAGTCAGTTCGTTAGTCCGTTTTGTGGTTCTTCGGCCCTTCGCTCCGTCCACCTTTCAGTGGACCTCTTCACTACTATGGCCTTTGCTGACTACTCCACCACGTTAGTGGCGAAGTCCTCCCCGGGGTAAGGTGCGTAATCATTCGGCCCGTGCCGTCCGGCTCTACATGGTATGTCTTTCGGTGATGGTTGAATTTCGCATTCACCAGCATGCTCATCGTCCATGCCGGGTACACTAGCGCAGCCTGCACCTTAAAATGAGGTTCCCGGCCTACACCGGCTGGAAGCCTACGCTACAAAATGCTTCAGTGCGGTTTAAGAAGACGGAAACCGAGGCTGGTATAGGGTTCGCCTGGCTCTCCGTGCCCTCGATAGGACGACCGACAGAACAAGGAATGGTGGCCCCAGGCACCGCCGCGATAGACACGGTCCCTGCCGGATGAAGGCCCCTTCGGATCGGTTTGCGAATCCCGAAGGCTTGGATCTTCCCACCGGTCGTTACACCATTCAAAAACATTCCCGTGCATGTCGTATAAGCCCCATCGGTTCGGCAGTTTCAAGCCGATGTTCTTGGTTCCGGATACACTTCCATTCCGTTGGTTATTACCCCGCCACCATAGATACGAGTTCATCAACTCGCAGTAGTCGATATTCGATGTGCATTCAAGCGCGTCCCCAAAGGAATACCGCGTCACCGTTCCCGAGCGGCACGCATACTCCCATTCCGCTTCCGTCGGCAGTCGGTATCCATTGACGTTCCAATCCGCATCGAAAGTCACCTCATCGTAGACTGGCGTCAATCCAGCCAATTGGCTTAATCGATTGCAAAAACGCGCACAGTCGTTCCAGCTGACACTGTAAACGGGGCGATCGTTCTCGACGCCGAAAAATTTGGATGGGTTATGTTCCATGACCGCTTCGTACTGCGCCTGGGTCACTTCGTATTTCCCGATATAGAAATCTTGCGTCAGTGTAACCGGATGGGTCAGCCACTCGTCCGCATCCATTCGGCCCAGCTCATCGGCGGGTGATCCCATCGTGAAAGTCCCCGCCTCGATCAATGCCAATTCCAACGGCTTCGCGTCCGCAGGCAGGTTCGGAATATCTACCGTGATGACATCGATATATCCCGTGAAGGGCGTTGCCGTCGGTACGGGTGTATCCATCGGAGTGGGAGTATCAAACGGTGTCGGTGTCTGGGTCGGCATCGGTGCAGGCGTATTCGTTTGTTTCGGAGTGTTCGTTGGAACCGGAACAGTCGGCTCAAGTGTTGAGGAACGGAAAAAACTTTCGCTATAATACTCGCCGGATTTCAACTCGAAAATATCCATGCGGTCGATATAGATTGTCGAAGGGCCGGACGCTCCCCCAACGATCTGAATCACGGGAGTGACCGGTTCCTCTCCATCCGGCTGGTATACCAAAACCAGGTCTTTCCCGCGATCCACGAAACTCGATGACGTGGCCGGGGAATGATAACCGATCGATCCATCGACACCTTGCAATGATTTTAAGGTTCCCTTCAATGCGACGAGATAGACTCTCGCCCGCTCATTGTTCGCACGGACTTTGAGGCGGATCAGGAGTGGATTTCCGTTTGTCTCGATCGGGGTATCGGCATACAGAAACGTAACTTCATTCGGATTAAGATCGACCGACAGTCCTCGGAAATCGTCGGATGTTCCAAAATGGGCAACGGTGAAATTAATGAATTTCACCGTACCGGGAACCGAGCCTGAAAAACCGCCCGGCAATTCCGCCCAACCGGATAATTGGAGATTCGACCGATCGAACTCGTAACGCACTGTCCAATCGGGAATCGTTTCCATCTCCGATCCGGATAAATCGCCGGGCAGACTTTCATTCATCAAGTACGATCCCGGATAGAGAGCGGAATCCAGTGTGTAAATCTCCAAACGGTCGATCAAAACCGTGGCCGCACTCGATAAACCAGCAACTTGAATCGCTGGAACGAAAATGTCTCCCCAGTCGGGTTCGTAAACAAGCACAAGCGAACCGTCTCGATCTGTGTAAGCCTGAGCGTTGGCCGGTGCATTCAATGCGATCGATCCATCGACCTGCTCGTAAGTCGTTAAGTCCCCTCTCAGCGCCATGAAATCAACATGAACGTCGCTCGATCGTGCCCGGATATTCAATCTCATCAAGACTGGATGGTTGTTGGTATGAACCGGATTTTCCGCATGGATGAAAACCACTTCGCCCGGCTGGACACCGATGGAAAGTCCAGTGTTGTCTTTCGTGGCGGCGAATGGCGTGTCCGTAAACGCTTCGATGTGGACATCACCGGGATTCGCTCCTCCAAATCCGCCCGGCAGCTCCACCCATCCGCTTTCGGTCAATGACGGTGAATCGAATTCATAAATCCTATCCGGGGACGGAGGCTTCGATGTAGGTGTTGGAGTTACGGTCGGTGTGGGGGTATTTGTACGGGTATTCGTCGGTGTCCAAGTCGCCGTGGCTTTGGGAATCGATGTCGGAGTCGGTGTGCTTGACGGTTTCCGCGTTGGAGTGGGGGTCGATGGTGGAAGCGCTGAATTCCAGAAAATGACCGGACCGGAACCTTCGATCGATAGCGGAAGTTGTCCTTTCCTTAATCCGATAACCTTAAAACGATAAGCCTCTCCGAATTGCGGGCCTTTTAATAAAGAGACGGTATACACGAGTCGAGCGTTCTCTCTCCATTCGAAATGCGATGCGTTGCCGTCATTCGTTTCCGCCAGGAATGTAAATGAAGCACCATCGATACTGATGTAAATATGGAAATCCCTGAATTCATGGTTCCCTAAATTCCACCGGATCACCAACGCGCGGTCCGAGGGATCGTCCAGATCGATTGAACCTTGTAAATCCTTCGTCGACAACCGATCGTCGGTCACGATCATCGAATTGACCGAAATATCGGCTGGCGGTAGCGTCGGAGTGGGCGTGTTCGTTCGAGTCGGGGTCCGGGTCGGTGTGCTCGAAGGCGGAATGGGAGTATTCGTTGCCGTTCGTGTCGGTGTTGGTGTGTGTGTATCTTTCAACGGCAGGGTCGGGGTCGGCGGAATATCGCCCGGTTTCAGGAATAAAACTGAATCGGACCGCTTTATGATGTCCGGTGCGTGGTCTTTCCTCAATCCGAAAACACTGAACTGATAGGAATCGCCGAATTGGGGGCCTTCCGAGAGGTGATTGGGATTTACGTATCGAGCGCCTTCCGTCCACTCGAAATAAGTCGCAACTCCATCATTCGTTCTCCCCAGGAAAATAGAATCCCCACCGTTCACACGGATATAGATATGAGTATCTTCGATGACCTCATCTCCGAAATTCCAGCGGACCACCAAGACGCGGTTCGATGGATCGTCAAAGTCGTAGGTTCCTGCCAAATCCCTCGATGTCTGAAGCGAGTCGGTTACGGCCAATGAATTGATAGGGATGTCATTGGCCGTATGAGTTGGCGTATTCGAGGGTGTCGTTATCGGCGTTTTCGTTGGTGTAATCGTCCGTGTGCCCGTTGGCGTATTCGATGGTGTCACGATGGGGGTATTCGTGGGAGTATTGGACGGTGTTTCCAGCGGAGTTTTCGTTGGAGTGTTTGTCGGTGTTTTCGTCTGTGTGGCTGTCTGCGTCTCCGTGGGTGAAGCAGGTTTGGATGAAGGTGTCGATACCGGTGTAATGACAGGCGTATTCGTTGGGGTATTCGACGGTGTCGGCGTCAGTGTAGAGGTCGGCGTGTTCGTCGACGTGTTCGTCGGTGT
>CAZSIZ010000314.1:0-7336 GCA_964606645.1 uncultured bacterium
CGAATTGGGAAATTTAGGTGATATTTTTAGAGGATGTAACGTGAGAGGTCGGTGTCTTCGACGATGTCGTCGAGTTTGTCTTTGACGTACTTGGCGTCGATGAAAACGGTCTGTCCCGCCATATCGGGAGCGTTGAACGATATCTCCTCCAGCAGCGTCTCCATGATGGTGTGCAACCGCCGCGCGCCGATGTTTTCGGTTTCGGAATTGATGTGCGCGGCCATGCGGGCCATTTCGGCGATCCCATCCTCGGCAAAATTAACCGTCACTTTTTCCGTGCCCATCAGCGCCGCGTACTGGCGAAGCAGCGAGTTTTTCGGCTCGGTAAGAATGCGTTTGAAATCGTCCTCGTCCAGGTCATCCAATTCGACACGGATGGGGAAGCGGCCTTGCAGTTCGGGGATGAGATCGGACGGGCTGGTCCCGTGAAACGCGCCCGCCGCGATGAAGAGAACGTGATCCGTGCGAACCATGCCGTACTTCGTGAACACCGTCGATCCCTCGACCAGCGGCAGGATGTCGCGCTGCACTCCCGACCGCGACACGTCCGGCCCCGATCCGCCGCTGTCTCGTCCGACGATCTTGTCGATCTCGTCCAGGAATACGATTCCCGACTGCTCGACACGGTCGATAGCGTCGCCGACGATCTGGTCCATGTCGATCATCCGTTCCGCCTCTTCCTGAATCAACAGAGGACGTGCTTCGGAGATTTTCATCTTTTTGTGTTTCTTCTTGGTGGGCATCATCTTCTCGACCATGTCTTTGAGATCGATCCCCAGTTCCTCGAAGCCCGCTCCGGGAGGAACACCGACGACTACATTGCTGCCCCGCTCGCTGACTTCCACATCGACTTCGCGCTCGTCCAGTTTGCCGTCATTGAGCATCTGGCGGAAACGTTCGCGAGTCGTGTTCAATCGATCTTCCGGCTCCAACTCGGCAGGATTCTCCATGTCGCTGACGCTATGCACGACATTGGGAGGGATCAGCAAATCGAGCAGCCGTTCCTCCGACGCCTCTTCGGCTTTCAGGTGACAGGCTTCGGTCTTAACCATACGCTCGCGGGTGACAGAGATCTCCACCAGGTCTCGGATAATCGACTCCACATCCCGCCCAACGTAACCCACTTCGGTGAACTTGGAGGCTTCGACTTTAACAAATGGAGCGTCTTCCAACTTGGCCAGACGGCGCGCGATCTCAGTCTTTCCGACGCCGGTGGATCCCATCATGATGATGTTCTTGGGGTAGATTTCTTCCTGCATCTCCTCCACGAGCATCCGGCGGCGCGAGCGGTTTCTCAGCGCGATGGCCACAGCTTTCTTGGCGTCGTCCTGGCCGATAATGTATTTATCCAGTTCGGAGACGATCTGTTTCGGGGTCAATCCCGGAATCGTCTCCGGGGTTTCAGAAACAACGGGTATCGTAGAGAGTTGTTCGGACATACATTTTCCTCACGATCCGGCAAAAAGTCAGACATTGCAAACGAAACGGCATGATAGCGTATTTCATCAGCCATTCTTTATACTGTATCTTGCGGTCACTGAAAGAGTTTTCGACTGATTACCGTTTCGTTTTATTGGTTATTTTTTATCACGAATCGAATCATCTTTCTTTTCGTCCTCGGAAGGAAGCGTTTCGATGACGATTCGGTCGTTGGTGTAAACGCAAATTTCAGACGCCAGTTTCATCGCTTCCAGTGCAATGGTTTTCAGCGGCATTTCGGTGAATTTGAGCAGTGCTTTGGCAGCGGCCTGGGCGTAAGGGCCACCGGAACCGATCGCGATCACGCCATCGTCCGGCTCGATCACGTCGCCCGTGCCGGAGATGACCAGTGAGACGCTCGCGTCGCAAACGATCAACAGCGCCTCCAGATGACGCAGCATTTTATCCGTGCGCCAATCTTTCGCCAACTCGACCGCCGAGCGGGTCAAGTTACCGTTGTATTCATCCAGTTTGGCTTCGAACTTTTCAAATAAAGTGAACGCATCGGCGGAAGTCCCGGCAAATCCTGCAATGATTTCATTATCATACATCGTACGAACCTTGCGGGCCGACTGTTTCATGACAGTATCGCCCAACGTCACCTGGCCGTCACCGGCGATCACCACTTCGTCATCTTTACGCACGGCGAGAATCGTTGTGGCGTGCGGACGCGCTGTAAACGATTGAGAACCGGACAAGAGGCTGCTCCCTGAAAATCTTGTTTCACTGACGATTGCTTTTTCTTACTGAGTTATTCTATCCACGAAAAACGGAAATCACAGCGTTATGTATCGACTACAACCGAAATTTTTTCTGAAAAATGAACGAATCCTGTAATTTCCACCACAAGGCTATCAGTAAAAACCGATCGATCGGCTACAATAAATCAGTAGAATCCAGCATATCTTTAGAAGCCGATTCGAGTGCAGCGTAATGCCCCAGAAATCGACAGATGTCGAAACTGCTTATTTCGTTGACTTCGACCACACGATCTCCAAACGCGACGTGTGGGACTCCATCGTTCGTGTCAGCGCGCCCGACGAATGGCAAGAAGTGATCTCCGCTTACGTCGGCGGTAAAATTTCTTCCCGCGAATGCAATCTGCGCCTGGCCAAAAGCGTCCGGATTCCCGAAGAAGAGGCACGTGAACTGGTCTACTCCATCGGGATCGATCCCACATTTCACGATTTCGTGCGATGGACGCAGGAACAAAACACGCCTATCGTCATTCTCTCCGATGGCTATGACTATTACATCGACTTATTATTAAAAAAAGAAGATCTCGACTTTCTGACGGTATACTGTAACCGAATGTTCTGGACGGATTCGGGGATCGAGGTCGAATTTCCCCTTCAGCAGGATGACTGCGAACGGGATATGGCTCACTGCAAATGCCAGCACCTTCAGCATATTTCAGATAAACGGCGGGTCTACATCGGAGACGGCGTATCCGACACCTGCGCGGCTCGTAAATGCGAAACGATCTATGCCAAACGAAACCTGCTCGACTATTGCCGGGAACATGGGTTGCGGCACAAGCCTTTCGAGAATTTCCTGGAGATTGTCAAACACGAAAAAGAAGCATTGCTATCCGAACGTATCACGGTGGGTTGATCCATAATCCCATCCTATCACATTAAAAACGGTGAAGAACCATGAAAGAGAAACGGATCACCGTCCCGGACCTGGGAAAGATGAAAAAGCGTGGAGAGAAAATCTCCATGCTTACGGCGTACGACTTCACCTTTGCCGCCCTGATGGATCGAGCCGGGGTAGACGTCGTTCTGGTGGGTGACTCGCTGGGCATGGTCGTTCAAGGCCACGACTCGACCCTGCCCGTGACCATGGAAGACATGATCTACCATACCCGCGCGGTTCGGCGGGGAGTCAAACATGCGCTGCTGGTCGCCGATCTCCCGTTCCTGTCGTACCAGGTCGGTATCGAGGACGCCGTCCTCAATGCCGGACGCCTGCTTAAAGAAGGCCGGGCGGATGCCGTCAAACTGGAAGGCGGAAGCAAATCGGCCGAAGCCACCCGCCGCATGGTGGACGCGGGCATCCCCGTCATGGGCCATGTGGGATTAGGCCCCCAGTCGAGCAAACTTCTGGGCGGGCATAAAATCCAGGGCAAAACCGTCGAAGCCATCGAAGCCCTGATCCAAGATGCGGATGCGATGGAACGGGCCGGGGCGTTTTCCACCGTTATCGAAGCGGTTCCCTGGCCGGTCGCCAAGCGGATTACGGAACGCTCGTCCATCCCCACGATCGGGATCGGCGCGGGGCCTCACTGCGATGGGCAGGTGCTGGTGTTTGCCGACATGCTTGGATTGTTCACCGCGTTTCAACCCCACTTCGTCCGACGTTTCGCCCAGTTCGGCGATGAATCCATCCAGGCGTTCACTCAGTATTGTCATTCCGTCAAAGATGGATCGTTCCCCACGCTCGATGAGAGTTATTCCATCGACGACAGCGTTTTGAGTCTGCTCGACGAGGAATCGCCCCATCCCGGCGGTGTTGAACGAAATTGATTCGGAGAGAACACAGTGGAGGTTATTCGCACCCTATCGGACTGGAACGCCCTGAGCACATCGCCGGGATACGCAGGCAAGCATATCGGTCTCGTTCCAACGATGGGCTATCTTCACCAGGGACATTTGTCGTTGGTCCGGGCGGCCCGTGCGAAGAGCGACCGCGTCGTGGTGACGATTTTCGTCAATCCTACCCAGTTCGTGCCCGGTGAAGACCTGGCCAGTTACCCCCGCGACGAAATCCGCGATATCGCGTTGCTCGACGATGAGGGAGCGGATTGTGTGTTTATTCCATCCGCCGAAGAAATCTATCCCGTCGGTTTCAGCACTGGTGTCAATCCACCCGCTCAAAGCGAGGGCTGGTGCGGTGCATCCCGGCCCGGCCATTTTCCCGGCGTCTGTACGGTGGTGTCGATCCTGTTTAATATCATCAAACCGGACACGGCCTATTTCGGACGCAAAGACGCCCAGCAAACCGCCGTTATCCGGCAAATGGTCAAAGACCTCCACATCCCCGTTCAGATCGGAGTCTGCCCCACCATTCGGGGGGAGGACGGCTTGGCCATGTCGTCGCGGAATACGTATCTGTCTCCCGAAGAACGCCAACGCGCGCTGGTTTTATACCGAACGCTTTCTCTTGGCCTTACGCATTTCCGAAAAGATGAAAACCTGGCGGATGCGATCCTCGAAGAGGGACGCCTTCAGATCGAAGAAGAGCCCGGCGTTCGGCTTGATTACCTCGGTGTCGTGGATCGAAATACATTCAAATCCATCGAGACAATCCATGAAAAACATTATTACATTGGCGCCATCTATGTGGGTAAAGCGCGATTGATCGATAACATCGTTTTCACACATTTAAACGCCAAATCCAAATCACCTTAATAGGTTACCGACTATGCAGCGAATCATGTTGAAATCCAAAATTCAGGAAGTGCGGGTGACCGGCAAAGAAATACATTATGCGGGCAGTCTGGCCATCGATATCGACCTGCTGGAAGCGGCCGATGTCATCTTCGGCGAACAGGTGCACGTCTACAATGTCACCAACGGTTCTCGGATCATCACTTATGCGATTCCAGCCCCGAAAGGATCCGGGACCATTTCCGTCAAGGGAGCCGCCGGGCGTTTGATCGAAAAAGGCGATACCATCCTGATCTGCTCGTTCGTCAATGTGGACGAAGAGGAATTGGAAACGTACTCACACCGGATCATCTACGTGGATGAGAAGAACCACCTCGTTCGGGTCGAAGATCGAACTCAGGAAGACTATCTCTGACGGTCCGGTAAAAAGTCAGACCTTGCAGACGAAACGGCAAGATATTATATTTGTAAGCCAATCTTTATACTCTATCTTCCAGTCACTGAAAGTGTTTTCGACTTTTTGCCGCTTCGTTTTAGTAACCGTCCGAATTTGGAGAAAAAGATGAGTGCATTCCACAGTCATTTTATGGTCATCGGTACCGGGGTTGCGGGGCTTAAAACCGCCTTGGAAGCAACCCGCTACGGAACCGTCAATGTGATTACGAAAAAACAGGATTTCGAATCGAATACCAATTACGCTCAGGGCGGCATCGCGTCGGTGCTCGACCAGAATGATACGTTCGATTCCCATGTCCAGGACACGCTTAAGGCCGGGGCGAATTTGTGTCACCGCAAATCGGTCGAGTTGATCGTCACCAATGGCCCGGAAGCGATCGAGGAACTGATTTCGATTGGTGTGGATTTCACCCGCGACGGTGAAGGAACCCTGGAACTGGGCCGGGAAGGCGGCCACACCCGCCGGCGCATCGTCCACTCAAAAGACCTGACGGGACGTGAAGTGGAGAAATCACTGCTGGCAGAGGTCAAGAATCATCCCAAGATCGACGTGTACGAATTTCATTACGCCGTCGATCTCATCCAGGACGATTCCGGGCGCTGTTGGGGCGCATGGGTGTGGGACGAACGGGAAAAAGTGATTATACAGTTTCTGGCCGGGGTGACGATCTTATCGACGGGCGGATGCGGTCTGGTCTACCGGCACACGACGAATCCTCCGATCGCCACGGCGGACGGCGTCGCAATGGCGTTCCGGGCCGGAGCGAACGTAGCAAACATGGAATTCATCCAGTTCCACCCCACCGCCTTCCACGCTGAAGAAGAAGAGCGTCCCTTCCTGATTTCCGAGGCAGTTCGCGGTGAGGGAGCGATCATCCGCGCGGGAAACGGCGACGCGTTTATGGAGAAATACCACGAACTCAAAGACCTCGCCCCCCGCGATATCGTCGCCCGCGCGATCGACAACGAAATGATCGAGCGGGGTGAGCCGTGCTGCTTCCTGGACGTAAGCCACATCGACCAGGATTTCTTCCACGACCGATTTCCCTTTATCTCGAACTACTGCGAAGAACACGGCGTCGATCTGGCCAAGTCCATGATCCCCATCGTGCCCGCCGCTCACTACAGCTGTGGAGGCGTGCAGACGGACCTTTCGGCGGCAACCAACATCGAAGGACTGTTTTGCGTCGGCGAATCGGCTTGCACCGGCGTTCATGGAGCCAACCGGCTGGCCAGCAATTCGATTCTCGAAGCGCTGGTCTTCAGCAAACGGTCGATCATGAAGGCCGTGGAGTTGGGCTATCCCGATCAAAAACCGTCAGGCCTGGACGAAACTTGGAGAGACCAATTTAGCAGCAAGAAACTGGAAGCGATCCGCTTGGTCAATTGCCGCCGGACACTGCAGGAACTTATGTGGGATTACGTCGGTATCGTGCGTTCCAATGACCGGCTTGAAAAAGCGGTGAAACGGCTGGATGTCTTGAAGGAAGAGATCGACTCGTACGTCAAGGAAGGCTACATCGACACGCCGCTTCTCGAACTGCGCAATCTGGCGCTGGCCGCCGAGCTGATCATCCACTGCGCCATCCAGCGCAAAGAGAGCCGTGGTCTGCATTTCACCGTCGATTACCCCGATCTAAGCGATCGACTCGAAGATTCGATCATCGCCGACGACGGCCAGGGCGGCTTCCACATCGAAAACGTCCCCATCCCTGAATAGATTCCTATTCCACGACCCAATGCCGCTTTTAGTCCCTTATCAGAAAAATCGATCGAAAAACGGTTATGAAATTTGGAGGGAGGATTGGACCCGGACATGGGCAGGCACAGGGGCCTGCCCCTACATTGACAACCCTCTTTGGTTCCGGCTCTACCGGTTTAGGTTTATGCAGGTTTATCCACTCCTTTTGAGCGGAAAGGACTCAGTTCCATGTTGAGCCTTAATTTTATTGTTTTAAATACAGACCTCGCAAATCCACTCCTAAATCGACCCATTTTTTTGGACATCT
>CAZSIZ010000315.1:0-7326 GCA_964606645.1 uncultured bacterium
TCATCCAATAGGGTTTTCATGTCGGCAAGCGACACAAAAACCCCTATCTATTTTTTTATTATTTATCTCTATGAGTTCTATTGACATTATTCAGAATTTCCAAGATGATAAGGATTAAGTTCGTTCATTTTGCTCGATCAACTTTGAAAGCATTTTACGAACGGGGATTTCAATCATAACTCCCCGTAGATTACTTAAGATTACTTAATTGAAAGAATGGAGAAGAAAATGTCCAAAAAAGCGTTGATTGTCCTGTCGGAATACGGGTATTGGGGCGAAGAACTCCTTGGGCCGCTAACCCACCTGGACAAAGCGGGTTACGAATCCACCTTCGTCACGGCGAAAGGGAAACGGTCTCACGCTCTACCACCTAGCATGGACGGAAGTTACATCGATCCTCCCCTGGGTTGCGCGGTGACATCCAAAGAGACGGCTAAGAAGGTTCGCGTGCTGGATGAATCGAATCGGCTGGACAATCCGGTCAACCTCTCCGAATGGTTCCCGGAACGGCCTTATTTCAGCGTGCCGAATTTCCTTCGCGAGCTGGAGAAATACTATCAGGACCGGATTAATGCATTCAAGGATTTGGAAGAATACGACGTGCTCATCCTGGTGGGCGGTAGTGGTCCTCTGGTCGATATGGTCAACAACCAGCGCGTCCACGACATGATCCTGGGATTCTATCAGGCGGACAAACCCATCGGCGCGGTCTGTTACGGTGTGGCTTGCCTGGCTTTCGCGCGCGAGTTGGCCGAACGCAAGTGCATCATCCGGGGCAAGCACGTCACCGGGCATTGCATCGAATACGATTATAAAGACGGCACTGGATTTCTCGGGACCGATTTTGTTATCGGGCCGCCTCCGTATCCGCTGGAATACCTGCTGACCGACGCCGTCGGCGCCCATGGCCAATACCACGGCAACTTCGGTAAACCGACCTCGGTCATCGTCGACTATCCCTTCATCACCGCCCGGTCCAACCAGTGTTCGTATGAATTCGGCGAACAACTGCTCAACGTGCTGGAAAACGGAATGAAACGATACGGGTGGTGATCTGATGCCCGCTCCAACTCCCAAAACAGGCCGCCACGCCATCATCGAGCAGTTGCTGGCCGATGGCTTCCGCCACATGTTCGGAAACCCGGGAACCGTCGAACAGGGATTTTTAGACGCCCTGTCGGATTACCCGGAAATGAAGTACATTTTGACGATGCAGGAATCGATCGCCGTTTTGGCGGCGGACGGTTACGCCCGGGCCACGAAAAAACCCGCGCTCGTTCAAATCCACAGCAGCCCCGGTCTGGGCAACGCCATCGGCGCTCTCTATCAGGCCAAACGCGGACATTCGCCTCTCGTTGTCATTGGGGGGGATTCCGGCGTAAAATATCTGGCGATGGACGCACAGATGGCAGGCGATCTCGTCGCCTTTGCTGAACCTGTTACGAAATATTCAACCTGTGTCTACGAACCATCATCCTTGCTGCGGGTTTTGCGACGGGCAGTGAAAATCGCCGCCACCCCTCCGATGGGGCCAGTCTATATCTGCTTACCGATGGATATTCTGGACGCACCGGTGCAGGAAGAAGTGCGGCCAACACACATCCCTTCAACCAATGTCGTTCCGGATCGAACGATTATCCAGGAATCCGCTCAGATGCTGGCATCGGCGGAAACGCCCATGATCTTCATCGGAGACGGCATCGCTTATTCCGGGGCGCAAGACGAACTGACACGTGTGGCCGAACTGTTGGGTGCAGAGGTTCGGGAGGCGAATAACGGTGAGCTGAACATGGACGTCACTCATCCGCTCTACCTCGGTGCGACCGGTCACATGTTCGGCAGCCAAAGCCTCTCCACCATGCAAAAGGGTGACGTGCTGCTGGTTTGCGGCACATACCTGCTTCCCGAAGTCTTTCCGGTTTTGGGCGATATCTTCTCCCCCAACGCCAAGGTGATTCATTTCGACCTCGACGCCTACGAAATCGCCAAGAACCATCCGGTGGATATTTCCGCCGTCGCCGATCCGAAACAGTCGTTAGCGGCGCTGGCCGATCGGTTGGAAGAAGTGTTGACACCCGCTCAACGGGAAACCGCGCAAAAACGGTTCGACGAGCACAAGCAGGCCTCCAAAACCAAACGAAAAGTCCAGCAGGAAAAAGATCGATCGATACGGGATCAGGTTCCCCTGCACATGTCTCAGTTCATGTCGGAACTGGGACCGCTTCTGCCGGATAACACCGTCATTTTCGATGAAGCGCTGACCAATTCGCCACCGATCGTTCAGTATTTTCCACCCCGAAAACCGGACCGTTATCTCCTGACAAGGGGCGGTTCGCTCGGCGTGGGATTTCCAGGAGCCATCGGTGCGAAGCTCGCTTATCCCGACAGTCTGGTTATCGGATTTTCAGGAGATGGCGGGAGCATGTATACCATCCAGTCTCTCTGGACAGCGGTGCGCCACAACCTGGATGTCAAATTCGTGGTCTGCAACAACCTGTCCTACCGGCTTCTTCAACTCAACATCCAGGCGTATTGGAATGAACAAGGCATCCCGAAACACGATTTCCCTCTCAGTTTCGACCTCTCCAAGCCTCAAGTCCATTTCGCGGAATTAGCGCAATCCTTGGGTGTGGAAGCCGTTCGAGTGGAAAAACCGGAAGAGATCCGGCCCGCAATCGACCGGATGCTCCAATCGAACCAGTCGTTCCTTATCGACCTGATGCTGGAGAACGATACCCATCCGGAAATGATCGGTATGCGCTGCGGTCAATAAGATATCAGGATGGATAAACAATGAATTTTCGAAAAAGTCAATCAAAACGAGGAGGACAAGCGAATGAGTCTAACAAACACCGAAATCGATCAATTCGTTCGAGATTGGTATAAAGCCTTGGACGTTCACGCTCCCATGGTCGATGTGCTGCCCATGCTGGCCGAGGAAGGGCTGGAGATGCAGTTCCCCGAAGCCACGCTTCGCGGTTCCGCCGATTTCGAGGGATGGTATCAGAAAGTCATCCGCATCTTTTTCGATGAAGTTCACAACGTCAAGGAAGTGAAAATTTCCCAGGTTGGTGATGACTACAATCTCGATGTCTTGGTAGAATGGGAAGCCAGCGTCTGGAATCCGCCGGATGCGAAGAGTTCCCGGATCATGCTGGACGCCTATCAACGCTGGATCGTCCGCCAATCTCCACAATCAGGGAAGCCGGTCATCGCCATCTACATCGTGGACAAACTCGACTACCACGAAGGCTCGGCGAAACTGTAACCGACCGTCACGAAAGTATCATTTCAGGAGGAAAAAGTCATGAAGAAAAACGTTCCCAACAGCGCATTGGGTAAACTCTACAACGAACATATCGATTTTATTCTGGAAAAAAATGTCGATGGCCTGCTCGGTCAGTATTCGGAAGACTGCCTGCTTATCAGCACGCTGACCGAAGATAAAAAGCCGCTCTACGTGAAGGGGCACAAGGAACTGGAAGAATTCTTCCGCAGCCGCATTTTCACCCTTGCCGATCTCACCACCGATATCGCGCAATGGGCGGAAACACCGAATACCCTGATGATGGTCGAGGCGATCGACTTCGAAGGCACGGACGGCAGCAAAGGCAGCTGCAGATTTTACGATAATTGGGTGCTCGACGACGATGGCAAGATTAAAATTCACTTCGCCGGAGTCGTGCAATACCCGGATGGAAGCGTCGCCTAAACCACCCGGACCGCCCTGAAACGATACAGATTTGAATACGATTGTGAGGTTTTTTCAATGAGTCTCAAAGGAAAAAAAATCGGTATCCTGATCGAAGGGGATTACTACGAACCCGAAATCTGGTACTACAAGAACCGCTTTGCCGAAGAAGAGATCGATCTCCACTTTCTCTCGCGCCTGTGGGGGCAGCCCGTCCTGACGTTCAACGGACACGAGTATCAAATCCCCTTCGAGTGCCGGGAGAGTTTCGAGGACATGCCGGATAAAGAATTGAAAAGCTACTCCGCCATCATCGTACCTTCCGGTATGGTCTCCGACCGGCTGCGCTACACCGAAGATGTCAATAAAATCCCACCCGCCACCGAATTTCTCAAGCGCGCCTTTGCCGAGAAAAGTATCATCAAGGGAATTATCTGCCACGGGATGTGGCTGGTGGCTCCGGCAACGGAACTGGTCGCGGGACGCAAGGTGGTGGTCCATAACAACCTGATCGGCGACGCAAAAGCGTACGGCGCGATCTATACGGACAAAGACGTTGTCGTGGACAAAGACTTGGTCACGGGCCGAAGCGGCGGTCACTGTCACCTCTTCGCCCGCAAAATCATCGAGATTCTGTCCAAACCCAAGAAGAGAGGTAAGCGATCATGAGTGATGTCACATTCGCGCATGTCGGAATTACGTGTAAAGATCCGATCGCTGTGGAGCGATTTTATTCCAAACATTTTGGATTCGAACGAGTTCGGGTTGTTCCATTGGGAGGCGATCAAATCGTTTTCACTCAATCCGGGAACCTCGTATTGGAAATTTTCAAAGCGCAGGAAGACCGCCCCGTCCCACAGGCTGATAATGACGGACCGGCCTATCCAGCATTGAAACATTTGGCGTTCGAAGTGCCGGATGTGGAAGCGAAACTGGCCGAGATGGGTGACGACGCCAAGGTCAATCTTGGCCCGATGAAATTCGACGACTTCATTCCCGGTTGGGCAGCCGTATGGATTGCCGACCCGGAAGGAAACGTCATCGAAATCTCACAAGGTTTCCAGAAACAGGAAAATCCGCCCGCTCTCCCATAAGCGGTTCGTCATCAATTCAGGAGAAAAATCATGACTAAGAATAAATCGTTTGATTACATCGTGATCGGTGGTGGCGCATCGGGATGCGTGGTTGCCAATCGCTTGAGCGAAAAACCGGGCATTTCCATCCTGCTTCTCGAAGCGGGTGGCCCCCATACCAAGCCTGAAGTCATCGATCCCACCGGCGTTCTGGCACTATGGGGATCCGAAGTCGACTGGGCCTATTTCTCCGAGGAAGAACCTTATCTCGACGGACGCAAAATTATGTGCAACCGTGGGAAAGTTATTGGAGGCAGCAGCGCCATTCACGCCATGATCTATATCCGCGGCCATCGCGCCACATACGATCATTGGAACTCTCTCGGCAATGAAGGCTGGAACTACGACGCCGTTCTGCCCTATTTCAAAAAATCGGAAGATTACGAAGGCGGAGCGTCGGATTATCATGGCGTCGGGGGGCCGTTATCCGTGGTCGATTATCCCAAATATTCCAATCCGACTGACGTGGCGAAGGCCTTCGTCAACGCCGGGGTGGAATTGGGATACAAGGGAGGCCCGGATTGGGATTTCAACGGTCCCGAAGACGACGGCAGCACTGGATTCTACCAATTCAACATTTCTAAAGACGGGAAACGAAGTGATGGTTCTTCTTTCATCACTCCCATCGAAGACCGGCCCAATCTGACCGTTGCAACCGGCGCTCATGCAACCCGGCTCTTACTGGATGGAAACAAAGCGATCGGTGTGGAATACCTTCAGAACGGTGAAACCGTTCAAGCCAACGCCAACGCCGAGGTGATCGTCAGCACGGGCGCGTTCGATACGCCCAAACTGATGATGCTATCCGGCATCGGCCCGACGGATCAGTTAAAAAAACACGGCATTTCCGTAGCCCTCGACAGCCCGGGTGTCGGACAGAACTTGCAGGATCACGTGCTGATGCCGGTTATTTTCAGGTGCAAACAGGAACAACCCGTTCCTCCCATTCTTGCCGAAGCTGGGCTGCTGGTTCGAACACGCGAGGGACTGGACAACGCCGCACCCGACTTGCAGATCAATTTCAACGCGTCGAACCCCAACATCCTGCCGCCGGACCTGCCGGGAAGCGGTCCCAGTTTCACCTTCATCAACATTCTGGTTCAACCCAAGAGCATCGGTGATGTCGGAATTCGTTCAAGCGATCCAGCAGACCCGCCCGTCATTCGGAATAACTATTTTCAGTGTGAAGCCGACATGCAGGTCCAGCTCAAGGCGATCCAAAAATGCCGGGAACTGGTGCAAACCTCCGCCTTCGACGATCTTCGCGGCGAAGAGGGTTTGCCAGGCAAAGACAAATCCGAAGCGGAACTGCGGGAATACGTCAAGAGCCATTGCGGGACGATCTGGCATCCCGTCGGCACGTGTAAGATGGGCTACGACCGAATGGCCGTCGTCGATCCGCAGCTTCGGGTGCATGGCATGGAAGGGCTGAGGATTATCGACGCATCGATCATCCCAACCATCGTCAGCGCCAATCCCTGCGCCGCCTGTTACATGATCGGCGAAAAGGGCGCGGATATGATCTTAAACGGATAACAATTGAAATTCAAAACTAACTTAATTCAATGAAATAAAAAGGAGAGTGAATCATGAGAAGAATCAGTGTAGTAGCAGTTGCTCTTTTGGCAGTAGCAGTTGGTTTTCCACAAACCGGTTTTGTCGACGAACCAGTTGAAATTGCCTGGGCGGACCTGGATTCCGGCGTGGAATCCCGTTCGGAATGGTACGAAAGTCTCTATTTAAGTTTGAGTGTCGGTCCTCAAGGACGTGAAGACGCCGAAGATCAGGGTGGCGTCATTGATTTTGAGATGGGAATCGTCGGGAACGTTGGCGTTGGATATATATTTCCGGAATCGTCTATCGGTAATTTACGTTTAGAAATGGAATGGTCGCGCTTTCACAACTCCGTCGATCGGATTTATCTCAAAGAAGTCCCTCCGCCCATGTGGGAAGATGGGAAAAGTACAACGATTGATATCAATGCCTTTATGGCGAGTCTCTATTTCGATTTCAATATCGGTGACTCGGATTTCCGGCCTTATGTCGGTTTTGGCGCGGGATTAGCCCAAGGTATTGTTGATGATTTCCAAACCGATAGATTGATCGGTGCTTTTGCTGGTGGTTTTATCACCGAAAAAATTCCTATGAATCAGGACTCGTCCTACGTCGGCGCGATTCAGATCCGGGCCGGACTTAGTTACGAACTGAACGACAATTTTGATATCTTTGCCGGTTATCGATATTTTGAAACCGATAAATTTACGATCATGTTCGCTGGAGTCCCCGATAAACCGTATGCAAGGTTTCATTCATTGGAATTCGGATTGCGTGTTTCATTCTAATGATTGCATGCAATTGAAGAACCGTAATTAGTTCGAGTTTTGGATAACTAATGTCTAAGTGATTGGAATCAAGGGGGGGGATCATAACAACAATCCCTCCCTTTTCATTCGATTGGTAACTTTTTTGTTTCATTCACACCCAATAAAGAAGGTGAACGCC
>CAZSIZ010000316.1:0-7299 GCA_964606645.1 uncultured bacterium
GCTTTCCCGAAAACATATCATGGAATCGATCGATCGAAGCCTCCAGCGAATCGGAACCGACTATCTCGATCTCTATTTCTGCCACCGCTTTGACGAAAACACCCCCGTCGAAGAGACCGCCCACGCGATGGATGACCTGGTGCATCAGGGGAAAATTCTCTACTGGGGAACCAGCGATTGGACCGGCGCACAGATTCAAGAAGCGATTCGTATCTGCAACGCGAAGAACCTGTACCGGCCGCAGGTGGAGCAGCCCCGTTACAATCTTCTGGCGCGCGAGCGGATTGAAAACGACGTTTGTCCGACGATCGCCGAGCACGGGATGGGACTCGTCACGTTCAGCCCCCTCGCTTACGGTGTGCTGAGTGGAAAATACGATGACGGATTCCCCGAAGGCTCGCGCCTGGACCGGCATGAATGGCTGCGGGGCAAGTATGATACGGATGATGTGTTGAACCGGGTAAAAGCGATGAAGAGACTCGCCGATTCTTTGAACTGCACCCGCGCACAGTTGGCCCTGGCCTGGCTGCTTCATCGACCTGGCGTCTCCAGCGTCATCACCGGAGCCACCCGCCTCGAACAATTCCAGGAAAATTTAGGCGCGCTCTCGATCCATCTAAACAATGACATCAATAATAAATTGGAAGAACTCTTCCCGCTTGATTCATTATCCACCTAAATCAATCCAGCGCTAAATCCCCTCTCCCTCTGGGAGAGGCTAGGGTGAGGGTGACAATACAAAAGCCTATCAATTACTTCATCAACCGCTCGACATTTTTTCGAGCGGAAGCATCATTCGGCTTGATTCGAAGCGCCTCCTGATAGTGACGCAACGCCTCCTGCGGCTTTCCTATCTGTTCCAAAGCACGGCCAAGATTGCGGTGTGCGTCGGCGTAGCGGGATTCAATTTGGATCGCTTTCCGAAAATGAGTCACGGCGTCGTCTACTCGTTTCGACTGCGCCAGGATCGCTCCCAGATTGTTATGAACGACGGCGTTATCCGGAACCAGCCGAAGTGTTTCTTCGAAATGAGTAATCGCTTTTTGCGCATCGCCTGCTTGATAGAACGCTCGCGCCAGGTTGTCGTGTACGTCGGCCAGGTCCGACTCCAGCAGTGGACTTTTCTTGCCAGAGTGAAGCAGGTCCGCTTCTTTTCGATCCAGCACTTTTTGAAAATGCTGAATCGCCGCGTTTGGATCGTTATTGAGAAGCAATGCGCAGCCTAAGTTGTACCGCGCGTTCGTGTAACCAGGATCAGCTTGAAGCGCTTGATGAAAATGCGTAATCGCGTTTTTTGAATCGCCGGTTTGAAGAAGCGCGGTTCCAAGATTGTGCCGCGCGTTGGCGTAATCCGGTTGAAGCCGTACCGCATCCCTCAGGAAAGGGATCGCTTTTTTCGGATAACCCAAATGAATCAGGTTCGAGCCGGTGTTGTTGTTCGAGCGGGGATTGTCAGGCTGCTTGGCCGCCGTATCGCTCCAGATCGCTAATTCGCTGCGATAGTCCCAATTTCGATGATATGTTAAAACGCCAAGTGTAATAGCAGCGATTAAGGCCAACACGCATCCCGAAACAGCCGCCTGCCGTGCCCGCGTTTCCGTCAAGTGAAACCGGGCTTGCATGAACCGAAACGTTTCAATCCCACCCAGAACGGCAAACGCGATCATGCCTGCCAGTGGCAGATACATCCGGTGCTCGAATGCGATATCCCGGATTGGAATAAAACTGGACGATGGTGCGATCGTGATAAAGAACCACGCTGCCGGATAGGCCAATGGATGCCGCCGCCACACGCCCCAGAGCGTCGGGATCAACAAGAGCAGGATTAACAATAAGTATGGAAACGCTTGGGTGAATCCTGCGATGGGCCAGCCGTAATCCAGACATAGTGAACTCGGCCAGGCGGACAATCGAAGGTAGTGAGCGATTACCTGTGTTTGAGTGAGTGCGTATTGCCAAGCCGTGAAGCCGGGCGATTCGTTGCCCGCCGAATCCTTTCCCGCGAACGCAATCAGCAGCCCCAAAAGGATCAGGCAGACCAGCAATCCTCCGTAGAGTATTTTTGAGTGCCGGATCGCTTCCCCGATGCGCCGCTTGTTGAACGTTACGTCGTAAAGGAGGATGGCGAACGGCGCGACGGCGATGATTTCCTTGCTTCCGGTTCCAAGCAGGCAAGCCGCGATCGCCAGCGCATGCCATCGATTGGCTGAGTGCGACCGCCAGCCACGAATCGCGCCGTAAAGCGTCAGTAGGAAAAACAAGCCCATCAACGATTCGCAGCGTTGGATGATATACGTGACCGATTGGGTTTGCACGGGATGTAAAACCCAGAGCAGCGCACACAGAAACGCCAAGCCGGTCGAGTGATGGCCGAAGCGTTCGCAAAGCGTTTTCGATAACAGTGTTAGTCGAACGATCCCGAAGAGTGTCAGCCCCGCCAGGATATGAATCAGGAGGTTGAGTGCGTGGTAACTCCAAACTTCTTTTCCACTCACCGCGTCATTCAGTGCCAGCGTAAAATTAACGACGGGCCGCCCGGCCAGTCCGGACTCAGCCGGTGCGAAAAGCGAATGCCAGGGCCACAGGCTGCGAATCGAGTCGTTCTCGACGATATTGATTCCATCGTCGAAGATGAACGGGCCACTAAAACTGTTGGAATAGGCAAGCGCCGCCGCTACCGCAATCGTCAGCGCCGCCCACCGGATTCCCGATGAGGTGTTTAATTTGGAGTTAAGAAACGGAACGGGAGATGAAACCGTCTTTACGTGACTCTTTTTCCGTTTTTTCCCGCCCATTGATTTCTCCTTCGATTATTTTACTCGACATGATTCGTTTGAATCACGATAAACCGGGATTACCATCCCGGCCTGACACGAAAATTTTGATAAAAAATAACCAGGATAGAATTCATGGCATTGTTGGTTTGTCGAGAGAGAAATGCCGCCCACCGTCGTCGTATTCTATAAGGACACAGAGGTCCGGAAACGTTGACGGGTTTGAGCGGCACTAATTATCGTAGACGAATTGCTGGGGGAAGGCAAGAAAAAAATGGCGAATGGAAAGGAGAATGAATGGCAAAATCGAAGGGATTTCGATGGAAGACGAAATACGTAATTTTTACTTAAATCCGCCCCGCTCGCGGCAGAACCACGTGTTTGATCCAGTTGGCAAATTCGCACTGACGGATATCCTGCGAAAGCACGTCGTCGTCGATGGCCAGTTGCCAACGTAAGTCGTGCCGGTTCGGCTGTTCGTGAAGGCTCTCCAGCCGGTTGACGTATTCCATCAAGTCATCATGGCTCGTGAAGAATCCAGCGGGAACGAGTTTCGATTCGCGGGCGACGGTCAGCCGCGCCATTTCGTGCAGGTCGTATTCGGGATGATACTGCAATCCCCAGAACGTCCCCTTTTTATGCTTCACATCAAGCGACTGCACGTGGGTAAAGTCATTTCCGGACAACAGCGTGCCGCCCTCAGGGATTTTCGTCACTTCATCCACGTGGCTGATAAAGGCGATGAATGACGATGCCTTCCCCTCGTACATGGGATGGTTTCGCCCTTCTGGGGTCAAATTGATCTTACGCGCGATCCCCATCTCGCGCCCTTTTGGATTGAGTTTCACCTCGCCCCCCGCCGCCACCGCCGCAATCTGAATCGCCCAGCAGCTGCCGAAGCCGGGTGTGCCCAGTTCGTAGGCTTTCTCCGCCAGGTCGAGTTGCTTGGTGACGCTTGGGTCATCCTTGTCGTAGATCGTCAGGTTGCATCCGGTCCACAGAATCCCGGCATAAGACTCGATCTGCGCGTACGACGGAAATTTTACACCGGGATCGCTTGGCAGCAGTACGTCGTACGTCGCGTCGGGCTGTTGCCGTTTCAGCATGATCGCAAACAGGTCATACGCCAGTTTCATCCCCGCTTCTTCCAACTCGTCCCGGCTGGTTTTGGAGTAACCGTCGATAATTAAAAAATGCAGTGGTTCATTCATCGATGTTTTCCTTTATATAAATCCGCTAGTTCTACTTCCGATCCAACGACTTAATGATCGCGGGCAGTTGGCTGTAATTCTCACATACGGCATCGGCTTTGGTAACCGCACCGCTCCGGCGATCCTTGATCGCGGTGAAGAGCACGGCGCGAGCGCCAACCGTGTGGGGGCCGTCCACGTCGTTCTGTTCCCGGTCGCCGATATGCACGATGCCGCTTATCTCGACACCAAGCCCCTCGGCGGCTTTCTCGAACACGGCGGGCTTGGGCTTGGAACAACCTACTTCGTCGGAAAAAACAAACGCATCGAAATATTGCAGAAGATCTTTTTCTTCCAGTAACTTGCGAAGTGCCCGCCCTGGACTGACGATGGCGTCGGAAATCACGCCCAGTTTATAGTCTTGACTCAATTCGGCGATCGCGTCACCTACGCCGTCGGCGAAATCGGGCTGGATTTGAAATTCCATTTCTTCATGCAGGCGAATCAACTCCGAAAATTCCGCTTCGGGCAGTTCGCGTTTCAGTCCGTTCAGCAAAACGGACAACCGTTCCCTGACCGACCATGTATAGAATTGTTGATGCCAAACCTGGCTGAACGCGGCATCTGTGATATCGTAAGCCAAATCGACAGTTTCCCTCGAAATGGGAGCGTGCTTCTCCAAATACTGATGGACCAGTTCACGCCGTGCCACGGGTTTAGGTGAAAGTCCCTGCGCTTGCCGCTTCGGTTCGTCGGAATCGTCGATGAAGACGGTATCCCACAGATCGAATGTAATCGCAGTAATCGGTCGTGTCATGCTATAAAATCCTTTTGCCGTATGGGTGAGAAAATAGTAAAAGATAAGCATATCTCCCCCTACATCGCAGTCAACGTCGGACACCGTTTGACACCGGGCAGCCGAGTGTGTAAATTCAATTCATCGTTTGATCTTCAACAATTCGAAGGAGTACGTTAATCGTGAAAAAGAATCTTCTGGCTATTCTATGTATTTTCATCTTTTCCATATCTCCATTAGTTTCATTCTCTGCCGAAAAAGAGTCCGTTCCGATTATTTACACCACTGACCTCTACCATCCTCACCAAGACCCCGACGACCATTTTGACCTGGCCACGCTTTTCGCTATTCCCGAATTCGACATCCGCGCCATCGTCATCGACCGGGGCGAAGGGGGCGCGAACCGGCCCGGTGTCTGTGCTATCCAGCAGATGAACTTCCTTACCGGAAAAAACATTCCTTATGCCCTTGGACTCATCGAGAACTTGAAATCACCAAAAGACCGCGCGGAAAACCACCCTAAAGACGCTCAGGCGGGGGTGGAGATTATCCTCAAAGCGCTGCGTGAATCAAGCCGTCCGGTCACGTTTTTCACGACTGGCAGCCTGCGCGATACTGCCGCCGCCTATAACCGTGAGCCGGACTTGTTCAAAGAAAAAGTCGAACGCCTCTACATCAACGCGGGCCACTCTTCCGGCGGTAAGGAATGGAACGTCGATCTGGACCGCCACGCCTTCTTCCGGATGCTGAGTGCGGACCTCCCGATTTATTGGATGCCCTGCTTCGGGGATAACGGTTATCTGACTCATTGGCGTTTTCCACAGCGCCAGGTTCTTGATCCTCTCCCCGTTGCGTTACAGAATTTCTTTCTCTTTGCATTCACCAAAACCGATCCGAATACCGCGAATCCCATCCAGGCTTTGAAATTCGATCATGCGGCAGACATCAAAGAAAGTTTCTGGAAAAAGCAGCGAAACATGTGGTGTACGGCGGGTTTCCTCCACGCCGCCGGTCATCCAGACGAGACCTTCTCATTCATCAAAAAACAGGTCGTTCTCGACGAAGCAAACGGCAATACGACGCTGGCCGACAAAGGAAATGCTGAATTGCTCACCTTTTTTCAAATTGATAAAGACAAATACACTCGTTCCATGACCGAAACTTTATCCGCTCTGTTATCTGGTATGCTTGAAAAATGATTGTTGATCGTTGAAACTGAAAACGAATCGTATCGCCGATAGGGGGCGAATGGGAGAAAGAGAATGTGTTACCGATATCCAAACGTTCGGCAGTCGATCCAGTGCGTGGCAATGGGGCTGCTCGTTTTATTTCAGGTTTCCGCCCAGAGTGAAATCATCCGAAAAATCCCCGTGGCGGAAGGGCTGGCGTCTCACCCCGTCAATGGCGGTCACTGCCTCATTTCCGACGAAACCCATCAGTACCTCGCTTTCTACGACGGCCAGCACCAGCTGACCGTCGCGAAACGAAAGCTGGGTAAAACGAAATGGGATTTCGCCAAACTGCCCGAAAAAGTTGGCTGGGACACCCACAACCGCATCGTGATCTTTCTCGACCGCGACGGTTGTCTCCACCTCACCGGCAATATGCACTGTGCCCCGCTGCGGTACTACCGCACCCAAAAGCCGGGAGATATCCACACCTTCAAAGCCATCCACTCCTGGACCGGCCAATACGAAAACCGCGTCACCTATCCCAATCTACTTCAATTGAAAGACGGTTCCTCCCACATCATGTACCGCCACGGAGGCAGCGGCAACGGGATGCGGCTGCTGGTCCATTACGATGAACGATCGAAAACATGGACTGGGACCGGGCAGTCGTTTATCAGCGGCATGGACCGTGATCCCACCTGTAACGCCTACCCCTTTGGCATCAAGGAAGACGCATCGGGAACGCTTCACATCACCTGGTGCTGGCGTGAAACGCCCGACGTCGAGACGAACTTCGACATCTGCTACGCCAAAAGCATGGACAACGGTTTAACTTGGCAGCGCTGGGACGGGACGAAACTTGACCTGCCTATCCATCCGGGCAACGCCGATGCCGCTGACCGCATCCCTCAGAAAAAAGGTTTGATGAACGGCGGTTCGCTCGTTATCGATAAAAACGGCTTCCCCTCTATCGGCTACACCTGTTTCGACTCCGACGGCTACAATCAACTCTTTATCGCGACGCCTGTCGGAAAATCGTGGAAGGTCGTTCAGCTCACGGATTGGGATAAACGTTTCTGGTTCAAGGGGCGTGGAACCATTCCCGAATACCCACCCATCCCCAGATTGACTATGGTGGATGGTGAAACCATTCACGTTCGATACGCCTGGAACCGGCTGACACCCCGAAGCGGACGAATCGCCTTCACGCGGGAAAGGCTGCTCACCATGAAGCCGGGCGATTACGAATTATTATCTGTGTCAAAGAAAACATCGCCGATCCCCAACCGCCGCGCCACGAACATCGGCCCGCTTCCGGAAGGCCAAGTCCATTACATGCAGCAGGAAGCCGCCCGCCCCAACCGTGA
>CAZSIZ010000317.1:0-7278 GCA_964606645.1 uncultured bacterium
GTTTCGATCACCTTGGCTTCACGATTCCTGCGGCGTAGCCGCTTCGTCCAATCCCAAGTTTCGCGCTCGCGTTCGATATTGATAATCGTGGCGCTGATCAATGGGATCAGCAGAGCGACCGTCAGTCCCTGGAACATATTGAGGACTAAGAACATGTTCCGGGTTTGACGATTCCAGTTTACTCCTTGATAATTATTATGGGTGAGTTGATACCAAAAGGAGAGAGACGCGATAAACCCGACAATCAGGAAGATCGCCAAGTAGTAAAACGAACTCCCTTTGCGCAGACGAACGATCAGTTCCCGCAGGATCACGGGATTGTTGACCAAACTGGGACGGGCCTGCCAAAAAAGACGCAGCATTCGGATCATAATGGGTCTATTGAATTGAAATCTCAGTTCTCGTTCAATCCCGATTCAGCATACCCCAGGCCTGAAGCGGTTGGATAAGAGCGATGAAACCGAAAGAACCAGGGAAAAAACACCATAGAATTAACGATATCATGGGTTTAACGTAACTGGCGAGTGATTTGTGTCAATTATTTCATGAAATGTTCGATTGTCGGCACGGAATGCGCCACAAATGAAGGAAATGTGAGAAATAGCCGTTCAGGAGGAATTGCGTGTCATAACAATACGGAAACCGATGTCGTGCGAGCGGAGAGACGGCTTATACCAACTCCGATTCGCCGCCCGCATTCCTTCCGGTCTCAGATTGCTCCACGCCCCGCCCCGGATCACCCGGAACTCGCCGGATGAAGGCCCGGTTGGATCGGTTTGCGGATCGGCGGAATAAAAGCCGTACCAATCCTGACACCATTCCCAGACGTTGCCGTTCATATCGAAAAGTCCCCCGGCGTTGGGGATCAATATGCCCACATCGTTGGTTCCATAGATGGCGTTGTTCTCATACCAGGCGTGTGTTCGCGTCACAACGTTGCCCGGATCGTCACCCCAATAATACCGGGTCTGCGTTCCCGCCCGGCAGGCGTACTCCCACTCCGCTTCGGTCGGCAGCCGGAAGGTTCCCAGACCGAGCTTGTTCAGTTCATTGACGAAGAGCTGACAGTTCTCCCAGGTAACCCGCTCCACGGGGCGATCCAATCCCTGAAATTGGGAGGGATTATTCTTCATCACGGCCTGCCATTGGCCCTGGGTGATTTCGGTGCGGCCAATGAAGAAATGATTCGGGATCGTGACTGAATGCACGGGGCGTTCGTCCATCTCATGCCCTTTTTCGCTGCTGAGACTGCCCATCTCGAACGTTCCCGCCGGGAGGAGAACCATCTCCAGAGCTTTAGCGGCATCGGACAAATCGGGCAGAAAGACAAAGATCGTATCGCCGGGCTGCTCGGTGGGAGTCGGCGTATGGGTCGGGGTAGGCGTATACGTGGGGGTCGCCGGAATGCGCGTGGGGATTGGAGTGGGCGTCGGAAATTCATTCAAAGGGATCGCCCTCATCGTGATCCGGTAGCGTCCCACATCGCCCGACACTTTGAACGTTAGAATCGGATACCCCGATCCATAGAACCGCCCGCCGCTCGAGTCGTATCGGTCATACGCCGAAAGTACGTTTTCGGGCGCGAATTCGATCGTTGCGCCGTGAGTCAACGCTTCGATCTCGATCTCATACTTCCATTTCGTCTTGCCGTAGTAGGGCGACGATTGAAAATAAGCGTCATCTTTGGGAACGAATCCGAACGTCATGTAATCGATATCGTAATCGGTATCGATCACGCGGATGTTGTTATGAAGCAGCTGGTTGAAGATGCTGAATTGACTGGCTTGTCCGGCGTAGCCATCCGGCTCGTAGGGATCGTCATTCGGGAACGGGGTGGAAGTCGGTTCGGGCGTCCGAGTGGCGGTCGGCACGACTTCGCCCGGCATCAGGCTGATCGTGGGTGGGTCCACAATATCGCCGTCGATAAATTCCTCGTGATAGAAATAGCCTTCACTGAGGGGATAGATGTCGAAATTGTCGATATAAACGATGAGCGGCTCGGTCTCGCTGGTGTTGAGAACTTGAACCATTGCCTGGAATCCCGACGCAGGGGGAAGCGCCACCCCGGCAAGCCTCTGGTAACGCCCAACGAAATACGCACCGTTGTTGGGAACCGTGGTATTGACGGTTTGGTTTTCGTCCAGGCCGATGGAAGCAAGGGCAAATGCCACATGAGGACCGCTGCTGCGTACCGAACAGCGGATCAGCGCGGCGCTGTCGGTGTTCACGGTAGGGGCAAGAATCACAATGCCCTCGCCGGGATCCGCGTTGACGATCGCGCCCCAGCCGTTGGTCGCGTCATCGAATGCATTGTTGGATGGAATGTAACCGAACGATAACTCTGCCAGGGGATACTCGCCGGATCCCACTCCCATCACGGTCAGATTGTTCTGCTCGAGATTCAGCCCGGTGAAACCGATGTGGATGGGCCGGTCCTGCGCCCAGCCAAGGGATATCGAGTAGAGTATAAACGACACTAAAATCACTGACCAGAAAATTCGTTTCATCGACTGGTTCTCCTGCTTCTATGGCGGAGGATCGCATCGTTGACTACAAGCAGGCGTATTCCTCCTATTCGTCAAGTATCGGCCAAAGAATGTAAATCTTTCAATGAATTAGAGTTTTATTGTAAAAAGTTATCATGAGGATTCCTTGAACGCTCCTTCCCTGCGCCCATTTACTAATTCTTATACATCTATTTATATATTTATCTCGGAACAGTAATCGGCTACCGTATATTTATTATCAGCCCATACTATAATATTATCGCTGGGAATTATCTCGATCGCTTCACCCTGAAAATTCTTCGACTCTTTCGTTGGGAAATTCGCCCGATTTCTTTCAGTTTGGAAACGATCGGCAAGGACAAATCCGATGTCAGGTTTATTCGGTCACTTACCGAAATACATACAGATCAAGGAATCGCTACATCAGGAGATCGATGACGGCACTCTTTCCGTGGGGCAGCAACTCCCTTCGGAATCGGTTCTCATCGACCGTTTTGGTGCCAGCAAGATGACGGTGATCCGGGCGCTCCAGGAATTGGTGCAGGAAGGCTACCTGCGCCGAATTCAAGGCAAGGGAACCTATGTCACTCATCCTAAAAAGAATGCGCCGCTGATCGGGGTGCTGGTTCCGAGAACCGACCAGGGGATTTTCTCCGTCGTGCTTCACAGTATTGAAAAACGGGTTCACCAATTGGGCTACGAGATGATTCTGTGCAGCACGACCGAGGACACGTCCAAAGTGGCGACCTTCGCCGACCGGATTATCGCGCGTCACGCCGCCGGAGTCATTGCCGTTCCATTGGAGCGAGTTCCCGATCCATCCTGCAACTTGGCATGGTTCAACCAGTTCCATCAGGAAAACATTCCAGTCGTCTTGCTGGACCGGGGAATTGAAGAAGCAGGCGACGTCCCCCTCGTTCATACGAACAACGAAGAAGCTATGAACAAATTAACCCGTCAGGTGTTGGAGAAAGGACACCGCCGAATCCTGCTGGTGCGATGGGAAGAAATTTTCAGCACCACGACCGACGCCCGTGTCAGAGGATTTCTAACCGCCGCCACCGCCGACGGGATGAAAGCCGAACTGGCCGAGGTCATTACCGTCAGCGACCAAAAAACATTTCTCCAGAGCGTCGAGGAATTTGAAGCAATCCTCTACGATTACGAACCGACGGCCGTCATGTGCCTCAACGACCTCATCGCCATCCACGTTTACACCCTGTTGAAAGCCGTTTCCGAAAGCGTGGGAGCCAACGTGTCGGTGACGGGATTCGACGACTTGCCCTTCACTCAAGCCATCGGCCTGACGACGGTTCACCAACCGTTGGAAGAAGAAGGAAAAGAAGCCGTCGACATGCTTCACCGAATGATTCAAGGCGGAAAAGGCAACGTCCTGGCCCTCCCATCCCACATCGTTACCCGCACGTCGCTAGCACCAGTTTCATAAATGGCGAGTTGACATAAAGCGAAAGCAAGACGAAACTCACACAACATGTCCGACAGAAAGAGATATTTATGAGAAGAATACTCACGGCATGTATCTGTGTAGCAATTCTTGCTCTCTCCGGGTGCAAGGAACAGCGTACTCGTTATGACATCTTGTTGAAAAACGGATCGACATCACCCGAGCAGAAAACCGCACCGTCCAAGATAGACTTCCGTGGCTTGGATTTGACAACGGCACCACATTCAATCCGCTCAAGCGACCTCCCGGACCTGTGGGAAGAGCGTCCCAAAGGTTCGCAGTCTTATGAAATTCGCAAGGATGTGATCTGCTCTTACATGGGTTTGGATGGCACAGTGTATTACGTTCCCGGCAAGAAACAGTTCTATGTCCAGAATGATCCCTTTGGATCCAGCACGCTTACCTTTTATGGTCCCTTTGATGGTGATCCGCGTAAAGTTTTGAATCTATCGGAATCTGATATGCGTCCGATCCATTCCGAACGACCGGATTAAGATGAATTCCCAACAGACCCTATCGATTTTTGATGAATTTTCCCATGCGGTGGATCGCTTCTCGAAGCTGATCGAGTGAGGTGGCGTAGGAACAGCGCACGTATCCTTCACCGCATTCGCCGAAAGCCGTTCCCGGAACCACTGCAACGTTTTCCTGGTCGAGCAGTTTTTCCGCGAACTCCAAGGAAGTCATGCCGGTGGATCGAATACAGGGGAAAGCATAGAAAGCTCCCGTGGGTGTGAAGCAATCCAAACCGATGCGGTTGAGGTGATGAACGAAGTACCGGCGGCGACGGTCGTATTCCTTCCGCATCCGTTCCACTTCCTCATCCCCGTGCCGAAGCGCTTCGATGGCAGCGAACTGTGCTGTGGTGGGTGAGCTCATAATGCTGTATTGATGGACTTTGGTCATGCCCGCAATCGCCTCGGCCGGTCCGGCCGCAACTCCCAGCCGCCATCCCGTCATCGCCCAGGCTTTGGAGAAACCATGGAGAAGTATTAACCGCTCCCGCAATTCGGGTAAAGAGGCGAAGGATGTCGGTTCGATCTCGTAACTGAGCGGTAAATAGATTTCATCGCTGATCAGAATCAGATCGTGCCGAATCACAAATTCGGAAATTTCCTCAACCCGCTCCCGTGTCAAGGCCGCCCCGGTCGGATTGTTGGGGTAGTTGAGAATCATAACGCGCGTCGCGGGCGACACGGCCTTTTCCAAATCCTGCTGATCCGGCGTAAAGCCATTCTCTGCCAAGGTGGGTACGCGGATCACTTTTCCCCCGGCCAGTTCCGCCAGTGGCGCGTAGGAAACAAACGACGGATCGACGACAATCGCTTCGTCGCCCGGTTCCAGGAGAACTCGGAAGGAGAGATCGAGTGCTTCGCTGCCGCCGACGGTGATGAGGATTTCCGAAACGGGATCGTAGGTCTGACCGCAGGTCTTTTCGAAGTAGGCCGAGACCTCTTCGCGCAGTTCAAGCATTCCGCTGTTGGACGTGTAGCTGGTGTGGCCTTTTTCCAGGGAATGAATCCCCGCTTCACAGATATGCCAAGGCGTAGCGAAATCCGGTTCGCCGACGCCCAGCGACACCACGCCCTCCTTGCTCATCACGAGATCGAAGAATCGGCGGATTCCCGACGGGGCCATTCTTTCCACCTGACTGTTGACCAGCGAACGCCGTACGGATCGGGTGGGAAGTGTGCAAGTTTTCGTCATGATGGTGAAGCCTCGTTATCAGGAACTGACTGGAAGCCGTTCCCGGTCGCTGTGTTTGACTAAAATCGAACCCATCTCTTTGTATTTCTTCAAAACGAAATGAGACGCGGTGGCTGTCACATTCGGTAGAAGGGAGAGCTTTTCGCTCACGAAATCGGCGATTTCCCGCATGTTCTGCCCTTCGATAAGAATCACCAAATCCTTGCCGCCGGAGACGAGATAGACCGATTGCACTTCGGGAAAACGGTAGATCAACTCCGCGCTTTTATCGAATCCGTGCCCCCTCTCCGGCTGGACGGACACCTCGATCAGGCAGGTGACTTTTTCCTCCATCACCTTTTCAGGATTGACGATCGTTTTGTAGCCCAAAATAATCCCGTCATTCTCCATCTTTTCGATCAGGTCGGCGACCGTACTCTCCTCTTCGCCTACCATCGCGGCGATCTCTTGAACGGTATGTCGGGCATCCTTTTCGAGAATGTCCAGGATTTTAGTTCGTAAGGGCATGGCCGTCCCTTTCTGGTGCACGTTCGTGATACTCTCAAGTGTCAGCGGTGATTCTTAGAAGGGAATCATAGGCTCAATTGGGAAAGTAAACAATATCTTTATTGGAATAAAAGCGATTTAATGGGAAGAAAATAAAAAGTCAGCCTTCGAAGTGGATCATATTACGTTTGCCGTCCTTCCATCCGAAGGCAAAAATTTGGCCCGGTTTGCCGTCCACGTTGTATTGGCGTTGGTAGGTCTGATGGACGTGTCCGTGAACGATCGCGTCCACACCGGTGGCGAAAACGGCTTCGTAGGCCTTGCTGGGAATTTCCAGAGTCGATTGTGGTTTTGCCGCCACGAACGCTTTGCTCGCGTTAGCCATATTCCGGGCAGCCTGCCGTCTCAATGGAGCAGGCAGACCATCGGCGAGGAAACGCATGGGACGGGAGCGGATGAACGTTTTGTAGATTTGGTAGGCCCAATCGTTCCAGCAGAGTTCGTCTCCATGCCCGATGTAGACCGCCCGTCCCCCCAGATCGGTGACGGTCGGGTTGGGCAAAACGTCGATCCAGGATTCAATCTCGAAATAGCGGGAAGCGAGAAAGTCTCGGTTGCCTTCCAGGAAAAACAGCTGGATCCCGTCCCTCGCCAATCGTTTCAGCCGGTCGAGAAAAAGCGCGTATTTGTTTTCGATGAAATCCAACTCATTGATCCAGTAATGAAACGTGTCCCCCAATAGAAAAATCCGCCGGGTATTGGATGGAATCTCACTCAGCAAACGCTCGATCTCCTTCTCCTCCCCGCCGGGATGATGAAGATCGGCGAAAAAGACGTTTTCATCCATAGCAGGGGGCATCATTCCGGGAGAAAGCATCCTCGCGTTATTCAGCATACTCATCGTTTCCATTCGTTCTATTCAGGAACGTGCGTAGAATCAAAACCGCCATCGAAAAGTGACTCTTAACAAAGAGAGCGGCACGAAGCCGCTCTCTGAAAAAGTCCTTAAATCGATGGAATAGTAGGCTGGGATAGGGATTGGTTAATAGCCACCCATCCCAAAACCGCCGCCCATACCGCCCATCATTCCGCCGCCCATACCGCCCATCATAC
>CAZSIZ010000318.1:0-7277 GCA_964606645.1 uncultured bacterium
TAAGCAGTACTATTCCGTCTCGCTCAACGGCGGGAAATTAACCTCGCTGACCCAGGAGGAAGGCACTCACAGCCTGACGCTCTCGGCAGACAAAAAATACGCCGTGGACCGTTTCAACAACATCGACACGCCCAACCAAATTCAAGTGATCGATAACCGGGGACGCACGATCCGTATGCTGGGTGAAACCGAACCGGAGGACTACGCGCCCTATCGAATGAAGCGCGCGGAACTGCTCGAACTGGACGGTCCGGACGGGCTGACGTTTTACGCCTCGATGCTCAAACCATTCGATTTCGTTCCGACGAAAAAGTATCCCGTCATTCTGTACGTCTACGGCGGCCCCGCCGGTCAGGTCGCCAAGAATGGATATACGTCTGCCCAGGATATGGCGTTCGTCAACCGGGGATTCATCCTGTTTAAGTTCGACACACGCGGCACACCGGGCCGGGGACGTGAGTGGATCGACGCGATCTATCACAATGGGATCGACAAGCCGCTGGAAGACCTTAAATTCGCCGTCGATTATCTGAAGACACAGCCTTACATCGACGGGGATAACATCGGCGTGTGGGGATGGAGCAACGGCGGTTACATGACATGCAGCGCGATGATTAAAACCCCCGGCGTTTTCAAGGCGGGCGCGGCGGTCGCCCCGTTGGTTACTTATGAACTGTACGACACCATCTATGCGGAGCGCTATATGGGAACGCCGGAGAACAATCCCGACGGTTACAAGGAAAGCGATCCCGCCAATTTCGCCGAACGGATGACAGACCGGCTGCTCATCGCGCACGGTGTCAGCGACGACAACGTGCATATCCAGAACGTCTATCACCTGGTGGACGCCCTGATCGAAGCGGAGAAGGATTACGACCTCTACGTCTATCCCCAGCGCGATCACGGTATCGGCGGCGACAAACGCCGCTATCACCTATTCGACCGAATTCTGACATTCTTCGAGAATGAGTTGAAACGGTAGTTTTTATTCAGTAGGCAATAGGATCGATGGGTCTGATATGGTATGACAACCGTTTCAATTCCATGCTAAACTATCAGGGGGTTTAGGGATGGAGGACATGAGGAACGAATTTACTGCGATCATCGAGCGGGATGAAGATTGGTTTATTGGGTATTGCCCCGAAATTCCCGGGGCCAATGGCCAAGGCCGGACCGAGGACGAATGCCGGCAGAATTTATCCCAAGCCATTGCATTGATTCTTGAAGACCGCCGGCAGGACGCGATGCGGGATGTCTATTATAACGATCCTCCGCCTTATGGAAATATCGAATAAACTTGCCAAAAAAATATGCAGAAATCTTTCCATTCCAGGGATTGGCGGTTAAATAATCCGTTGAGTGCATAGTAATATCCAAGCGAATCTTTTCTTTAAAAACTGCACGTCTAGAATAGATCACACATTTTGCCCATAAGAGGGGATTGAAACATACAGCGAGCATGGTTAATGGCATAATGAAAACTGAATTTCGTGTTTATGGTTGCGGTTCGGCTTCTTCGAACTACTCGCTTCAATCGAGTTACGCTTTTTCCGATGACGAAACGCGGCTCAATATGGATTTCGGGCATGGGGCGCTCTATCAGCGTTGCCGGGCGGAAGGGGATATCAACGCGGCGGTGGATAGCGTCGAGCATCTCTTCCTGTCGCACAGCCATCCCGATCACATAATCGACATCACCCGCTACGCCATTGCCTGGAAATACACACCCGGATTCAGTCCCGGAAAGCCGGTCTATCTCTACGGCACGGAAATTACTCTCAATGCCGTCAAGACGATGCTCGATAACGTGGGTTTGGAAGGTTACTATGAAGAGATTTTTATTCCCCAGCCGGTTTTAGTGGGAACGCCGATCCGGATCGGAACGCTTGAAGCGCTTCCTTTTCCCGCTAACCATATCGACGGAGCGATCGGTCTGCGGCTGATAACCGGGGCGGGCGTCGAGGTGGCGTATACCGGCGACACGGCCCCCTTCGATAATCAGGCCGACTCGGTGAAAGGAACCGATTTACTCGTCGCCGAAGCCAGTTTCCGGAGCGATGAGAACATCATGCACTTGAATCTCCTTCAGGCCGCCCAACTAGCCTCCGATACCGACGCGCGCGCGCTGCTGATCACTCATTTCTACCCCGATGTGGAAAACCAGCCGCCGGATGTTATCCGGGAAACGATTTCTAAAACCTACAACGGTCGTATTCACATTGCCCGCGACGGTTTGGCGCTGCAATGGGACGAATCATCTCGATCCTGGAACGAGGGAACTATTTTCCAATGAAAATCATGGAGCAAGTGTCAGCAATCCACTCTTTTATTACGCTAATCGTCGTTGTTTGCTTTTTCGGACCGGCGGTTTCGGCTCAAGAGACGGAGTGGGACCGATGGCTGGGTCTGGACGGAGCCTCCAACGCACGTGACGCGGGGGGCTACCAAACGGAAAGCGGCGCGTGGATGAAACGGGGCGTGCTGTACCGCTCGAATCGGCTCTATTCCGCGACAGCCCGTGATTGCGAAACCTTAAAAGCGCTGGGGCTTCGCACCGATATCGACCTGCGCACGAAATCCGACGCCGATACCATTCCCGACGCGCCCTGTGTCATGGAATTCGCTCGCTTTCTCAACTTTCCCATTGGGATCGAGGGGGCGACGTGGGAAGCGATTTATTTCAACATCGTCAACACCTATTCCGCATCCATCGCCCAATCGTTTCAGACGATCGCCGATCCGGAAAACCTGCCTCTGCTCTATCACTGCACGGCGGGCAAAGACCGGGCCGGGACGCTGACCGCCTTGATACACCTTCTGCTGGGCGTTTCCGAAGACGACCTGATGGCGGATTATATGCTTTCATTACAAGTAGGCTATCAGGTCAATGAAACCTGGCTGCAGGTGGTTCTGGATTTAGTTAAAGAAGAAGGAGGGATCGAAACCTTCCTGCTCAATCGCGGTGTCGGGCTGGAAACCCAGCAGGCCGTGCGGGACAACTTGCTGGAAACGGCGGTTTCGGTTCGGGAATGGATGATCCTCGATTCCGAATCGTTCGAGAACACATTTTCTTCTATACAATAATATGATACGATTAAACATTGATAAATCCAAAAAAAACAATTATTGGAGTCTGCGATTATGAGTGAAATCTCTTTACTGACGACGATTCAAGGAACGATGGTCGAAAGCCTCTATCCCAAAGGCTGGGATCTGGCCAAGATCGATCGGTGCTGCTCGAATGGACCCGAAACCGTTCTCGACCGCCAGCCCTGGTGGAACGACGAATTCCAACCGGTCCCATGCGAAACGATGGAAGCATTCAATACGAAAATGGGCTATGAAATCGCCAAGATTATCCTCGCCTGCCGCGAAGAGGGGCGTAAACTGGCGCTGATTCTGCCCGTGGGGCCAATGGGAATGTACGAATGGACGGTCTTCTTTCTCAAAGACTGGGGCACGCCCTGCGATCACGTGCATGGATTCAACATGGATGAGTGGTCCGACGCCGAAGGCCGCACGATCGAACCCGGTAGCCCCGGCGCGTTTCAAGGCGAGATGGAAAATGCGTTGTACGGCCCGCTGGGCGACCTGACCGTCCCGCCGGACCAGCGCCACTTCGCGACTCAAACCGAATTGCCGCTCTTCGCCGAGAAGATCGAAGCGCTACGTAAGGACGGCGGGAGACTGGTTGTCGTCTTCGGGATTGGACGCGCCTGCCACATCGCGTTCTGGGAACCGCACTTCGCCGAAGAATTCTCATTCGACGAATGGAAAAAACAGACGCACCGGATCGGGGCCAAACTGCATCCGCTCACCATCGAGCAAAACGCCATCACCAGTTTCCGGGGACGCTACACCCTGATCCCCTGCCGCGCCAATACCATCGGCCCCGGTCTGTTCCTGAACGCCGACTGGATCATCGGTGGCTGCGACGGTGCGTTCAGTAACAGGATGCAATGGCAAGGCCCCAGTTTCTGGATCACCCTGCGCTACGGTCCCGACCCCTGGCTGCCCTCGACTTTCATGCCCACTCAACCGGGACGGCTGTTCTTCTTGAAAGACTTGGCCGGACCACTGGTGGCGGATGTGAATTAAAAAATCATTGCAATCCTTCAGGTGGGCTATTACACTATCAAGTGAAGGAGCCGAACCATGCCCCAAGTTGTCGTGAAAGAAATACTGACCACGAAAAAAAAACCGGTCAAGAAAAAATATCTGGCCAAGAAAGACCAATTGAACGAATTGTGTGAACGGGCCTCAAAAGACGAACGCGTCGTCTTCGAGCACAGGGGAAAGAAATTTGCCCTGATCCCCTTCGACGACCTGGAACTGTTGAAAGACCTGGAGGACAAAGACGATCTTGAGGCCGCCCAAGCCTCCCTCGCTGAACCTGGAGAGAATATCCCTTTGGACGTTTTATTGAAAAAATACAATTTCAATGAGTAAATCAATCTACACGATCGTTGTTAAGCCATCCGTAGACAAAAGTCTCGAATCGATTCCAGTTAGAGACTGAAATCGAATTCTTACAAAGTTCGTATCACTGTCCTCAAATCCAAGACCTCCAGGCGTCGTTAAAATGAAAGGTTTCAATAACCGATATCATCTTCGCGTGGGGGATTACCGAATCGTGTATGAGATTGAAGACGACCGGCTGGTCGTGCTCGTGATCCGCGTGCGGCATCGGCGGGAATCTATAATCAATAAATTCAAATTACTTGTTGGCCGTTGTATGTTTTCTCATCAGAGCGTCCAGTATTGGATTTTCCAGTGGCGTTCCTTGGCGATAGCGAGCAGGTTCGCTTTTGGATTCACGGCTACTGGGAAACCGACTTTTTCGAGCATCTGGACGTCGTTGATGCTGTCTCCATAGAATGATGTTTGTTCGAGCGCCGTATTCCGTTCCTGGCAATGCTCGACGGCGCTTTTTACTTTACCCTCTTTGCTGAGAAACGGTCCGGTGATACGGCCTGTGTAACGGTCGTCGGCGATTTCCAACTCGGTAGCGAGGATGTCGGTGATCCCCAGCGCTTGGGCGACCGGTGTGGTGACAATTCGGTTTGTTCCGGTCAGCAGCGCCGTTGGAACGCCTCGCGATCCGAATTCGGCGATGACACGCCGGGCTTCCGGGAAAATGTGTCCATCGATGCGGGTGGTGAAATGATGCTGCGCCATCTCGGCCATCTCATCGACCGTCCGGCCAACGAACTCTCGCAGTTGGAAATCGAGAAACTCATCGACGGGACAGACGCCCTGATGGTAGAGATCGATGTAGTGAGCGGCCCGTTCGCGGTCCCCGGCGGGAGCCAATCCTTCATCGGCTAGAAAGCATTTCCAGGATTCATCGCAATCCATATCGAGAAGGGTATGGTCCATGTCGAAAAAAACGATTGCCGGGTCGTTCATTGCTAAGATCGCTCCTAAGCGTGGTGGCCGTAAGAAACTTCTATAAGACTTGTCCAAAACAATCAAGGGGCTACGCTTTCTCTACTTTCACTATCGATAACAATCGCTCTAGCAAACGGCGGAGGAGACAGCATGTCCAATCAAAAACAGACGTTCGGACCCAAGGGATTGTTCGGCTCGTTCGGTGCGGGGATCGGCGCGCCTTTGGAACTGGCGGTGGAGGTTCCGGGAGTCGAATGTTTTCAACTGCACGTTCCCGAAGAGAAAGACTTGACCCCGGAATGGGCGAACCGCGTCAAGAAATTGATCGAACCGAAGGGGATCGAAATCGCCCGTTTCGTGATCGGTTACTCCGGCCCGGACGGCGACCAATACGATACCCCTCAACGGGTAATCGAAACGGTCGGATTCGGTGTTCCCGATCACGTCAAGCGCCAATCACGCCTCGAATTGACTCAGCGTTATATCCAATTCGGTCACGATCGGCTGGGTGTTAAGGATTTTAACGCGCACCTGGGACACGTCGATCCCCAAAACGAATTCTTCAAACCGATGGTCGAGACGGTTCGGGGACTCTGCGATCTCGTGGCGCAGTGGGGTGGGCATTACGATGTCGAAACCGGCCCGGAAACGTTTGAAGAACTGCACGCTTTTATCCAAGCCGTCGACCGGCCGGATATTTTCCGAGTCAATCTGGACCTGGCCAATATCGTGCTGTACCACGGCGAATGGGAACCGATTACGTTTCTGAGAAAACTGTTGGACGCAGGCGTCCGGATCGGCGGAGTCCATCTCAAAGAGGCGAGACCCGTGACGAACCGTCCGTCGCTGCAGCAGTGGAACGGCGAGGAACTGCATCCCGGAAACGGCGTCGTGAATTTCCCGCTGCTGCTCAAAACACTTTTTGAAAGCGGATACCGTGACGCCATCGTCGTCGAGCGGGAAGTGCTGGGTGAAAACGGTTTGCAGAAAGTACGGCACATGGCGGAAACGTTGATCTGGATTTATCGGCTCTGCCGCGATATCGAAGAATCCTTCGCCGCTTAATCGACATTACGATTTCGTTGTTTTTTCATTTCTCCCATTGAGCCTCATGCGTTTTTCGTTAAGAATCGCATGAGGCTTATTCATTTCAAGCGATCTATCACGCATGGGAGAAAACACGATGTTCGGAAAATTCGGATTACCGGTACTGCTTCTATTCACGCTGTGTTCGACTGTTTTCGCCGAAAACCGGGCTGAGTACAATCGGGCGAATTACACGAAGTTCGAATACAAAATCCCGATGCGGGACGGCGTCAAACTGTTTACCGCTGTCTATCAACCGACCGACCGCTCGAAAGAGTATCCCATCCTGCTGCTTCGCACGCCGTACAGTATCGGCCCCTACGGGGCGGACAACTATAAAGGTTCTCTTGGTCCTCACGAAGCGTTCGAGAAAGAGGGATTTATTTTCGTATTCCAGGACGTTCGCGGTAAATTTATGTCCGAAGGTCAATTCGTCAATATGCGCCCGCACCATCCGAACAAGAAACGCGACCGGGACATCGACGAAAGCACGGATACCTACGACACCATCGAATGGCTCATCGATCGTATCGACGGTCATAACGGAAAAGTCGGTCAGTGGGGAGTTTCCTATCCCGGTTTCTACACATCGGCCGGGGCGATCGATTCCCACCCGGCCTTGAAAGCCGTCTCGCCGCAGGCCCCCATCGGCGATTGGTTCTGGGATGATTTCCACCGTCACGGGGCGTTTATCCTGAGTATGGGATTTAACTTCTTTTCAACGCACGGTCAGGAACGCGAGGCTCCCCGTTGCCTCATCTATAAATGTTACCATAGTCATGACCCATCAGTAGGTCAAC
>CAZSIZ010000319.1:0-7274 GCA_964606645.1 uncultured bacterium
TATGGGTGACCTTCCCGAACCCAAACTCGTGCACAGATTCTTGTGAGGAGCCAGATTTTTATTTGTTCGGTGTAAAACGATTATGCGAATAAGACGTGGCTTATCCTGTTGGCTTATTGCCTACTTGTTGTTGATCCAGTTGTTCCCGGTATACAACTGTGACGGACGTGCTCATGTCATTTGTATCGACCGCGACGGATTGATGACAATCGAGCACACCCATCAAGGTGAGACCTTGCTAGTCTGCGAAACCCACAGACACCACGAACACGCGCAGAATAACACACCGAATCCTCAAACCGGACAATTCACACCCCCAACTCAACAACACGACCATCAAAACGGCTGCTTCGATATTCCATTGGGCTATGTGGATCTTTTCTCAAAAATAACACCACCGTCATTTCAAAAATTGAACGATCGCTTTTCGATTGACGGTGTGCTTACTCACGCATCGACACCCGTCAAAACTGGAACGGTATCGTATAGTTATCCAATCAAATTCTTCCAACCTCCTTTTTTGAAAAGCCTACGAACCGACGTACTTCTCATTTGATACTCTCCTTTTGTCTGGCCATTCTACTAAGCTATCCGTATTTTATTTTTCAAACTGTTATTGTTCGATGAAGGCATAACGGCTTATCGTGATTGGCCTATCATCGCGCTCATTAGAGACAACTATTTTAGAACTTCGAGGTGTTTTATGAGAATAATACGATTAATCATTACGGGACTCGCCACATTCATCTTTCTGTCCGCCTGCAAAACGATTGAGATTGAAAAACGATGGCAAAATTCCGAGGCGCTTGGGGATGTTTCGCCATCTATATCCAATGTAAATTCAGCGCCCGCGCTTCCCGATTTGAAAGAGCCTACGGGAATACTTACTTTACCGGAAGCGTTGTCATTCTCATTGATCGATCATCCTGATTTATCGTCGTTCGCTTTGGAAATCCGTGCGAAGGAAGCAGAGGCGTTACAGTCCGGTCTTTTGCCGAATCCGGAATTGGGGGTGGACGTGGAAAATGTTCTGGGAACGAGTGAATTGCAAGGAATTGACGGCTTAGAAACCACTACGAGCATCAGCCAACTCATTTTACTGGGTGGGAAAAGACAAAAACGTTTTCGCGCGGCAGAATTGGAACGCGATTTGGCCGCTTGGGATTATGAAATCGTTCGATTGGATGTGTTAACGAAAACCACCCAAAATTTCTTGTCAGTCTTGTCCTCTCAAGAACGTGTCAAGTTAATAAACGAGTTTTACCAACTTTCTGAAAAAGTGCTCAATGCAATTTCAGAACGGGTTCGAACAGGAAAAAGTTCTCCGATGGAAGAGATTCGAGCCCAAGTGGCTTTGGCAAATACTCAAATCGAGATGGAACGCGCCAATCATTCCCTGGAATCCGCTCGAAAACAATTGGCACTCTCGTGGGGGAGTACAACGCCATCTTTTGAGCGTGTTATTGGCAATTTTGATGAAGTAAAACAGATTCCTCCCCCTGAAAATTTAATGAAGCGCATCAATCAAAATCCGGAGATGGTTCGATGGATGATGACGATGGAACATCGGAAATCTATCCTTGATTTGGAGAAAGCCAAAGCCACTCCCGATATTGATGTGGGTGCGGGGATTCGATATTTGAATGAATCCGGAGACAGCGCTTTCGTTTTGTCGTTTTCGATGCCGTTTAAGGTATTTGACAGAAATCATGGTGCGATTCGTGCCGCTCAAATCCGTCTTAAGAAAGCAGAAGAAGAAAAAGAATCCACTGTTAGATTGTTACGATCCACCTTTGTTGAAATATATAATAATTTTATCACAGCCTATCAATCATGTCTCACTCTCAAGAAAAAGGTGATTCCAGGCGCGAATGCCGCATTCGATGCGGTCCAAGAAGGTTATCGACAAGGGAAATTTTCCTATTTGGAAGTTCTCGACGCGCAACGTTCGCTCTTCAAAGCGCGTGGTCAATATATCGAAACACTGGCAGCGTATTACATCTCTATGGCGGATATTGAGAGGTTGATTGGGCAACCTCTTGAGCCAATCGATCCACAATCAAAATCAAAGGAGACTCGAAATGAACACTAAGATTATTACTTTGCTTACTTCCTCATTTCTATTTTTCATTGTTATCACCGCTTTCGTTTCAAGTTATTGTGAACCTAAAATTACCGTATATCATGACACTGTTAATCAATTTGCTCTTCAAGATGAACATGGACATGAAGAAGAAGCTGCTCTTCAAGATGAACATGGACATGAAGAAGAAGCTGTAGTCAAACTGACGAATGATGAAATGAAGGAATTTGATATCAAGGTTGACACGACAGGTCCTGGAATCTTGCAGAATTATTTGAACCTAACCGGGGAAGTGATCATCAATCCGGAGACTATGGCACATATTGTTCCAATAATTCCAGGGATTGTGAGCGATGTTAAAAAGTCGCTGGGTGATGTCGTAAAAAAAGGTGACATGTTAGCCATTTTGGAAAGCCGTGAGTTAGCAACTTTCAAATCGGCCTATTTAGCTTCATTCGAGAGATACAAACTCGCCAAAACTGTTTATAACCGAGAAGAAGCATTATGGAATAAAGCGATTTCTGCGGAACAGTATTACTTGGCCGCTCAACAAGCTTTGGCGGAAGCGAAAATTGTTATGGATTCGGCAGAGCAACAGCTTCATGCTCTTGGCTTCTCACAATCTTATGTCAAACAACTTCCTACTGAACCCGACATGGCGTTTACACACTTTGAAATCTATGCACCTTTTGATGGAACGATTATTGAAAAACATATTACGTTGGGTGAAGTTCTCAAAGACGATTCCATTGCATTTGTAATCTCGGATTTAACTCAGGTCTGGATTAATCTGACTGTCTACCAGAAAGATCTCCCATCGGTTCATACCGGACAGAGTGTAATGATTTCGGAAAAAGTTGCTCAGCATCAATCAATAGGTACTATTTCCTATATCAGCCCAATTATTGATGAACACACTCGTACAGCCACCGCGCGAGTTGTCATCAATAACCAGGATGGCACTTGGAGACCCGGATTGTTTATTAACGGGAAAGTAACCGTTCAAAACATTCCTGTACCTTTACTTATTCCCAAATCCGCCATCCAACTCATGGAAGATCGCTCTGTCGTTTTTATAAAAGAGGAAGACGGTTTTGTTCCTCAACCAATTCAAACTGGCCGTTTAGATGAATTCAATGCCGAAGTGATCGCTGGACTCACTCCCGACCAACAATACATCAGCAAGGGAGGGTTTGTGTTGAAAGCTGAATTAGGGAAAGAAGCATTAGGCGAAGGCGGTCATTCTCACTAAACATTCGATCGAACGATAAAGGAAATCAAAACGATGATTGGTAAAATTATACACTCCGTGCTTGCCGGCAAATTGCTTGTGTTGGTTTTAGCTATCCTGGTTATGGGAGCGGGATACTATTCCTATCAACAACTGCCCGTTGATGCCTTCCCGGATGTATCCCCTTCTTTGGTTCAAGTATTCACGATTACCGAAGGTCTTGCACCGGAAGAAGTAGAACGCTATGTGACGTATCCCGTCGAAGTGGCCATGAACGGACTCCCAAACTTGGAAAAGATCCGGTCGGTTTCTAATTTTGGCCTTTCAGTGGTTAATGTTTATTTTAAGGATGGGACTGATATTTACTTTTCCCGTCAGTTAGTCAATGAACGGCTTCAAGAAGCGCGAGATCAAATTCCGGAAGGTTTCGGAGAACCGGAAATGGGACCGATATCCACGGGAATGGGTTTGATCCTTTTTTATTATCTGGAAGATGAAACCGGTACACGCTCATTGGAGGAGATGAGAACCATCCAGGATTGGATCATCAAGTTCAATCTTCAGACCTTGCCTGGCGTAACGGAGGTATTGGGGATAGGCGGTTACGAGAAACAGTTTCATGTGGTTCTGCATCCTGATAATCTGCTTCGATATGATATCTCTATTTCCGAAATTATCGAGAAAATTCGTGCGAATAACCTAAACGTTGGCGCTCAATTTATTGAAAAGAACTCTGAAGAATTTATTGTTCGATCCGTTGGGTTGGCGTCAAATATCGAAGATATGGAGAACATCATCATCCAATCGGAAGAGGGTACTCCAACCTACTTAAAACAACTTGCCGATGTGAAAATTGGCGGTGCGGTCCGTCGAGGCGCACAAACTCTAAATGGTGAAGTTGAAGTCGTCGCCGGGATGGTGGTTAAACTCTATGGAATGAATGCATCCACTGTTATCGAACTCGTCGAGCAAAAAATTGTTGAAATCAATAAGATATTGCCTGCTGGTGTGAAAATTATTCCCTATTATCAACAAAGAACATTAGTCGAGGCCTGTGTAACAACAGTGACCAATGCGTTGTATCAAGGAATCGCTTTAGTAGCGCTGGTGTTAATGCTATTTATGGGCGGCTTTCGTCCCAGTATAGTTGTTGCTTTATCCATCCCGTTTTCCATATTGTTTGCCACTCTAGGCATGGGATATTTTGGAATTTCTGCAAACTTGATGTCACTGGGAGGATTGGCGATCGCGATCGGTATGATGGTGGATGGCACGATTGTTATGGTCGAAAATGTCGACCGGGTAATGAGAGACTCCGATCCTACTGAATCCCGCATCCATACTGTTTCCCGGTCATGCATTGAGGTCGGCCGTCCTATTCTTTTCGCTATATCAATTATCATTATCGTATTTTTGCCACTATTTACACTGCAGGGCGTTGAGGGTAAAACCTTCCGTCCGCTTGCTTATACAATTTCGATGGCCATGCTGGGTTCCTTAATGTTTGCGATCTTCTTAGCTCCCGTCTTGTCATATTTTTTGATACGCAGACCTAAAAGAAAAGCGAATAAACATAACGATCTTGATATTTGGATCGTTCGATGTTTAAAATCTCCCTATCGTCCCCTTGTGAGCGCCTTCGTCAATCACCGGACACTGGCCATTCTTCTCGTTGTTATCCTCCTTGGAGTCGGCGCTTGGATTTTCCCTAAACTCGGTTCAGAATTCACGCCTGAATTACAAGAGGGCACAATAGTCGTGCGACTGACAATGGCCCCATCGATCTCGATGAATGAGAGTGTACAAGTTTCATTACGGATCGAGCGCCGCCTGATGGATATTCCGGAGATAACCAGCGTGGTGTCTCGAATCGGTCGTGGAGAAGTCGGAGCGCATACCGATCCGATCAACAGCGCAGAAATGTATCTCATCCTGACGCCTAAAGATGAATGGCGTGACGATATGACTCAAGAGGAATTGCAGGATAGAGTTCGAGAGCACCTTGGAGAAATTCCTGGCGTACTGACCAATTTCACCCAGCCTATCGCCATGACCGTCGATGAACTTTTGGAAGGAATTCGAGCGGAATTAGCCATCAAACTATTCGGGGATGATTTAAATATTTTGAAAGATAAAGCGGATGAGATTGCCGCTGTCGTTCAAGCCGTTCGTGGCGCCGAAGATGTTCAACCGGATCAAGTGGCAGGAAAACCCCAGCTTCTCATCAAGCCAAACCGACAGGCGATTGCCAGATATGGAATAAACATTGCTGAGGTTCAGGAAGTGATACGAGCTGCGGTGGGAGGTGAAATCTCGGGGCAAATCTTTGAAGGAATCCGTAGGTTCGATATCCTGGTTCGTTATGAACCTGGTAGCAGGAGCACTTCCGAACAAATTGGAAATATTCTAATCAAAGCTTCTGATGGAATTCAAGTTCCACTCGCTGAACTGGCAACGATTGAGGAAATCGTAGGTCCACGTCAGATTACACGGGAAGACAACCAACGTTTTATTGTGGTTCAATGTAATGTTGTCGGGCGCGATATCGGTACCTTTGTAGCAGAAGCTCAGAAAAGCATTGATGAGCAGGTTGATTTACCTCCCGGTTATCTTGTGACCTGGGGTGGCGAGTTTCGGCTTCAGCAGGAAGCCAACAAAAGACTGGCTCTTGTTATTCCTATCACACTTCTTCTAATTTTTCTGATGCTGTATTCAAGTTTTAATTCTTTTAAGAATTCACTTCTTATATTGCTTAACATTCCGTTGGCATTAGTCGGGGGTGTTGTCGCATTATGGCTGACCGGTGAAAACCTTTCAGTGCCTTCTTCTGTTGGATTTATCGCTTTATTTGGTATTGCATTAGAGAACGGAATGGTCTTGGTCACTTATCTGAACCAACTCATACGCGACGGTGTCTCCATTGATAAAGCCTCTGTGGAAGGAGCGACTTTACGTCTTCGACCGGTACTGATGACAGCGATGACAACAGCACTTGGATTGATTCCACTTTTATTCGCTGAAGGAACGGGCAGTGAAGTCCAGCGTCCATTGGCGACTGTTGTCGTGGGAGGATTGGTGACTTCAACCATTCTCACGTTACTGGTCTTGCCCGCTTTATACAAATGGTTTGCGATCAAACCTATGATACCGAATGGGCGTGGACGGTGATTCTCGAACAGGACGAAAATTAAAATGGTTCGATCGAAAAAGAAGAAATGAAAGATCCTTTCCTTTTTCCGCAGCGACGATATCTTCCAAGAGATAATCCCGGATTTGGATTGGAATAAGATCAACCATCTTCTCTTATAGCAGTCAGGCTCAATTCTTCGCTTCTTTATTTAAGTCTTGGCGAAAACCTTCAGCCGTATTCTCCCATTGTTGTGCCATCTGTTTTACTTTTTCCGGATATTTCGATGCCAGGTTATTCATCTCACAGCGATCGGCCTTGAGGTTGTACAGTTCCCACTTGCCTTCTTTGCCGTCCTTTGCGGATATCTTCCAGTCACCCACTCGAAATGCCCGATTATCTTTGTGACACCACCACAAATTTTTATGATGAACGCTTCCATCCTTGGCAAATACAGGAACCAGGCTTTGTCCGGGATTTACAGGTCCCGCAGTGTTTTTATTCATCTCCGGTTTCGAACCTTGGGCCAATTCAAGAATCGTGGGTGTGATATCAATAAAGTGCGACGGATCGTGCCTCAGTTCGCCTCTGGCCTCGATGCCTTCGGGCCAATGGGCAATCAACGGAGAGGAGATACCACCTTCATGGTTCCAGTGTTTGTGTAATCGAAAAGGTGTATTGGCGGCGGTTGACCATCCAGGGCCGAGACAGAGATAGCTTTTCGCCGATCCCATAGGAGCGGCCGGATCGTGACCGTCCCCTCGGATGATCTGTTCGGCGCTGGCCCCATTGTCGCTGGCAAAGAGAATCAAGGTATTCTCGTAAGCCCCCAT
>CAZSIZ010000320.1:0-7230 GCA_964606645.1 uncultured bacterium
CCCTTTACCGGAAGTTGGTTGAGGTCAACGAGAAGATTTGCCGTCTCCGATTCGAGGAAGATGAAGCGGAAGACGCTAAAAAAAACTCCGCCGGGCGATCCAGGAAGATGTCACCAAAGAGATCGATCACCTCGTGACCTGGGTGATGCAAGAGAGTGTCCGACAAGGAAAACTCGATTTGGAGGCAGTCGAATTTGGTCTTCGAAGCCGGATGCTGGAGGTTGGGGGAGCCAATGCCATTATCACTCTGCGATGTTGCTTACGCAGTGGCGAATGGGAAGATTATTGGGCTTCACGATCTGCTGGGTGATCCCTTACCTACATTTATGACGTACACCCGTGTTTGTCAATCCGTTCTCGATTGAATGGGGTTGTGCCATAATAGTTATCATGGATGTTTGACTCAAATGATCGACCTCTTGCGAACCATTAAACATGAAACATATCGTCATTCACGGAGCCAAGGAACACAACCTGAAGAACGTCGCACTCGAATTGCCCCGCGATCGAATGATCGTTTTCACGGGAGTCAGCGGGTCGGGAAAGTCTTCGCTTGCGTTCGACACGATCTACGCCGAAGGCCAGCGGCGTTACGTCGAATCGCTTTCGGCCTACGCCCGTCAATTTCTGGGTCAGATGGAGAAGCCGAAAGTCGATTTCGTCGGCGGTCTCTCACCCGCCATTTCGATCGAACAGAAAAGCACCAGTAAAAATCCCCGATCCACCGTCGGTACGGTGACGGAAATATACGACTACCTTCGGGTTCTCTACGCCCGTTGCGGGACGCCGTACTGCCCGAATCACGACACCCCGCTTTCGCTGCAAACGCTGGACCAGATCGTTGAGCAGATCATGGAACTGCCCAAGTCCACCCGTTTCATGATTCTCGCGCCTAAAGCGCGTGAACGGAAAGGCGAATACAAAGACCTGTTTGAAACCGCCCGGAAAGAAGGCTTTGTCCGGATTCGCGTCAATGGCGAAGTCATGGACCTGGACCGGAAGATTTCGCTCAACAAAAAGATGGCTCATACCATCGAGTTGGTCGTCGACCGGCTCGTGATGAAATCCGGGATCGAATCGCGGCTCTCGGATTCGGTGGAATTGGCCCTGAATCAAGGCGACGGAACGTTACTGATCGCGATTCCCCGCGAATCGGACCGGATTTACAGCACTCAAAACGCCTGCCTGGAGTGCGGTTTTTCTATCGGCGACGTATCGCCGCAGCACTTTTCCTTCAACCACCCTTTAGGGATGTGTCCCGACTGTAACGGATTGGGCCGCAAGTTGGAACTCGATCCGGATTTAATCATTCCCGACAAGGATCGTTCCGTTGTCGATGGCGCTATTTATCCGTGGAAAGGCCTCTTTGATGACAAGAACAATCAGAGTTGGTCGTATTACACCAATCTACGCCGGAATCTGGAACGATTCGCCAAGAATAAACGGATTTCACTCACGAAACCTTGGAAAAAATTATCTAAAAAAGCACAGAATTTTTTGTTATACGGGGACCAAACAAAACGCTGCGATTATTCAGATAAATCAATCGAGCGTAAGCGTGTATACAGGGACCTAGCAAAACGCTGCGATTATTCAGGTGTCATTACCGAAATGGATCGTTGGTACGAAAACACCTCGTCGGAAGGCTTCCGCACGTATTTGCTGGAGACCTTCATGCGGCGTGTCCCGTGCGAGTCGTGCGACGGCGGACGTTTGCGGCAGGAATTTCTATCCGTCCGTTTCAGCGATAAACCGATCCATCATGTCACCGATATGAACATCGCCGAAGCATTGACCTTTTTCCATGACGCCAATTTAACGCCACGTCAGGAAGAGATCGCCGGTCCTGTTTTGAAAGAGATTCGGGATCGGTTGATGTTTTTAGACAATGTCGGACTGAATTATCTGACGATGAGCCGGTCCGCGCCCAGCCTTTCCGGCGGGGAAGCGCAGCGCATCCGGTTGGCCAGCCAGATCGGGAGCGCGCTGGTCGGAGTGCTTTATGTCTTGGACGAGCCGAGTATCGGGCTGCATCAACGGGACAACAAACGGTTGATCGAAACCCTTCTTCACCTTCGCGATCTGGGAAACACGATTCTCGTCGTCGAGCACGATATGGAGATGATGCAGGCCGCCGATTTTCTCGTCGATTTCGGTCCCGGCGCGGGATTGGACGGCGGAGAAATCGTAGTAGCAGCGCCGCCGGATAAGGTCTGCGCACATCCCGAATCGCTGACCGGCGCTTACTTATCGGGACGAAAATCCATCCCCATCCCCGCGGAACGGCGGACGTGCAATGGGCAGGAAATTCAAATCACCGGTGCGGCGGAAAACAATTTGAAATCGATCGACGTCGATGTCCCATTGGGTGTTTTCACGTGTGTAACCGGTGTTTCCGGTTCGGGCAAGAGTTCCCTGATTACCGAAATTCTCTACAAAGCGCTCAACCGTACGCTTCACCGCGCCCATACGATTCCCGGTAAATACGGGGAGATTCATGGGGTTGAGTTGATCGACAAAGTGATCGAAATCGACCAGAAACCCATCGGACGGACGCCGCGATCCAATCCGGCGACTTACGTCAAGATGTTCGATCCGATCCGGACCCTGTTCGCGCAGCTGCCCGAATCCAAGATCCGGGGATACAAGCCGGGGCGGTTTTCGTTCAACGTTAAAGGGGGGCGGTGCGAGGCCTGTTCGGGCGACGGCGTCAATCAAATCGAGATGCACTTCCTGCCCGATGTCTACGTCACCTGCGACGTGTGCAAAGGAAAACGCTTCAACCGGGAAACGCTGCAAGTGAAGTATAAGGGGCAATCCATCGCCGACGTGCTGGATATGACGGTGAAGGAGGCGTTTGAACTCTTTGAGAATTTCCCGCGTATCGTCCGGTATTTAGAAACCCTGATGCGGGTTGGGCTGGATTACATCCACCTTGGACAATCCGCGCCGACGCTTTCCGGCGGGGAGGCGCAGCGGGTGAAATTGTCGAAAGAACTCTCCAAACGGGATACGGGTAATACTCTCTATATTCTCGACGAACCGACGACCGGCCTGCATTTCGAAGACATAAAAAAACTGCTCCGTGTGCTGAACGAGTTGGTGGATCGCGGCAATACTGTCGTCGTGATCGAGCATAATCTGGACGTTATCAAATCGGCCGACGCCATCATCGATCTCGGTCCGGAAGGCGGGGATGGCGGGGGAACCGTCGTCGCGACGGGAACGCCCGAAGAAATCATCCGCTGTAAAGGTTCCCATACAGGGAAGTTCTTACGGCCAATTTTAAAAACGCATAAACGCACTTAGTCCATTTTCAGTAAAATCGATCGCAAAACGGTCACAAGATAATTATTCCAAATTCAACTGAAAACTGACAACCGATAACTAATAACTAATAACTGAAAACTGATAACTCTGTTGTGAGAAAGAAACCAAAGAAGGAGAATTCGCCAATGAGCGTTCAGGAACTATCCCGGTCGCAAGGCCGCGCGCTGAACCAACTGAGAGAGGTCACTTTTAACCGGCGTTATTTGGAATTCGCCGAGGGATCGTGCCTGATCGAATTCGGCCGGACGCGCGTACTCTGTTCCGCCGCCGTCGAAGACCGGGTTCCTCCCTTCCTCGTGGGTTCGGGGCAGGGATGGGTCACCGCCGAGTACTCCATGCTGCCCAAATCGACCAAAGAACGTATTTCCCGCGACCGGGCGCGAGGCGGGCGCTCTCAGGAAATTCAGCGGCTAATCGGGCGATCCCTCCGGACGGTTATGGATATGTCCAAACTGGGCGAACGGACGATCTACCTGGATTGCGACGTGATCCAGGCGGACGGCGGAACCCGCACGGCGTCAATCACCGGAGCCACGGTCGCTCTGCACGACGCGCTGACTTTCTTGAAAAAAAACCAACTGATCGATGAATGGCCGATGCGCGAACTGGCCGCCGCCATCAGCGTCGGCGTTTTAGGTGAACACGTATGCCTGGATTTGGATTACAGTGAAGACAGCGTTGCGGATGTGGACCTGAATGTCGTCAAAACCGAATCCGGGCGATACATCGAAATCCAGGGAACCGCCGAGCAAACGCCCTTCGACCGTGATCGATTAATCGATCTCCTCTCCATCGCCGATGAAGGCATCGCCACCCTTCTCGCCAAACAAAGAGACGTTTTGGAAATTACGTGATATTGTTGTTAAAGCAGGGTTTAGGGTTCAGGGATTAGGGTTTAGGATTCAGGGATCTAACAATATAAACCACTACTGAGGGGAGATCAAATTTTATTCTCCTCTTCCCCCTTCTCTGATTTTTCTTCCTCCCGAATCCGCTCGATATACTCCCGCACAATCCGTGTTTCTTCCTCGCATGTTTGCTTTGCATTAGGTTGCCACCAGAATTTCCATCCTTTTTGCAGCCAAGGCGCATCGGGATGGTCGGTGTTCCATAGATTAACTCTTTCTTGTTGTTTTTCATCTAAGCAAGCGCTTTGACTCGATGCATAACTGAGGAAGTCATTGTCGATGTAATTAATTCCCTCCATGTGCGCATTTTCAAAATCGGCCCCAGCCAGATGCGCAAACATTAAATTGGTTCCCTGTAGGTTTGTAGACCCAAAAATGGCTTTCTCCAAGTGCGCATTTTGAAATGTGGCTTCTTCCAAGTGAGCAAATCCAAAATGGGCTTCCTTCAATTTCGCACCCCCAAAATCAGTTCCCTCCAAGTGCGCTATGGAAAAAATTGCTCTCTCCAAATTTGCCTTGATAAAATTAGATTTTTTTAAGCCTATACTAGAGAAATTCCCACCAACCATATAAGCATTCCGCAAACGAATCGGCCCGATATCAATGGAAATAGTTTTACCATCTAATCGAGCGCCCTGTATTTTCTTGAAAGGCGGCCATTGGAAACCTTCGAAGTACCAACGAGTTTGATTTGCCATGTTATCAAGCGCGTCTTGGATCGCTTGTTTGATCTGATACCTGTCGTCGCGATTGTGAAAGACAATCGTTTTATCACCTTGAACTTCAGGCTGTTCCTTTTTGTGTTCTTGTGCCCATCGCATCACCAGCCAGACTGCTTCACGGGGGTAACTGGAAAGGCTCATCGCGGCGGCGATCACCGCACCGGGGTCTTCGGAGAAAAGACGCTCGCGGTAATTCGCCAACCTTTCCTCTTTAATTTGCAAGTGAAAAACTGTCGTCCGCCAGGCGGTGAAAAAAAGTGCAAAAATGGCTCCAAACACACCCGCATAAGCCAGCCAAAACCGCCACCACGCATCGTTGTTCTCTTTCTCCCATTGGAGGAGTTGAAGCGCCTGCTTGGCGTCGATTCCCGTCACTGGAAGCACTTGGCCCGCCACTTCGATCGTCAGCGGATAGTCTTTCAAGTCGATTTTACGGATTTCCGGCGTCGTGGATTCAATCGATACGGTTTCAGTGGAGTTTGAGATCGGGGTGCTGGTGGTATTCAGGATCGGGTCGCTGGCGGAATTCACAATAGGCGCGGAGGCTTCGAGGTCCATCGGATGGACAGACTGTGCCCCGCACAGCGCCGGAAGCGCCGCGAGACAGGATAGAATGAGAAAAACGCCCAGGATGCGTATCATCACACATCCAATCTAAACCAGATCGGGCGTAAAATCAATCAATTCAAGTCGGGAAGGTTGTTCTAAGATGAATTTCGGATTTTCGAGTGATCGAATCCGAGGGCGAAAATAACGGGTGCTATTCTTTCACGTACCAATGAGTGACCATTCCAAGCGCAAATGCCATGACTCCCCATAGAGCCGATGGACCTTGGACCAGTGCGATGAGTAAAATACATAGGGCAACAACAGAAATATAGGACATGGGTGCACCTCCTTGTACCGATGAATGTTATCGACGGAATTTTTCGAGACCTGAGTCTTTTTTTGTGATTATCATAAGATTCGCGAATTGAGAAAAAAAATGGTTCTGGTTGTCATACCCCGTTACGCTCAGACGTTCTATTCAATAAACACGGGAGGTTTAATCCATGTTGACTTTGGCGGAAGAACTCTACTTACTGGCGTTGAACGACGAGAAAGGAACCGTGATCGGTTCGGCGTCGATGGCGCTTCCTTACGGGCTGGCCGGGGGGATCGTTATGGAACTGCTGCTTCTCGATAGACTGAAATTGAAGGATAAAGATCTCGTCGTGACCGGCTCCAAAAAGACGGGTGAGCCACTATTTGACGACACGCTGCAACTGATCAAGGAATCCAACAAGGTCAGAAATTGCCAGCACTGGGTGAGCAAGATTCCGTCGGGCGTGAAGGATTTGAGAAAACGCATCCTGGACCAGCTCATCGATAAACGTATCCTGAAAGAAGAGGAACGGCGTATCCTGTGGCTTTTCCCGGCAAACCGCTACCCCACGAAAGACGCCCGGCCCGAACGGGAACTGCGCGAACGTATTCGAAACGCCGTCTTGAAAAAAAAGGAACCCGATTCGCGCACGGCGATTATCATCATTCTGATGAAAGCGTGCGGCCTCATCCCCGAAGTCTTCGATAAGCATGAACGGAAGGAAGCGAAAAAACGAATCCAGGAAATCACCGAAGCCAATCCTGTGGGCAAAGGCATCGAGGAGAGCGTGGCCGCTATCCAGGCGGCGGTTTGCGCGGCTGTTCTGATGATGACGACAACGAATATCGCGATTAATACGTAATGAGAGCACCTCTTGCCAAACTCGGCATTCTTTGATAGAACCCCAACATATCGTTCATCGTCCAATTGGCGCATCGAGGAGATGACTATGGATACAACCGACGATAAACTCGTCCCGCTCATCGACACCGACAACGAGTTCCACGAACGGCAGATCACCGACGCGCTGAACGACGCGGGGATCGAGTTCGTGGTGCAGAATTTTTTCGATCAGGGCTACGACGGTCTTTTCCAAAAACAACAAGGCTTTTCAAGAATTCTCATTTTCGACCGCGACGCCAAACAGGCCGCCGAAGTGCTCCAAAGTCTTCCTTCACCGAATCGCCAAAACCCTCCTTCCTGAAAAAATCTCCTTTTTTTTCAAATCATTAAATCCACCGCATCCATATTTGTATTACCAACTGATAATAAAGGATTTATGACTCATTTTTCAAGAAACCAAATATTTTATCAGGTGAAAAGTGCGTTTTTTTTTCTATTATTAGAGGAATTTTTACAGAAAAACCTTCTAATAGAGGGATTTTTATCAACGATACGAGATGAA
>CAZSIZ010000321.1:0-7167 GCA_964606645.1 uncultured bacterium
CCACCTTGAGATTCTTATATTTCTATGACGGTTAAACCAACGCGAAAATCGGTGGGCAATGAAAACGATCGGGAAACGAGACACCCTGATCTGGTTCTCACTCAACAGCAAAAAGTACAAACCGTCCGACCCGGCAGGCGACGAAGCGGCGGTGAGGTGGCTGAAAAAGACGTCGGACATCGCGAAAAAATTCGGACAGCGGATTTCGCTCTACCCTCATTTCAACTGCTGGCTGGAGACGCCTGGCGACACGTTTCGTGTGGCCGATCGAACGCAGCGTGAAAACGTCGGCTGCACCTTCAATCTCTACCACTGGCTGAAAGTGGAGGGACCGGAGAACTTAGCTGAGAAAGCAAAAGCCATATTGCCAAGGCTCAATTGCGTCACGATCAACGGATCGCGGGACAACGCCAAAGAATTAAGCGTCGAAGAGGGGATTCTACCCCTGGGCGAAGGCGATACCGATGTCAACGCATTCGTTAAAACCTTCGTCAAACTCGGTTATCAAGGACCGTTCCCGTTCCAGGGCTACGGCATCGGGGGAGAGATCGAAGCCAAACTGAAACGCTCGGTCAAGGAATGGAAGGCATACGGCTCCCGCGGCTGACCAGTTTTTTTCCCATTAAGGTATAGTGGGCTACAGTCCACTCCAGGTAACTAAAAAAAACATGCACCCTTGACGACAGTTGATATTTGGCTATTTTGCCAAATAGGAGAATATGTGATGGATGAGAAGACTCAAGCACGATACAAGGCACGCGAAAAAATCATCAAAGCGCTGGCTCACTCTACCCGCCTGTTTATCGTCGATCGACTCGCGGAAGGTGAACGTTGCGTCTGTGAACTGACGGAGATGATCGGCGCGGATATCTCGACAGTCTCGAAGCATCTCTCCATCCTGAAAAACGCCGGGATCATCCAGGACGACAAACGCGGCACCCAGGTATTCTATCGGCTGAAAACACCCTGCATCACGAACTTTTTCGGCTGTGTCGAATCGGTCCTGAAGGAAGTGCGGAAGGAACAACTGAAAGTTCTATAACGATTTCTTTGGTCTCGTCTTTATTTTGCTGATTGTCATCATGGCGGATCGATCGATGGAACGATGAAAAAAAGGAGAATGAACATGGAGATTCAAAGCAACGCCACAAAGAATAGGGTTGGATTGTATTACGGTCTATTATCGATCTTTATCATTGCTCCCATCCTGATATCTGTTTTTACGAAAATGTGGGTATACACGGCAATCAGTATCGGGATTCTTTTCGGATTTTTTTTACAGAAGGGCAATCTTTGTGGATCGTCCGCGTTCAGCGAAGTGCTTCTATTCAAAAGCTGGCGTAAGGTGTTTGGACTATGGACGGCGATCGTCGTTTCGATGATTGGATTCGCCGGGCTGGACTTGCTTGGATGGGTGACGTTGAATCCCAAACCGTTCATCTGGCTGAATTTTATTGTCGGAGGAGTGATATTCGGAGTCGGAATGGTATTGGCCGGAGGGTGCGTAAGCGGTTGTTTGTTTAAAGCAGGCAGCGGCAACCTGAATTCAATGGCTGGATTAGTTGGAATCCCCATTGAATTCGGTCCTCTCTCGTCATTCCATCGATATATGAAGCAATTCATCATTCGTTCCGAAGATGGATCGTCGATCACACTATCGTCACTAACAGGCATACCGTACTGGATGCTCGCCATCGGTTTCGGAATCGTTACATTGGTGCTGGTATTCATGCGATCGAAACAAAAACCAAAATCGACAGAGATCAAAAGTGTAGAAGAAAGAATTTTTTTCCAATCATGGAAACCCTGGGTGGCTGGAGCCGCCATCGGTCTTCTATCGATATCCGCCTATCTCTCTTCTGCCGCCAGTGGCCGGAATTATCCATTGGGGGTTACGCATGGCGTGTTACACGCGGAATTACTTTTGACGGATCAACAATTCAACCACGTCGTTCAAAAGAAAATCGTCTCGCCCGTCCAGGTCGGTAGCCCGCAGAAGAAACCGATAACACCCACTCAAAAAGACGCTCCTCCCAAAAAGAAAATCGTGTGGTGGCTCGTTGCACTGATTACCAGTATGATGTTTGGATCATTTATCTCAGGGAAATTATCCGGTGAAACTCGTCTGCTGCCAAAGCCCCCGGAACAAACCATGATTGCATTCTTTGGGGGAATATTGGTCGGGAGTGGCGCCGCTTTTGCCACCGGCTGTGTAATAGGAAATATCGTCTCCGGCTGGGCGTTGATGAGTGTTGGAAATTATCTCTTTGGAATTGTTGCAATTTTAACGACCTGGATCACCACCTACTTTTATTTAATGGGCGCACCTTCATTCAAAAGCGAAACCTGAAAATGTAAGGAATGAAATGATGAAGAAGATACAGATACTCGGTACCGGCTACTCCAAATGTAAATCCCTTGCAGCGAACGTGGAACGAGCGGTAATGAAAGCGAGAATCAACGATGAACTCAAGTAGGTGTAAGACATCAACGATATCACCCCCATCGAATCCGCCAACGCCGAAAGGGCTGAGCGCGTTCGAGCGATATCTCACCGTTTGGGTCATCCTGTGTATTGCCGCCGGAATTGTTTTGGGCAAAACCGCACCAGGACTGGTTTCGTATCTGGACGGTTTGACGTTATCGGTGGGCGGCGCTCCCGTCGTCTCCATCCCCGTGGCGGTCTGCCTTTTTTTTATGATGTATCCCATCATGGTAAAGATCGATTTCGCCGAGGTACTCAAAGCGGGGCAGAACACCAAACCTGTCCTGCTCACTCTTTTTATCAATTGGGCGGTTAAACCTTTCACGATGTACGGGATTTCATACATTTTCCTGGGTACGTTTTTCGTGTCGTTCATCGGGGTGGACGCGGTGGATTACGTCAAACTGCCGTTCGGACTCGACCTGGAACTCGGCAGCGAGCATGGGGTTGGGAAAGTCGTGGCGGTCGAGGGGGTGAAAATGCTCGAAATTCCCCTATGGCGTTCCTATCTGGCAGGGTGTATCTTGCTGGGGATCGCGCCGTGTACTGCGATGGTTTTGGTCTGGGGCTATTTAGCCAAAGGCAACGACGGCCATACGTTGATTATGGTCGCCATCAATTCACTCGCGATGCTGTTTCTCTACGGACCGCTGGGGGGATTCCTGCTGGGAGTCGGTCGCTTGCCCGTTCCCTGGCAAGCGCTGCTGCTTTCGATTGGTGTTTACGTTGCTTTACCACTGGCCGCCGGAGCGATTTCACGCCGAATGATTCTCAAAGTCAAAGGAGAGGAATGGTTCAACCAGCAATTCCTTCACCTGTTGACTCCCATCACCATCGGCGCGCTGCTGATCACGTTGATTCTGCTCTTCTCATTCAAGGGTGACGTGATCCTCTCGAATCCCCTGACCATTCTCTGGATCGCGATTCCATTATTTATCCAAACGCTTCTCATTTTCGCGCTGGGGTATGGATTATCCAAATTGCTTCGCCTGCGGTACGAAGACGCTGCGCCATCGGCGATGATCGGCGCGTCGAATCATTTCGAAGTAGCCATCGCCACCGCCGTGATCCTGTTCGGCCTGTCGTCCGGAGCCGCTCTGGCGACGGTCGTCGGCGTGTTGATCGAAGTACCCGTGATGTTGATGCTCGTAAAATTCTGTCTTCGGAACCGGAACCGATTCGTTTAGATCACTCTTCTTCGGCGGGCTGTTCGCGTTTGGGACGTTTGGTCTGCTGCAACAGAAAACCGGCGAAGCAGAGAGGAAGAAACAGGATGGGGATGTCGATCGTGTCGGCAATGATATACGCACCGATGCAGGCGGTCATAATGACGACGATCTGTTTCTGACAGTAGAGGAACAATAGCGCGATAATCATCGAGAGAATCGCCGGCCAGACATTGCCCACCGTACTTTCGATCGTCTCCAGAATCCCGCAATACGCCATCGCTTTTTCCAGGAGTTCACGCTGCTGCGGATCCGTGTAGAGAATGTAAAGGCTTCCCATCAACGCGCCGAGGAAGAGCGTGGCCTGGTAAGCGCGTTTGGAAAAGAGCACGCCGAGAATGCCCATCACAATTCCTACAAACGTCGATGTCAGGGGATGCTGGGGCAGGAAGCGCACGAATTCGGGATTGATGGAGGGAACCATGGCCGCGATGAATTCGTAGAGCGTGAATCCGAAAAAGAAACCGAGCGCGAAACCGGTGACTTTAATCCCGAAGCGGAACAGCGTCCACCCAAACGCGAACAATCCCAACCCAATCGCTAATTGAAAGAAATAATTCGCTTGTCCGCTCATGCTCATGTCTTGAATGAGAGTTTCTTCATTCTCTCGCGGCATTCGATATCGGAAGGATTGAGCGCGGTGGCGTCACGGAAGGCCTCAAGCGCAGCGGTGGAGTTTCCCAACTCGATATGAGCGCGTCCGATCAGTTTCAGTGCTTCGAAATGATCGGGAGTATGATCGAGGCACTGTTGAAGAAAGGTCTTCGCTCGATCGTATTCTTCCTGCTTTATCGCCATATACCCTTTGAAAAAAGAGATTTCAAGCGATTCCGTTTCACATGCTTCCGCCCGTTTGAGCAATTCTAAGGCCTTGTCTTCTTCGTTTTTCTCGAACGAGATTTGCGCTAAATACACATAAGGGCGCGGATTATCACGCTCGATTTTAAGGGCATTGATGAAATAATCACAAGCATGAACGATCTGATCGGTCATCAGGCAGGCGATCCCCATCTCGATCAGGGCTTCCTCGAATGAATCGTCGCGTTCCAAGGCTTCGGCCAGATAGGAAATCGCATCTTCGTAGAGACCCATCCGGTTGCAGGTCAGCCCCAGGTTGTATAGAACCATGATGTCGGGGGAATGGTCCTGAATGAACGAGCAGAAGACATCGTGCGCCCGTTTGTAAAGCCCTTTCTGGACGAACGCCATCCCCAGCAGCATCGACGCGTCGCGCTCGACGCCGTGACGGTCTTTCAGGTCCAGCAGGCGGACGATGGCCAAGTCGTAATCCCCGTTTGAGAACAGCGTAGCCGCTTCCACCATTTCCGCTTTCGCGTCTTCTTCCGGGCTGAAATCCACTGCGTCGGCGTTTCCGCTTTCGATAGCCCGCATGACGGCATTGAAACCCCGTTTTCCCGCTTGGGATTGGGGATCGAGTTCCAGGCAGGCTTCGTAGTATTGCTGCGCTTTGGGAAATTTCTTTTGCATTCGCAGGATATCCCCCCCCAGGCAATGGAGCGGGGCACATTCCGGATTGGCTTTGATCCCTGTGTCGACCGTCGAAAGCGCCTTGCTGAAATTGTTTTGATCGAGGTAGTGCTTCGCCAGCTCGGTACGCGACCGGGGATCCTTGGGATTCAATTTAAGGGTTTTATTAAGGGTTTTGATCCCTTTTTTCTCGTTACCGGATTTGAGAAGGGTTTTCCCGAAAAGCCAGGAAACTTCGATGTCGTTGGGAAGAAGGGCGGTGACTTTTTCGAACATGGAGACAGCGTCGCCGTAGCGTTCCAACTCTGTGTAGATGCGGGCGATCAGAAAATAGACATCGGGATAATTCGGTTCGAAAATGAGAACTTTTTTAAGCGCAGTCAGTGCTTCGCCATAGTGACCGGCAGCGTAAAGACCGACCCCTCGACTGTAATGCTTGGCATAAGCGCACGGTTCAGTCATTGGCAAATGGAGCGGCGTTTCATCGGGTAGAACGCCTTTGCTCTAGGATTCCAACCATTAAAAGTAAATAAAAATGGGCGATACTGGATTTGAACCAGTGGCCTCCAGTTTGTGATACTGGCGCTCTAACCAGCTGAGCTAATCGCCCGTTCATTCAACATTATCGCTTGGCAATTATAACTGTCAAGCCGGTATTTACTTTCTTCTTTAAATTCATCCGTCAATAGTAGAAAATTATGTTGAGACAAATCAGTCCGTTACGCCTCCACTGGTCCGGTCTGCGAAGTTTTTCCGGAAAGGGAGGTGCGGAGATAGGCGGAGATGTAACCGTCTAAATCGCCGTCTATGACGTTTTGAATGTCTCCCCGCTCGACGTTGGTGCGATGGTCTTTAATCATATTATAGGGATGGAAGACGTAGGACCGGATCTGATTGCCCCAGGCGATATCGCGTTTTTCGCCCGACAGCTCCTCGATCCTTTCGGCATGTTCTTCCTTCATCAGTTCGAAAAGACGGGAGGTGAGGATTTTCATCGCCATCATCCGGTTTTGATGCTGCGAGCGTTCGTTCTGGCATGAGACGACGGTCCCGGTGGGCCTGTGGGTAATGCGCACGGCCGAATCGGTGGTGTTGACATGCTGGCCGCCTTTGCCGGACGAGCGGAACGTGTCGATACGAAGATCGGTTTCGTCGATATCGACTTCGATGCTGTCGTCGACCTCCGGCATAACGTGAACCGCCGCGAAAGAGGTATGACGCCGCTTGTTGGCGTCGAACGGAGAAATGCGCACCAAACGGTGAATGCCGTTTTCAGCGTGCAAGTAGCCGTAAGCGTACTCGCCTTTAACGTGGATGGTGACGTTTTTCAAACCCGCTTCGTCGCCGTCCTGGAAATCGATAATTTCGGCTTTCCAGCCCCTGCGCTCGATGTAGCGCAGGTACATGCGCATGAGCATCATCGCCCAGTCGCAGGATTCGGTCCCTCCAGCACCGGGGTGAATGTTGACGAAACAGTCGGAATCATCCTGCTCTCCGCTGAGGGTGCACAGGACTTCAAAATCGGCAAGATCGGTCCGAAGCGATTCCATTTCTTCCAGAAATTCGTTTTCGTGACTCCCGTCGTTCTCCTCTTGCGCCATTTCGATCAAGATGACCGTGTCGTCGATACGGGAGGTGAGCCGATCGAAGGGTTCGGTGAGATTTTTGATTTGCTTGATCTTTTTACCGTGCTCCTGCGCTTCCTTGGGCTGATCCCAGAAACCGGGCGCGTTCATTTCTTCTTCCAATTTCGTAATGGTGGCGCGTTTGGTTTCCAGGTCAAAGATGCCTCCCAAGCGCTTCGAGGTGTTTTTGGGAAGACTGTATTTCGGAGTAAATTTCGTCGTACATAGGTGTTCTTTCCGTTGATCGAATGGATTGACGGCCTACCAAGTTTGGCCGTATTGTTGTGTTGATCTAATTATTGTTGGGCTTTTTGCACTTCACAAGGGGCGGTGTTTGAAAAAA
>CAZSIZ010000322.1:0-7134 GCA_964606645.1 uncultured bacterium
GCCCTGCCCGGAGACCGGCAGCCCCGACACCGACCGGGACCGGCCCGAAACATCGATATCCAGCGCGATGAATTTACTGGAAACGCCACCCGGTGGACATGTCCGGCTTGTTTTTTCCGGTGTAGATAAGTGGAACTACACCCTGGCCGAGCAGCTTCTATTCTCTCACCGGTTGGACGATGAAGCCTGGACTCACTTTCATTCGGGCACGTCCGTCTCATTCGATCGTTTGTCTTATGGATCGCATCGGTTTGAAGTGCGCGCCATGGATCGCAACTGGAATACCGATCTGACTCCCGCCGCGTTCGAGTTCACCGTGCTTTGGCCTTGGTACCGGACGACCGGATTTATCATCATCGCCACATTCGGCTCGATTCTCATTCTTTTTTTAATTGGGCTGACCATTCGCCACAACGTCAAGCTGGAGAAACTGGTAAAACTGCGAACGGCCAATCTGACGTTGACCAACCAATCCTTGCAACACGAAATTGCCGAACGATTGGCGGCGGAAGAATCCCTTGAAACCAGCGAACACTTGTACCGGAACGCGATCGAAGTCGCCGACGCGGTTCCTTATTACCGAAACTACACACCGAACCGTTACGATTTCGTCGGTGATGGAATAGAAGCGTTGACGGGATACTCAAAAGAGGAATTTACTCCCGAATTGTGGGGAACACTGGTTCAAGATGTGGTTTTAATTGGGGAGTTCGCTCATCTGTCACTGGAGGATGCGATACAAAAGGCGCGAAGCGCAACGGGAGAAAATTGGCGAGCGGACTTTTTAGTGAATACTCGACAAGGAGAAAAACGCTGGATCGCCAACGCCGCAGTCGAAGTCAAAGACGACCAAAGCCATGTCATCGGGTCGCTGGGTATTCTGCAGGACATTACCGAACGAAAACGCACCGAGAACGCGCTGCGGGATAGTGAAGCGAAAAACCGCGCCCTGCTCGACGCCATCCCGGATTTCATGGTGCGAATCAATCGGAACGGCGTCTATCTGGATTGCAAATCCTCCCAAGAATTCGATTCGCTATATGTGGGGAAAAACGTTCGTGACGTGCTGCCGGCCGATGTAGCCCGCTCCATGATGGACCACCTGCAGACAACGCTGGCAACCGGGAAAATGGAAATTTTCGAATATGGGATCGGCTCGAACGAACGGAACGATCACTTCGAAACCCGTATCGTTCCGAGCGGGCCGGATGAAGTCCTGGCGATCGTGCGCGACATCAGTGAACGGAAACGCCTCGAAAAAGAAATCGTGGCTATCCGCGAAACGGAACGGAAACGAATCGGCGACGAATTGCACGACGATATCTGCCAGGGTCTGACCGGGATTGCGATCAAGAGTAAAGTACTGGAGGAGAAACTGGCCGCCGGACCCCTGCCCAACACAGAAGAGGCGGCGGAAATCACCACGCACATCAATCAGGCCATCAGCAAAACCCGCATCCTCGCGAAAGGCCTTCATCCTATCGATTTGGAAACGCACGGTCTGATGGACGCACTGGAGGAATTGACCGTCAACACTGAAAAGATGTACAACATTCCGTGTCGCATCGATTGCCCAGACCGTGTTTTCATTACCGACAACACGATCGCCATCCACCTCTATCGTATCGCCCAGGAAGCCCTCAACAACGCCGCCCGGCATAGCCAGGCCACGCAAGTTTGGGTTCGTCTGGAAAACGTGGATCATCAAGTGACGTTGACGGTGAAAGATAACGGAATTGGAATTCCCGAGACGATCGATCAACATACAAGCATGGGTTTGCGGATCATGAAATACCGCGCGAGGCGAGTGGGAGCTTCTTTTGAGATTCAAAGAGAGGCTTCCGGGGGCACAACGATTACGTGTTCGTTACCGGAATCGAACGAATGGAAAGGTATTGAGTATGCGTAAACAAATTCGTGTGCTCGTCGTGGACGATCATCCCATTGTCCGTCAGGGGCTGACGCTTCTGTTCGAGCAGAAAGGCGGTCTGGAAGTCTGCGGGGAAGCCGAAAACGATATTCAAGCGTTGGAAGCCATTGCGTCCATGAAACCGGATATCGCGATCGTCGATATCTCCCTGAAAGAGAGCAACGGCCTGGAACTTATTAAAATCATCAAAGACCGGTATGCGAACTTGCCCGTCCTGGTGCTTTCCGTTCACGACGAATCCATCTACGCCGAACGCGCCCTGCGAGCGGGAGCCAGGGGCTATATCATGAAAGAGGAGCTGACCGAGAAAGTCGTGGATGCCATCCACCGCATCATGGACGACATGGTTTACCTCAGCGACAAGATGTCGGCCAGGCTTCTGGATAAATTCGTCAGCCGAGGCACCGAGGGCGATGCTTCACCCGTGGATTGCCTCAGCGACCGGGAACTCGAAGTCTTTCAACTGCTTGGAAACGGATACCGTACCCAGGAAATCGCCGAAAAAATGCACGTCAGCCCCAAAACGATCCAATCCTACCGCGCCCGAATCAAAGATAAACTTAATCTGGAGAGTTCCTCCGAACTGCTCCAACACGCCTTCCAGTGGCTTCACGATCAGAAATCCTCATAGGATTTTGCTCCAATTCTCATATTTTCCTTATGGTTTGTAGGCAAAATGCCTACATTTAATTGAATGTTTTTCCTACATGAGAAATGGATTTTAGCCAGTAGTAATGATTTGTTTTTTATGGTGGAATGATATCGTAATTTCAATCAAGTCTAATTTTCGCATTGGGTTTCGATCACGGCTCAAGACAGGGGTGTCATTCAGGGAATTGACCTTCCAAGGATAACCTCCTTTTGTCATTCTCCGGGTGGCACTCCGTCGGAGCCGTTTTTGAGAGACGGATGTATTGAATCGGCGGACAGATTTTTGTAACGACCGTTATTCAATAAAACTTAAAAAGGAGAATGAAAGGGATGAAAACAGGAAAAAGATTATTCGCAATGACCGCCCTTGTCCTGACGATGTCTGTTGCTGCATTCGGACAAGTGACTGTGAACGTAAGCCCCGGCGATGACATCGACGCGGCCATGCTTGAAGCAGGGCCGGGAGGAACGGTCGTTTTTGCACCGGGATGGTACGATTTGGTGCCGGTCGATCCAGGCAGCCAAGTCGGTATTGATATATCCACGATATTCGAGGGGATTACGCTGCAAGGGGCCGGTCCAGGTACCGATCCCCAAACAGCGACGATCCTGGATGGAGAAGCCTGGTTTATCGATACAGGTTTTCAAATTGCTACCGTCGATGTGGTTATTGACGGTTTTACTGTGATTAACATTTATGACGAAGTCTTTGAAGGCAATAGTGAAGCATTCAACGTAGAAATCAGAAATTGCTGGGTTCTCGGTTGCGATTCCGGGGCGGATAACGATGGAACCGCCGGGATGGGCGATCCGGAATTCTACGATGAGATGATCCGTTATTACAACTGTATTTTCGCCCGCGGAGGTGACGACGCCACAGATTTGGAAGGCGATAGCGACATGTTGTTCGTCAATTGCGATTTCTATGATTGGGACAGTGACGTTCTGGACAACGAAGACAATAGCACTGTCATTTTGAAGAATTGCATTTTCCACGCTGGGACTCATTCGGACGATCTCGATGGCGGTTCCGGTATCACGGAAATCTGGAACAGCGTGTTCTTCGATCCACCGGGCGATGAAGCTTTAGGTGGAATGGCTTTTGATGGAAATTCGATAGAATTCGACGGGATCGGTGGAGATCCTCTTTATGTGAATGTCGGGCCTCACGTCTACTTTATGGATTTGGATTTCCATTTAAAACCGGGATCCCCCGCTCTCACAATTGGTAAGGATGCGGACGGAAACGAAACGTTTGCAGGCTCCATGGGACCGGCTCAGTAAAAGCCCAAGGAAAGGAGATTATTAAAATGATTAAACGTCTTGCAATAAACCTCGTTATTCTCTCATTCATTGGGCTTTCTGCGACGGCCCAGCAAAATGTAACGATCGCACCGGGTGATGATGTGGTTGCTATCCTTCAAACAGTCGTTGATGTGGGAAGTACGATCACGTTTACAGCCGGTTTATTCAAAGTGACTCCGAAAGAGGATGAAACCGGGCGTCCAGACTTGATGCGTATTCCTCCGGGAACCACTGTCAAAGGTGCAGGTTCGGGAATGGATCCCACTACCGCAACGATAATCGACTGTGGATTCACGTTTGATTCCGCCATTAAAATCGATGATGACGTCGACGGTTGTACGATCGAGGACTTGACCGTGATCAATACGGTCGATGCCGCACTGGAATTCAATACGGGTTCTTTCGATAACACGTTCAACAATGTATGGGCATTGAAAGCAATGGCGAGCGCGGTTGATTTGAGTGGCACGGCGGAGGCGGCGTTCAATTTTTGCGTGATCGGTTGGTCTTCCGGTGATGTGGTCTTTCAAGATGATAGCGCGATTAGTATCTTTACGAATTGCGACTTATTCCTCGGCAGCGGTGATATTGTTGAAGCAGAAGATACGTCGGAATTAATCCTGCTTAATTGCATCTTATTCGCTGGACCGGGGAGCAACGACATCGAAAGCGATGGGGGCTTTATCACCGTTGCGAATTGCGTGGGCTGGGATCCGCTTGATGGCGATCCTACAGGAGTGACGGCGACGACGATGGGCCGCCTGGATCTCAACGGAGGGGGCATTTTAATGGATGAAGACAGCATCGGTGAAGATCCGCTATACGTCGCGGCTCCGGGGATGGGATTTAAGACCACAACGATGGACCTTCATCTGCAGGAAGGTTCTCCGGCATTGACGGTGGGTAATACGGCGTTCGATGCCGATTACGCACCCACGGGTGATCCGACATTTGCCGGTTCGCAAGGTTTGGCTCCGGTACGAGTCAATCATTGGTCAATTTTTTAAGTTGAGTAAAAAGGTGAGATCGCAATACTTACCTCCCAATGTCAATATTTTATTGTGGAGGAGACTTCCGCACTCTCCTAGCGGGAGTCTCCTCCAACGTTTATGATGAATCATGGGTATTCGATTGAATACTTAAAGGTGAGGAAAATTTTATGAAAAAGGTGGCAACAATGAAACGAACAGGTTTTACGTTGATCGAACTGCTGATCGTGGTGGCGATTATCGGGATTCTGGCGGCGATCGCCGTGCCCAATTTTCTGAACGCTCAGATGCGGGCCAAGATCGCTCGAACTGAGTCGGATATGAAAGCGCTTTCTACGTCGCTGGAGCAGTATTACTTGGATAATAACTCCTACGTGGAGGATCACGATTTCCCTTCCGACTCAAGTCAGCGCGGACTCTTTCGCCTCACGACTCCGATTTCTTATATGGCCTCATTACCGCAAGATGCGTTTGGCGGAGGGCCGGCCGGCAATTGGTCAGAAGGAAATGAAACGTTTGAGTTTGGTTCAGGCAGTGCGTCAAAAGCAGGAAGACAATGGCCCGCTCAGGCCTATATCATTATTTCTGCCGGTCCCGACCGCCAAGAAGAAGTGAGCGGCAACGACGGTTTTCCATTTGGTACGACGATCAGAAGTTACGATACCACCAACGGACTGACCAGCAGCGGCGATATCGTGCGGCTGGGCGGTCAGTGGAACTCCGGCCGGGTCGCGATGGATGGAAGATGGCTCGCGGGCGGCTGATACCCGCTTAGCCGGATAACCGTATCGTGAGTGCTTCTCAGGATTCCTGACGGTTTAATTCTTTAATAACTTAATACTGGAATGTTCGTCCCTGTCGCGCCTTATCGTGCGCGAGGATCAGTCAATTTAAAATCGACAATGAAAGCGTAAATGAAATGAATCCTTCAATCATTTTGAACAGACGATTTCACATTTTTATCCTTCTTTCGTTCGTGTTGGGAACGTTTTGTTTCTCCGCAGCCGCCCAGCCCTCTGAAGAGGAACTCGCCAAACTCGATCCGATGGCGAAACGCTTCAATATCGATACGACGTTGAAGCGGATCGAAGCCGTTCCTTTCGATGCGGAGAAAGGATTCACGTTCGTGGCCTGGGGGGATATGCGGTCCAACCCGAAAGTGTTCAATCGCCTGTGGACAGAGATTCAACAAGAAAATGCGATGTTTGCGATGAGCACCGGAGACCTTGTCCGAAGGGGCACGATTCCTGAGTGGCTGGAGTATCTCGATCCCGTCATCAGTAACGACCGCGCCGTTCCTTTTCTTCCCGTGATCGGCAATCACGATCTTGGCGTGAAAAAGAAACGGGCCGAGTACACTCGCATCTTCGGGAAGCTGGATTACGTCTTCGATTACGGCAATGTTCGCTTTGTGGTCGTCGACAACGTTGACGGACTCACGGAGAAACAACTGGACTGGCTCAAAACCCAGTTGGATTCCGCCGGGGATAAACTGAAACTCGTTTTCGCGCATAAGCCCCCTGCAACGATCGAGAAATGGGACTATCACGCATTTTCGGACAACGCGGACGTTTTCTGTGAATTGATGACGAAATACAAAGTGCGGGCGGCGATTTTCGGGCACATTCACGCTTACTCGACGTCCAACCTCAACGGCGTGGAATACATCATTACGGGTGGCGGCGGGGCCGGTCTTCACAATCGCTACGGTCCGATGGGCAACGTGCATCATTACTGCGTAATGACGGTCACGAAAGAAGGTATGTCTTACGAGGTCGTGCGCCTGATGGAAGATGGAATCACCCGTTCGTCCAGCGGCAATGAATTCTATCAACACCCCCGCGAGCTTCTCACACCAAAAGTTTTAGCGGCCGTCCGAAAGCGTTTGCCACGCGCCAAAATCGACGATGTGGAAATTAAGGAAAAAGAGGGCAAGAAAACATTTGATGTCGAACTGAAAAAAAAGAGCCGAAGAGGAGGACGCGACGTGACACTCGTCATTACCGAAAACGGCGAGATTTTGGAGATGGAAGAGGAATTGTTTGAACGAGAACTGCCCTCCGCCATTCTCGATTACATCCAAGCGCATTATCCGAACGAGCCTTTCGATGAGGCCGTCAAGAAAGACGAAAAAGGCCAACTTACCGAATATGAAGTCACGCTGACAAAAAGCGATGGATTCGACCGTGATCTGATATTCGATTCTGAAGGAGTATTCTTTAAAGAGGATCGATAGTATTCTTTTTTACAAGCCGGTTT
>CAZSIZ010000323.1:0-7098 GCA_964606645.1 uncultured bacterium
GTAACCTACCTTAAAATAGGTGAAAATTTGTCTTGACAATGGGGTACACTTCAAGTTATGAATTATTTAATAAAAAAAATGGATTTATTTCAGACTACTTTGAAAGGAGGATTTTTTTCCTTCCAGTTTGTCTTGTGTATTCGTGTGTAAACCTAATGATTTCTGTTAAGTACAAGGATGAGTATAAGGATGAGTATAAGGAGAGAATAAATATGATTAACATCAAGAGATTTGTCGTAGCGAGTTCGGTTCTTTTTATTGCATCGGTTTTCTGTTTACCCTTGGCAATGGCGCTGGATCCCGCACCGGGTTTTGTTGGATCGGATCGGTGTGCTCTCTGCCATAGTGACAAAGCGGACCGCTGGAGAACTACCTTGCATTCAAGTATCTACCGCTCGCCCGACCCAGCCAACGTGATTTCCGATTTCACTGGCGAAGTGACGCTTTCCGATGCTTCCAAGGGAATCCCGGAAACGACCTTCACGCTGGATAACAACGGGGGCAACGGTCCATTTACCGTGACGGTTAAGGGCGAAACGTTTGTTGTCGATCGCGCTCATGGCGGCCGGGCACTCGACCGGAACGAAGACCCTCGTTCTCCGGGCGTTGCCGGACATTCCAAGTATATCGGCAAACAGCGCTACCACACTAAATTCGGCGATAACTACATGATCCTGCCGCTTCAGTGGAATCCCATTCCTAACTTGGATGGTAACAATGGAGGTTGGGTGGCTTACCACTTGAATGATTGGATCACGCCGGAAGGTGAACTGGCGCCCAACGTGGAAGGCCAGTCCGAAGAACGCCGTTGTGCCGGTTGCCACCAGACGGGTGTCCAAGTCGAATTCAATGAATCGACCCTGCGCTATGATCTTGGCGTGATCGAACCGAACATTGCCTGTGAAGCATGTCATGGACCGGGTGAAGCCCATGCGTCAACCGGGGATAAAACAAAGATCGTCAATCCGAGTAAATTATCCAATTACGAACAGAAACTGGATGCGTGCGGAAAATGTCATACCCGCGTCAGCAGTATCCAGGAGATCGGTGGGCGTAATCTTGGATTTCCTTACAACGACGGGCGTGCCATGCAACCGGGAGATATCCGTGCTGACTTTGCTGTGAGTGCCGCAGGCTTTTGGCCCAATGGAATTTCGACCAAGCATCATCAGCAAACGGAAGATTTTGCCGGTCATGACGGTTTTGCCGGAAGCGCTCATGCCGCTGCTGGACTCACGTGCTTCTCGTGCCATGATCCTCATGGTTCCGAGAACGAGCACGATTTGGTCGCAACGGCGCGGGATAACACCCTCTGCTTGAATTGTCATAGCGGGAAATTCCCGAACAGTGCTGCCATTGAAACCCATTCCCATCACCCTGCTTCCAATTCACATTCGCCCCGTTGTGTCGATTGCCACATGTCAGCCGTTCAGAAATCGGCGGTCCGATACGATATTCATCAGCACAATTTCAAAGTGCTGCCCCCGGCGATCACATTGGAACTGGCTCAACCCAACGCTTGTGCAATGTGCCATCGTTCTCACGATGGAACGACGGATACGAATATCGCTGCGTGGGATGAACCAAGCGATATCGCCATCAACACGTGGCTTAACCAGGAATTCGTGAACATGTTCGGAACCACCCATGTGAATGACTGGTCTTTATATTAATCGTTTGAGTAATGTTGTTTTTTGAAAACGATTGATAGGTTGAAAATTACAGGAGCCGGGATAAGAATAATCCCGGCTCCTGTTTTTTATGGTTCAATCTGATATTGGAACCAAAAGTACTCACTTGATCGATCGTCTTGAAACCGGCCCTGGATTACATCATCCCGGGGCCATGACACTCGTGGCAATTCTGGCCTTCCCAATCATCCCCGAATCCTCTGGGGTGGTAAAATTTCTGTTCTTTGTATTTCATCTTTTCGATCTCTTCCCAGCCTTCTCCTTGGCGGACGATGGTGTGGCAGAGGTTGCAGTCGTTGGTAATGACTTTACCATCGTTGCTTTTGTGTAAATCGTCGTGACACCGGTAACACCCCGGAAACTCGAAATGTCCGATATTCCAGGGGTATGCGGTCCAATCTACTTTCCATTCCGGGAAGATATTCCGGGTGTAGATTTGTTTGGCTTGAGTAATGGTTTGATTCACTGTCTCTTCGAGCGTTGGCGTTTCTGCAATCATCTCGGCATACGCTTCCCGAATACGATCGTCGATCGCCTGGACCGCCTGATCCGTGCTTTCGTATTCCTCTTGAAGCGCTTCGATGAGAATCGCTTTGATTTCAGGCAGTTTCGGATCGATTTGCCCGAATTCCATTGCTTCATTTACGGCGGTGAATGGCGACAAGAAGCGATGGGAAGGACGGTTGTGGCAATCGATGCAGTCCATCATCCGAATCTTCTCAGTCGGGATGGAAGCGGGATCGAAATCATCGGCGTCTTCGCTGATAAACTCTTCGACACGGCCATCCTCGTACGTGACTCGAACCCAAGGGATTTCCTGCCGGTCTTCATCGGTGGCATAGTATTCCAATTTATGGTCCAACCCGATATGCCAGTGGATACCTTGGGGATTATTCCCGCTCGATCCACCGCCCACGTGTAAAAGAAGGTCAACGTGATAGGGAGTATTTTCTTCATCACTGCCATAATAGATCAGCGATTTCTTGACGGACTCGTAAAATTGCTCCGGCCAATGACATTGTTCGCAGGTATCCCGTGCCGGCCGAAGATTTTCAATGGGCGTATCGATGGGCAGATCGTACGATTTCGAGAGAACTGAATAGACTTGATTGGCACCCGCCATTTTGCTTTTGACAAACCAACCGGCTCCTGGACCGATATGACATTGGACGCAACTGACTCGCGCATGTGGTGAATATTGATAGGCAGTGAATTCCGGGTTCATCACCTGATGGCACGTCATCCCGCAGAATTCAGTCGATTCGGTTATGTGATAGGCTTGGTAAGTGCCAATCATGGAAAGCATAAGAAAAACAACCGTGACAACGATAAAAACAGTCAGATTGATTCGATGGCGAGGATTGTTCAAGTCGAAAACGGGTAGTATTTTCGATGGGAGACCACGTATCCGCCTTCGGTGTTCGATCCACATACCGAAAGGAACGAGTAACAATCCGGTCACAAGTATCGAAGGACCAACAATATATATAAGAATACCTGCGTAAGGATTTTTCGTTTTTTGGAAAAAATCGATGGCGATAATGACTATTTCACCCGCAAGAAAAGCCATGGCAAGTAAAAAGCCTAAAATGCTGATCCAGTTGTCTGTCAGGGATTTTTTTGTGGTATGGTTGGAAGGACTATTCATTGGCAGTTTCTCTCCATCTTTTGAATGATCGAATAAATCAATCTATTATAGTTGACATCATCTTTCATACCAAGTAAAATCGCAGTCTGGAATATGGTTTATTAAATATCAATATTGCTGTTCTCGATTTGAGTAAAGAAATTCGAATTATTTTTGTTATTTTCATTTCAGTGTATGTTTCCAATGAAAGTAATAGTAGAATCAAATAAATATTGGAGGATGTTTTCATGAAACGTTTATTTCTACTTCTATTGGCCATCGGTTTATCCATTCTCTTTATCCTGCCTGGACGAATGGCTGCCGAGGAAAAGTTGAAATTTGTCGGGGCGACGAAATGCAAGATGTGTCATAATCTAAAGAAGTCCGGTAAGTATTTCGACGATTGGAAGACAAAAAAGCATTACCAGTCATTTTTCCTGCTGAAGGGGGACGAGCGAAAAGACCCCAAATGCCTTAAATGTCACACCACCGCATACGGAGAACCGGGAGGATTCAAACTGGAAGGATTCAAGCCTCCTTTCGAGAAATTCGAAGATATCAAAAGCAATAAAGATACATCAACTTATATCAAAGCGATGCTCGGAGTTCAATGCGAGATGTGTCACGGGCCTGGCGAGAAACATGTCAAATCGAAGAAGGGAAAAACCGTCATTCCACACGCTTGGGAGCCGGAAGAGAAAGTCTGCACGGCATGCCACAATTCGGAAAACCCTCACTGGAATCCAGAAAAGTATACGGATAAAGACGGTAAAAAAACTGGATTCGATTACGAACAAGCCGCGAAAATCATTTCTCATAAAGTCGAAAAGACCGAAAAGAAATAAGTAAATAATCGACAGGTCGGCAAAAAGTGAAAGCAGGACGAGAGTGAACGTATGAATGGGAAAATTGTTGTTCTCGCATCTCTTTTATGTCTTGGGGTAATCGTAACGCCTGGCGTATACGGTCAGGAAAATACGGAGATGGCTGATGAGGAGAGTGAAAGCGGTTTCCTTGGTTCGCTGCAATTTTCGGGAAACCTTCATTCGACGTTGACATCCCGCCGCTCCGACAGCCGGGACGATCTCGATATCTACGAGTTTCTCTCGCTGAAATTTGACGATATCATCAAGGACCGGGTCGATGGTGCGTTTTCGATGTCCTGGCACGAAGACCTGAACGGCAAAATCCGCCTGTCGGGTATGGAATCGTACGATCCCTTCATCGATCTGGATGCCGCTGCCGGAGTGCGTTTCCGCTATTATACGGGCTACCTGGATTTTAAGGAATTAGGATTCGAGGAGAGCCGGTTGCGGGTGGGGCGGCAGTTCCTGGAAACGATCGATTACGCTCACTTCGATGGAGCCTCTTATCAGTTTTCTCCCATCGATCCCTTGGAGATTACGCTGTTTGGTGGGCGTCCGATTACGTATTTTTCGTCCACTCGGGGCGATGCCTTCTATGGCTCGAACATCCAGTACCGTTTCTCCCCTCATACGAAAGCGGCGCTTCGTTACTACCGGTACGATGCGGACAGTTTCGAGGACGATCTGGCCGCTGCGGAATTGTGGCACCGGTTTATGCCTGCTTTACAGACGCATCTGGAATTTTCCCTTCTCGACGGAGACCCTTACTTATTGCAATCGGACTGGGCGGGGCGGATCGATTCCATCGATTTGGATGCCTTGGTTCAGATCGTGCATCTCTTCGAGTCGATCAACGATCATACCGTCAATTTCAATCCCTATTTTCCTTTGCTGAATGGATACGAGCCTTTCACTCACGGTTCGTTATTTGTGTCGAAGGGAGTCAATCCCTGGATGAGCCTTACCGCCGGATTCGACATTCGTGAAATCGAATCGGTCAACAATCCCGTGACGGGTTTTACGAATCCGGATTTCGTGCGATATACCGCCGGGGCGGAGTTCTATCCGGTGGATTGCATCACGCTCAGCATCAACGGCGAATTCTGGGATGTCGATTCCGGGGATGAATTTACCGGGATCACGGGTGAATTGGAATACCACCCCGCGCCGGACTGGGAACTGTCGGCGGGAGTGGATTACGGGGAATACGTCCAGGAATTCCGGGATGAATTCATGCTCTACGCCGGGCAGGATAAAACCTTCCGCCTGACACCCGATGTATTGACCTATCACGCGCGGGTGCGGTGGAAACCCACCCGGAATGTGTATACGGCGGCCACGTTTGAAATTGAGGATAGCGATGATGAGGATGACGAATGGTATCAGCTTCGCCTGGAATTGGGGGTGCATTTCTAAAATGAAACGATCTCTGATTGCTCATACACCGCTTTTACTGCTGGGAACGATCGCCTGGATGATGGCGTCGTGCGACCTGGATAAGGCTCCTCATAACTTTCCGCATCAACCGCATCACGAGCAGGAAATCTCATGTGAGGACTGCCACGAGATGGGAGAGACGGAAATCTCTTTACCGACTTTCGAGACGTGTGTGGGCTGCCACGATCTCGAAGACGAAATCTTCGATCGCTGCCGGGAATGTCACAAGAAACACGATGTTGAGATGGAGGAAGAAAAACTGGTCTCCCATCGAAAAGTCTTCCAGCCATTCATGGATGACCGATGGCAGGACGTGCGTTACAACCACGGCGAATTTTTGGATGACGAATCCGACTGCCTGGAATGCCACGCCGCCATCCCGGAATCGACTCATTCATCGACGGCGAATCTTCCCACGATGGCGGCCATGATGCGCGTTCACGAGCGCTTGGGGCTGTCAACGGACTGCCAGGCGTGTCACCTTGAATTGGATCTGAACACGCCTCCCGCAAGCCACACGGCCCGTTGGGAAAAAACGCATGGGCGCAACATGATTTTCGAGGATAAGGACACCTGTCTTCTCTGCCATGAAGAAGAGACTTGTTTCACGTGCCATTCGACCAGCAAGCCCCGGAATCATACAAATTTGTGGCGCAGGAAAACGCATGGAATCCAAGCGTCCTTCGATCGTTCCAGTTGCATGACATGCCATCGCACCGACGAATGCACCACGTGTCATCTAGCCACGGCCGATCCGATTCCGGCAGCGCCATACCACGTTCCGGATATGCAGTGCATCCTGTGTCACTACCCACAAGGCAGCAATCTTCGCGCGCCAAGTACACTGTACAAAATAATGCCTCACCGAATGATGATGGGCGCAACGGCTCAGAAATGCCTCCAATGTCATCAGTTCTGACAGGTGTCCCTCCCGCATATTCGTATATTCCATCCATGCGGATATAATCATCGAATAGAATCAGACTTACAACGTTGCTATATGACCAGCCAATTGCAGGAAGTTTTTGTTCATCCCCCCACCATTCATTTCCTTCCCATTTTGACCAAAAGTACTTCATAATTCTTTCTACAGGTGATCGTGTTGGGATGCTCAGGTCCTAATTTTTTTTCAATGATCTCCAATGCTCTTTTGAACAGTGGTTCCGCTTCCTTGTATTTCTCTTGGTTAAAATAAAGACTCGCCAGGTTGTTCAGGTCTGTAGCAACATCAGGATGCTCTTTCCCGTATGCTTTTTCGTCGATCTCCAAGGCGCGGCGGTAAAGCGGCTCCACTTCCGCGTAATTCCCTTGAGCACGATAGAGTGCCGCCAGGTTGTTCAGGCTTTGGGCAGTGTCGGGATGATCCGGCCCCAGCGCCTTCTCTGTTATTTCCAAAGCGCGGCGGTAGAGCGGCACCGCATCCGCGTAATTCCCTTGAGCCCGATAGAGTACCGCAAGGTTGTTCAGGTCTGGTGCG
>CAZSIZ010000324.1:0-7091 GCA_964606645.1 uncultured bacterium
TATTGCGGTTCGATTCAACCATGACAGCTACACTTCGTGCTGATGGGGAAGTGTACGAAAAATCGTAACAGGTCAGCCATTTGAAGTGATGACAGGAGGAAAAGAGGGTAATTGTCCGGTTCGAATATAATCACCGAGAGCGGAGACGAGTGTACTGATAGGATTGTATCCTCGCCGTTTGAGTGTGCGAAACACGGTCATCAAGACCGATTGAGTCAATGCGCCGTTAGCACTTCGATTCCCGTAGATAATTTTTCGCATCAGAACGGCGGTGCGGATTTCCCGTTCTGCATGGTTATTGTCACTCGGAACGTTCAGGTGGGTTAAGAAGGTGAACAACTCATCACGATACTTTTCCAAGCGTTTCGCCAAACGGCGCGCATTTTTATCAGAATAGGAAGCCAAAGCCAAATCCAGCAACCTTTCATAAAACCGGTCAATGCGAGAGACATATTTCTCCGGTGTGTAGTCCTCTCGCGCACGAAGCCGAAGCGCGTCTTGAATCATCCGTTTCGTCTTTTTGGAAAACGCCTTCCATTCCTCCGAAGGATTGCGAACGTTCACCTTTTCCAATTCACGAAGGAGATGCACGAGGCAGAACTGTCGTTCTCCACACGCAATCGCGTCGTAGGCGGCCCAAAAGTCAGTGACTAAAATCCCGTCGAACGTTTCCTTGAAAAATCGCTTTAGGGCCGGACTGCCCCGGCTGCGATCCACCATGTAAAATGTCGTATGATCGTTGGTGAAACACCACAGCCAATTCGTTTTCCCATCCACCCGCCAGCCGGTTTCATCGGCGTGTAACACGGCCGAGTTTTGAATCTCTTCGGCCAAGGCTTCATACCAGATCAACAAGATGAGGCGGAGTTGATGCCATTTTTGAATTAAGCCTCCTTTGCTCAATGTGAAATGTAAGTGGAAATTGAGCGTGTCCAGAATTTGTGAAATCGTCATTCCCAAAGCGTAATGCCAATAGGCCGTCAGGCACAGCAATCGATTGCCGATGGCCGCCCTCGGCAGGGCAGTTTCCACTTTGGGTTCAACGTGTTTCCGGCAGTGAGGACAATAATCCCGATGAATGATATGCTCCGTCACTTCGGGTTGGATATCGCCGGGGATGTCTTCGATGAAGCGTGAGCGGGTACTCTGCTCGCCGTCGCATCGTTGGAGAGAGCCGCCGCAATCGGGACACTGCTCCAGCCGATGCGCTTCCTGGTGGTCGATCTTGTCGGGTTGGGAACGGTGCGAGCCTCGATGGCCGGGTTTTCCACCCGGTTTCTTCTTCCTCTTTTTCTTGTTCGTTTGGGCGGATTCTTTTTCGTAGGGAGGAATCATTCCCGAGGGAGTCGAAGGGGACGGTTTTGTTTCCTTCACTCGCATCGCGATTTCGAGCAAAAAAAATGTCACTGCTTCTTCGCCCTCGGCTAAAAGCGTTTTCGCGAGTGCTCTCGCTTTTTCCTCCGGGAGCGCCGTTCCTAAACTTAGCAGCTCGTGGATGATTTGATGGGCTGTATCGTTTCGTGTCACTTCCATATTTGACTAACTTCTGAGGTCCCATGGAAGTAACGGTCGGTGTAATTTATTTCTAAATTCTCTGTCTCTACCTATAAAAATGAGCAAAATCCGCAGTCTTTACTTCATACGGCTGACCTGATACCCCGGGAGAATCGCTCTTTCCTGGATTGAAGATGTTTCAGGATGTTCTCTTTATCGAATAAGGTGCCTGCCATGAAAAACCTCGTTATCGATTGGATTCATACCGGTTCATCTTATGACAGTATACCTGTTTTTAGACCTCCCAGACAGAACTTTCGGCTTATCGCCCGCCAGCCAGATATGATGCAGGCCTGTTTATTGTTGATTGGGTAATAACGAGTTATCGGACAATGCGCAGCGTGCCGCCGCCTTTCATGAGCGCTTCCGCCTCGGTTTTGGTACTCCAGTTGAGATCGCCGGGGATGGAGTGTTTGAGCGCCGAGAAGGCGACCCCGAACTTGATCGCGTATTCGATGTCGCCGGTCATGAATCCCGACAGGAAGCCCGCCGAGAACGAATCGCCGCCCCCGACCCGGTCCACGACCTCGACGTCGTAGGTCGGGGCGTCGTAAATCTTCCCTTCGTAGAGGGCGATGGCGGTCCAGTTGTTGCGCCAGACGGAGAGGTTTTCGCGAAGGGTGATGGCGACGACGGTGAAGCCGAACCGTTCGTGCAGTTTACGGGCGACTTCTTCGTAGTCCGTACCATCGATCTTAAAGACGCGCATGCAATCCTCTTCCGTCGTGATGAGGATGTCGGTGTATTCCATCAGTTCGGTCATACAGGTCTGCGCTTCGGATTCGGTCCAGAGTTTGGCGCGGTAGTTGAGATCGACGCTGACGGTGACGCCGTTTTCCTGGGCTGCCAGCATCGATTCCTTCGTGGTTTCAGCGGCTCCGGGCGAGAGCGCGGGAGTAATACCGCTGACGTGGTAGACTTTGGCTTTATTGAAAACCGCGTCCCAGTCCACCATACCCGGTTCGATGTTGCTGATGGCCGAATCTTTGCGGTCGTAGAGCACGCTGCTGGGGCGGGGTTTGGCTCCGAACTCGACGAAATAGAGTCCGGCCCGGTCCGTGTCGCTCCAGACGATGTTGGACGTGTCCACGCCGTGTTCGCGTGCTTTGTTTTCGACCATGCGGCCCAGGGGATTGGTGGGCAGTCGGGTGACGTAGGCGCTCTTCAGCCCCAGCCGGGCCGCCGCGACGGCGACGTTGTACTCGCCGCCTCCGATCTTAACGTCCAGGGAGTGGGTTTGCTCCAGCCGCATGAAATCGGGTGGGGCGAGCCGCACCATTGCTTCTCCGAAAGTGACGATTTCCGCCATGATTGATTGACTCCTTTATTTTCCTCGCGCAAGTTTGATTTTTTCGATGAATTGCTTCGCGGTGTCGGTGATACTCTTCCAATCTTGATTGGCCAACGCGGTTTTGGTGACCAGGTTGCCGCCGACCGCGACGCAGCAGGCTCCCGCCTGGATGAAATCGGCTACCGTCTCCAGGCTGACACCGCCGGTGGGCGACAGCCGCACTTGCGGCAGTGGACCCAGCACGTCTTTGAAGAAGCGCGGCCCCAGGCCGGTCGCGGGGAAGACTTTGACGACGTCCGCACCCGCTTCCCAAGCGGTTAGGATTTCCGTCGGGGTGTATGCGCCGGGAACGACGACGGCCGAGTAGCGTTTGCACATTTTAATTGTGTCCAGATTGAGCGTCGGGGCGACGACGAATTCCGCTCCCGACAGGATCGCGGCGCGGGCGGTTTCGGGATCGAGCACGGTTCCGACGCCGATGACGCAGTCGTCTTTCATTTCGTCCGACACTTTCTTGATGACGTCCAGCGCGTTGGGGGTGGTCATGGTGACTTCGATCGCTTTGACGCCGCCGTCGCGCAGGGCGCGGGCGGCATCGACGAGTTGATCGCTGCTTTGTGCCCGGATGACCGCGACGATTCCGGTCTCCAGGATGATGTGGACGTTTCGTCCTTTGCGTTTGGGGGTGATCATAATTAAGATTTCCTTACTGCCAGTGATTCGCGTAATTTTCCATACAAAATGCTGAGGGCAGGCGGGCGATATGTCAAGATGGACAGAATCGTGTGAATGGGTGGAGGAAAACGGAGAGAATCGTTGACAACCTCCATTCAATTATGCAAAAATCGCTCGAATCTAATTTTGTAGCGCAGGCTTCCAGCCTGCATTATTACTTAACAGAGCACACTGGAAGCCTGCGCTACAATTAAATATCATCAAAAAGGGGAATGATAATGAACGTTTCGATCAAAGCGGGAATCGGTGTGTTGTTGGCGGCTTTTCTTCTTACGATTTCGTTTAGCACGGCGTCGGAGACACAAAACGCTGTGTGCGATGAAGCGCAGATCGTCGCGTTAATCAAAAAATGTGACGCCAAATTCAAGGAAGGCGATTACGGATATCTGTTTCGGCAATTCGTGGTCGGTGGTTCGGTTTTCGGCGGTAACGGAGGCAATCTCGTCAAGTTCGATTCGCAGGAACGGATCGATTCGCTCGTCGAGTCGATGAAGAATATGGCGGCGAATGGATTCCGGGAAGAGCATCGGTCGAGGGATATCGATGTGACCGTCTCACCGGATGGAAACGAAGCCGTCGCGACGTTGTATTCGGACGCCCAGGTTCAAATGCCGGGTGACGATGCCATGAAAGAGATGAAACTCCGCGCTACGATGATCCTCGTCAAAAGAAACGCCCAGTGGAGAATCTTCCACGTCCACGCCTCGGAACTAAAAGCCCAGTTTTGATCGCTAATGGTTTGAGTGTTTTTCAACTGTCGGGCAAACTATATTTCTTCTCTTGATTCCCATTTAACAGGGATGGATTTCCATTTGTTCGGTTTTTTTCCAGATTCTTCTATCGCTAACTCATTTGGCTTATCAGGAAGAACCTTAATCCCCCAATTTCCCGCACCTCGACTCGTTTGCCTCTCTTCTGTCAGATAGGGTTTCAAAATCTGAAAGGGGAAAAAGCAACTTTCATGTGTATCTTTTTCTTGTGTGTCTTTCTTGATGAACTCAATAATAGTATGAGGTGGTAAAGACTCTGCTAACTCAGGAGTGATATCCCACCAGTAATCAAAAGAATCATTGTGATATCGCTTGCTTTGCTTTGATAGAAATGTCTTATTTGCATTATTCTTCGCTTTGCGCTTTTTGGGATTTTCTTGATGAAATTTTTGATGACATTCTGGATGCATGAGTACGCAATTCTCAAGGCTATATCCTTTATCTCCATTGCGACGATGTAAATGAACTCCTTTGCGAGTATCAAATTCCTTGCGCGCGCATTTTTTATAAAAACATTTCGTTTCTTCCAGGAATAATTCTTTTTTAATTTGCGTTTTAGTTTTTCTTTCATCAAGTTGAAGACGTGCAAAGATGAATCGATTAATATAAAACTGTTTGTCAGGATCGTTTTTTGAAAGTTTATTGATCTCGTTCCTGGTTTCATCTAATAGGTTATCTAATTCTTCTTTTGATAGACCACGATTCATGATTGGTTATCTCTGACGAAACGGCAAAAAGTTGGAAACTGGAAATTGAGCCACAACTTACTTATGTGCGTTTCGTCCAGCTTTAACTTTTTGCCGTCCGGTCATACAGGAAGGAAAGTGGTTGTCGTTTACACAGCGCGGATAACGCGACGTTTTTTGTCGTAGCGCATCCGCCGGTTTTCAACCATCGCCATGTCGGAGAGGATACAGGCGACAGCATGCTGATACCCGGCGTCGACGTTGGCGTTGGGCTGTTTGCGGGAGCGCAGGCATTGCAGCCAGTTCTCCATGTGATGCGGCATGGGCACGTCGGGAACCTGCCCCGATTCCTTGATGCGATCCTGCGAATCGATCCCGTCGCCGCTTACGATGGGTTTGCTCCAACTGGTCCCGTCGATGGATCCTTTCGTCCCGTAGAAGCGCATGTAGCTGCCGCTGCCGTTGCCGAACGTAGTGCAGTAGCTGACCATGAAGCCTTCAGGGTACTCCAGCAGCGTCTGGACGCTGTCAGGGCAGGTGCGAGCATCTTTCCAGGCATAGATATCACCCAGCGTAACGGCGCTGTTGGGATATTCGGCCCCGGTGATGTAGTGAACCAAGTCGATGAAATGACTCATAAAACCGCCGATGGCCCCGGACGAGAACGTGCGGTAGCCGTACCAGGCGCTATGCTGGTCGGCGTTGAAGGGATGTTTCTTCAATTTGTATTGAAACAGATCCCAATTGGTGTCGGCTTCCTTGATGGGCCTCACGTAGGAATGCCAGTAAGGTTTGTAGGAGTTGCGCACCTGCTCGGCTTTGATGATCCGGCCCAGTTTGCCCTGACGCACGAGCTTTCGGCAGCCGGTGAACGACGGCATGCTGCGCAGCTGGGTTCCCGCCTGGACGATGCGGTCGTGTTTCTTGACAGCGTCCACAGCGCGTTTGAGTTCCTTCATGTTCATAGCCCAGGGCTTTTCGCAGTAAGCGTCTTTGCCCGCGTTCGCCGCTTTTTCGAGCACTTCGGAGTGCATGTGGTCGGGGCAGGCGATGATGACCGCGTCGAGGTTGGGCAGTTTGATCAGGTCGCGGAAATCCTCGAACTGCTGGGGCGCTTTGCCGTACCATTCCATCGCGTTGAGCGCGGCTTCCTCGCGGTGTTGACGCCAGACATCGCAGACGGCGGTGATGACCACGTTCTCCTGTTCGGAAAACTTGGCCACGTCTCTCATGAGCGTTTCCCGCCCACGGCTTCCGCAGCCGATCACACCGGTTTCGATCCGATCGTTGGCCCCCTCCACCGATTGGGGGATGATATGCGTCAGAGGCAAGGCCGCCAGCGCGCCAGTTTTTTCGATAAACGTTCGCCGGTTGAGTGTATGTTTGGTCATGAGTTTTTATCCTTATCCTTTTTGATTGAAATTTAATTATTATTACCATGAAATCAGGAAAGTAGATAGGGAGAAAAAATCTTCTATCCAAGATGAAAGAATGAGGGAAACTGAGCCGAATGGATTGCCAATCGTGGGGAATGTTGACAATGGTTTGTTTTTCCTGTATTAAGGAAGTTCTAAAGAGCTGGATCATGCTCCATTTTTCGTTTCAAGAAAAAAATCTGTTATAAGGAGAAATAAGAAAATGAAAAATTTTGTATGTTATCGCTTTGGAATTTGTATTGCAGTTGCTCTCATTGCTGCCCTGTCCGTGAATGCTCAGGAGAAATGGTCGATTGAATGGACGGATCGGGATGATGTCAATCCGCTGGAGTTGAATGAATTGGGAGACCGCTCCTATATGCCTTACGTTTTGTACAACGAGGAGTGGCCCGCCGAATCCCGCTTTCGTGTCTGGTTCGATTTTGCCAGTATCAACGGGATTGGCTACGCGCAATCGGCGGATGGCATCTCCTGGACGAACCAGGTGAAAGTATCCGGCTTGAACACCGAAGGGGAACAGATCGCTGGACGTGCCGCCGTTCTGTATGAGCCATCATGGGATAAACCCAGGGCAATCGCATGAAATTGTAGAAGAGTTATCCAGATAAAACTTTGAGAA
>CAZSIZ010000325.1:0-7072 GCA_964606645.1 uncultured bacterium
TCATCCAATAGGGTTTTCATGTCGGCAAGCGACACAAAAACCCTTATCTATTTTTGGGTTGGTTGTTGGATCAGAGAGGAACCCAATAGAGCTAAACCATACCTAGCGTAAGTGATATCTCTTCAAAGAGATAAAGCTCGATACGTTCATGGCACACGCAGATTCAGATGACCAAATCCCTGCATCTTTTTTAGTTTCTACAGATTAAACTTCGATCGCTCCTTCATCGCGATTAACGAGCGAGAGCGGCTTTTCCGCGCTTCACACCCGTTCGCACTTGATGAGGTCCCTTGATGGCAGCGATGCGGTTGTAAATCCTCTGCGCCCTTTTATTCATGCCTTGGGCCGCCAGTTCTTCCGCGCAACGGAATAATCCTTCGCAGAACGCGAGTTTGTTCGCTTCCGGCGCTTTACGCAAAGCGACGATAATGGCCTCGGCGGCGGTGGAGGTTCCAATGCTGCCCAGAGCGCGAGCGGCGGCCTGGGCCACATCTTCATTATTGCTCTTCAGCAATTTGATGAGCGCTTCGATCGCCTTGGTGTCGCAGCGTACGCCGATACTGCCGATGACTCCGGCCAGCAATTTGCCTTTCACTTGACCGAGCGCATCACGCAGGGCATCGTCCACAGACGGGTCGGGAATCGTCTCCAGTCCGTAGCGGGCCATGTGTGAGAGTTTGTCGTCACCGAGCATAGCGGCCAACACCGGCACGGCGTCCTTGGAACCGACACGCGCCAGTTCACGGCAGGCATCGGCCTTGGCTTTCAACGGTGAGTCCTTTTTCAGAATGTCGATCAATTCTGCCTCCGGCTTTAAGACGGTAGGCGCGGCGACAACAGCGAGATTCAATTTATCGTTCAACATCGTTCAATTCTCCTTTCGGGTTAAGCCGGTTTAGATGATCCACGGTTCCCGCATGGCGCGTGAGCGCAGCCGGTTGGCCTCGTCATCGTTGAGAAATGTCTCTTTGATCGGATCGTATTTCATCGTGCGTCCCAGCCACATGCAGATATTGGCAGCATGGACCGTGGTCATGGAGCGGTGCATCACGATTTCGTCCGCCACGGTCTTACGGCGGTTTTTCACACAATCGAGGAAATTGCGCCAATGGTTCATCGGGCGCCTGGTCCGTTCCATGTATTCGTTGAGCAGTTTGTCGTAATCGACCAGCAGTGCGGGTGAGGAAACATCCGGTTTCTTATAGCCGTCGGCGATTGCGACCCAGCCTTCCGTGCCTTCGTAATGCACACCGCAGGAGCCGTGCCAGTATTTCTTATCCATGTCGCGAAGCAGGATCATCTTGATCCCGTTGGCGAATTTCGTCACCATACCGTCGCCGGTGGGATTGTCCACATAACTGTATTCAACAGCGGCAGTGTCCGCCAGTCCCATCGCCACTTGGCACGAGGCGAACGTGTGCGTACCCCATTCGCCGATGCAGCTGGTGTGGAAATCGTAATAACCCCGCCATCTGCCTCTGCAATATTGGGCGTTGTAAGGCCGCCAGGGACACGGTCCGAGCCAAGCGTCCCAGTCGACTTCATTATTCGGAGGCAACGGTTCTTCGGGCTTCCATTCGTGACTCATCTCAGCAGCATCCCACGGGGCGATGTGAGCGCGGACGGTATGGACCTCACCAAGACGTCCGGTACGAAGCAGTTCGTTGGCGACTGTGAAATGTCCCTCGCTGAGGCGCTGGGTTCCGGTTTGATAGACACGTCCATACCGTTCGGCAGTCTCCACGACCGCCTGACCTTCCGCAATCGTCATGCACGACGGTTTTTCGGTGTAGACGTCTTTCCCCTCACGCATCGCCATAATGGAAGCGAGTGCGTGCCAGCGATCGCCTGTCGTACTCAAAACGGCGTCGATGTCCGGACGGGTGGAAAGGAACTCACGAGTGTCGCTATACAATTTACAATCTTGGTTGTCGTAACGGGCATCCACCAGTTTTTTGACTTTCTCCCGCCGCGCTTTCTGGGGATCGCAAAGGGCGACACATTGGACATCCGATTCGCGCAGCAACATGCGCATGTCAAACGAACCCCGGTTGCCGATACCAAGCCCCCCCAGCACAATGCGGTCGTTCGGCGCGACATAGCCGTTCCGGCCAAGGGCTGGGGAAGGAATAACGGACGGCGCTGCCAGAATCGCCCCGGCTTTGGCGGCCGTCTTGAGAAACCTGCGCCGTGTCGGTTTCGCAGAGAGTGAATAGGTCGTAAGAAAATTCGATTCAGTCATTTTGTTGCCTCCATTCTAGTGACTTTACAGGATTTATACAAAGTTATTGAATGGATAGTAACACATTCGCAAATCCATTAGAAGTCACCTAAATCGATTGAGTTTCAACCAATCGTTTCAACGGGTGAATTGAGAACCGGATCGACGCTAACGGCTTGAAAGATAAAATGTTATGTAAAGTTATTCAGGAATTGGCTGATGATTAAAATAAATGTTATTTGAAATTATATTGCCTGAAATTTTAGATTCGTTACAATAGATAAAGCGGTTGGCTCGAAATTCATTCTCATTCCATCGGTTCCCAGTAACTCAGCGTGATGCTGGAACAACGAGCCGGTTGAACGATATTCCAATTTTTTATGAACCACAACACTCTATTTAAGACAACGGCGAATACCATTCATCCGCATCGAGCGGTTTGGATAAAAATGCGGTTGATCCCCTTTTTCATCATCGCGTCGCTCATCGCGTTTGCCCCGCTCGATGGGACAGCGCAAAACCTCGTCGATCTTCGAATTAATCCCGATACGGGGCTGCAGGAAGTCCGAGTCGATCTGGCCGGTCTGGTGGCAGGAGCGACTCCACTGACGATGGCGTTGATTCCGAGCGGAACATTTACGATCGGGTCGCCATCCGATGAGCAGGGCCGGTGGGACAACGAAGGCCCTCAGCATGAAGTGACGATTTCGCAATCGTTCTATTTAGGGAAATATGAGGTCACTCAAGCGCAGTGGCTGATCCTTATGGGGACCAATCCATCGAATGCCACCGGAGACAATCGCCCGGTCGAAACAATCTCCTGGGAGGATTGTCAGGAATTCATTCGCCGATTGAACATGCAGGGGATGGGAACGTTCCGGCTGCCGACGGAAGCGGAATGGGAATACGTATGCCGCGCGGGAACGCAAACCCGGTTTTATTGGGGAGACGATCTGTCGTATACGGAGATTGGAAATTACGCCTGGTACTATGATAATTCCGACACTCACACCCACAATGTAAAAGAAAAGTCACCGAACCTATGGGGACTTTTCGACATGACCGGCAATGTGTATGAGTGGTGTCAGGATTGGTACGGCGCTTATACGGAAATCGCTCAAATAAATCCTTCAGGACCGTCGTCGGGATTGTACCGCGTCGCGCGCGGGGGCAGTTTCAGCGACTATACCATCACGTGGGGCAGCTACGAAAACTGTCGGACCGCGTATCGTGCTTCCGGATTGCCGCCGAGCCAGACGAGCATCGGTCTTGGATTCCGTCTTGCAAGAAACCGGGATCCACTTCCCTCGACTCCAACACCCACATTCACGGCATCCCAAACCCCGACTTCGACGAACACACCTACGGTCACACCGACGAATACACCATCGAACACCCCCACTTCAACTCCCACAGCAACGAATACCCCGGTCTACACTCCGACGCCGATACAAACGCCCACACCGACGCCGACAAGTACGCCAACTGTGCCGATCGGCGAATCTCAAAAACTCATAATGAATCGCGGCGGGACGTCATGCTGGATGATGGACCTGGACGGAACGAACGAACAACTGCTCGTTCAAGAGACGATCGAACACGCGCCACGAATTGCAAACGGGGTATTGGCATTGATGCTTGTCGATGGTTCCGGCGGTGAGGGCGGAGGCATCTATACCAAGCATTTGATACCCGATACTCCACTCACGAAATTGCCCGGTTCCGTCTACTCACAGGACATTCATTTAGACCTTTCTCCGGATGGCAGCAGGATTGTCTTGAATGCAACCGAGGTTGGAGACGCCTATACGAATCACAATCTTTTCGTGCAGAGAATCGGTGATACCGAAAAGACGAACATTTATCGTGATACGACTTCTCAATCCAGCCAGATCGATTGGAGTGAAGAGGATCGCATCCTGTTTATCAAGGCTTTTGTCGGGAATGTGTTTTCTCAATATCCTCACTCGGTGAATTCGGACGGGACGGCCTATCAACAGTTCAATGATACGTTTACTCAAATCCCGACTTATGGAGGGCCGAACGGTAAGATCGTCGCGAGTCTGGGGCATTCCGGCAACGAATATCTGGCTATTTTCGATTCGGATTTCACGAATCCCGTGAACATCCCCGGCGCATCCAATTTTGGATCGGTCTGCTGGCATCCTCTGGAAAACGCGGTGTTTGCCGTCCACAATTCGACTCACGATCTTTATAAAATCGATGTACAAACCGGGCAGCAAACCCGGCTGACGGTCTGGGGGGATGTGAATAGTATCGATTGCGGTTCGGCGTACTGGACTTACGGCCCTTACACTGGAACGGCGACGCCGCTTCCTGAACCAACATCGACTCCAACGCCACCGGCTTCTTATCCAAACCGGCTTGTCGTGAATCGCGGGAACACTTCGTGCTGGATTATGGACCTTGACGGCTCGAATGGAGAAACTCTCGTCGAAGAGAACATAACCGACTCGCCACGAATCGAGAACAGTGTATTGGCGTTGATGCTGACCGACGGTTACAACAACCAGGGAGGGGGGATCTACACCAAACCGCTCTCTCCCGACGGCTCTTTGACCAAGTTGTATGGATCGGAGTATTCAGAGCATATTCAAATGGATATTTCCCCGGATGGAACCCGGATCGTTTATAATGTCGCCGATACCGGAGACCCCTATCCGAATTATACCGTTTACATCCAAGCGATTGGGAATCCGTACCGGACGAGAATCCATCGTGATGACACCTCCCATTCCAGCCAGTTCGATTGGGGCGATATGAATCGTATCGTGTTTATAAAAGCGCTTGTTGGAAACGTCTTTACCCAGTTCCCTCATCTAGTCTCTCCGGACGGATTGATTTACCGGAAGTTCAATGACACGTTTACTCAAACGCCGGCGGAGGGACCGAATGGCCAGATCGTGTCGAGCCTGGGACATTCCGGTAACGAACACCTGGCCGTCTTCGATATGGAATTCAATGATCCCGTGAGTATCCCCGGTGCGGTCAATTTCGGTTCGGTCACTTGGCATCCCTCGGAAAATGCCGTATTCGCCGTTCACAATACGAGTCACGATGTTTTCAAAATCGATGTCCAAACCGGCCAGCAAACCCAGATAACGGACTGGGGGAATGTCTACGGCATCGACTGCGGCCCGGTGATCCCGCTTGTCGTCGCCACAAGTACTCCCACTCCAACAGGCTCGCCCTTCCCGACAGCGACGAATACACCATTTTCCACTTACACCGGTTTGCATCAACTCGTCGTCAATCGCGGCGATACGGCTTGCTGGGTGCTGGATCTCGACGGTTCCAACGAACAGCAGCTCGTTCAAGCCAATACAGCCAACGATCCACGAATCGCGGACGGCGTATTGGCGATGATGCTCTCCAGTGGTTCCGGCGGACAAGGGGCAGGCATTTATTACAAAACCTTAATTCCCGACGGTCCGCTTACGAAGCTGGCCGGTTCGGAATACTCGGAACTCATCCAGATGGACCTCTCTCCGGACGGCACTCAAATCGTCTACAGCGCCCCCGAATCCGGGGACGCCTATCCGAACCACAATCTATTCATCCAAAATATCGCCACGGGTATCCGAACGAGGATTCATCGCGATACCTCGTCTCATTCCACTCAGTTCGATTGGGGCGACCCGAACCGGATTCTATTTATCAAAGGCTTTGTCGGAGACGCATTCTCCCAGTCTCCTTACTATATCGATCCGTTCGGCAGTTCGTACAGCCGATACAACACGGATTACACTCAAATCCCGGCTTATGGGGGACCGAACGGCAAGATCGTGGCGAGCCTGGATCATTCCGGCAGCGAACACCTCGTTGTTTTCGATTCGGGTTTCATCAATCCTGTGGAGATTCCCGGCGCGGACGATTTTGGATCGGTCTGCTGGCATCCGACAGAGAATATCCTATTCGCCGTCCATAATTCGACTCACGATATTTACCGAATCGATGTTCAGACTGGCGTTCAAATTCGCCTGACGGACTGGGGAGACGTCTACGGTATCGACTGCGGCGCGACTCAAGCCGATGTCATTACAATCGAATTGCCAAACCTGTCGCCACAGGCAAAACCGTTGGAAATGGCTCGGATCACGGGCCGAACGTTTTGGATGGGATCTCCTTCCGATGAAAGAAGTCGGGTAAGTGCCTACGAGTGGCCTCAACATGAAGTGACGTTATCGAAAGATTTCTATATAGGAAAGTACGAACTGACACAAGCGCAGTGGGAAGTGGTGATGGGGAGCAATCCATCGTATTTCTCCGGCAATCCGAGTCATCCGGTCGAAAGCGTTTCCTGGAACGATTGCCAGGCATTTATCACACAATTGAATCAAATGGGATTTGGAACCTTCCGGCTGCCGACGGAAGCGGAATGGGAATTCGCCTGCCGCACCGGGACCACGACCCGATTTTCGTTCGACGATGCGCTTCTATGCACGGATGACGGGAACGTCTATTGCGCAACATTTGACGATTATATGTGGTGGCTTGGCAATAACACCTATGGAACCAACGTCAACGGAACCAAAGAAACGGGAGTAAAACAACCGAATTCTTATGGTTTGTATGACATGCACGGAAACGTGCGTGAATGGTGTCTGGACAACTGGGAAGCACCAAGCGAGCGGGGATCGCAGGCCGATCCGCTGATATCGAATTCGACGGATTACTATGTTTTCCGCGACGGTCATTGGGAAGACGACGCCAAATACTGCCGCTCTGCGATGCGCCGATTCCTGGCCAAAGACGAAAGTAGTAACAGCCTGGGGCTGCGACTGTTGAGAGAGATCGAACTTCCCCCGACGCCCACACCGACCCAAACGG
>CAZSIZ010000326.1:0-7062 GCA_964606645.1 uncultured bacterium
AGGCTCGTTCCGACCCAATCGATTACGTTGTGAAGAAGAGATCGAAAAATTATCGTTCATGGTTCGAAACAATCATTCACACCGGATGAACAAGTGAACGGGCTAGATCGCTTGACAGATGACAACAACTTATTAGAGAATAGGTCAAATTCAATCAACCGGATTCCACGCTTTTAATGGGAATATCTCTCAAGGCTGGATCGAGTACGATACAACCGAAATGCAAGCCCACTTAAAGGAGAACGTACAATGCCCAAAACGAACGAGAAAAAACAAGACAACCACAGCTGTACCCGGCGAAATTTTCTACAAACATCCTCCGTTCTGACCGCCACGACGATCTCGGCGCTATCCACATCGAACGTGATGGGGGCCAACGAACGGCTGGGCGTTGGAGTGATCGGAACGGGTGGACGCGGTAATTCTCATCTGAAAGCGGTTGCAACGGTTTCTGAACGGGCGAACGTAAAACTCGTTGCCGCTTGCGACACGTACCGTCCCCGCCTGATGGATGCGAAAGAACGTTACTCCATCGATAACGTATATATGGAACACAAGGAACTATTGGCAGATCCCAAAGTCGATGTGGTCACGATCGCCACCCCGGATCACATCCACGGCTATCAAGCGATCGACGCCATCCAGGCGGGTAAGAACGTGTACTGCGAAAAACCGGTCACGCACTGGCGGCAGTTCGAATTGACTAAAAGGCTGGCGCAGGTGGCGGAAAAATCGGACCGGGTATTTCAGTTGGGAACTCAAGGGATGTCGGACGGTGCGTGGAGCCTGATGAAAAAATTGGTGGACGACGGTTTGATCGGCCAACCCCTGCACGCCGAGTGCGGCTATTTCCGCGTGGGCGATTGGGGCGAGCGGGGCATGCGCATCGACGATCCCAACGCCAAGCCGGGCGGCGACTTGCGCTGGGAAGATTTCCTCGGTGATTCGCCCCAAAAGCCGTTCGACGTCAGCCGCTATTTCCGTTGGAGAATGTACGAAGACTACGCTGGTGGCCCGGTCACCGATCTCTACCCCCATTCCCTCACTCCTGTTATCAGCATACTGGGCGTCAAGCTTCCACGCGAGGTGGTTGCGACCGGCGGCAAGTTCCGTTATCAGGAACGCGAGATTCCCGATACCTTCAACATGCTGATCGACTATCCGGAAAATATCACTGTGTCGCTGATGGGAACGCAGGGCAACTTCTATCCGGCAACGGGCGCTCGCGGGTCCGGCAACCGTATCCCCGTCATCCGCGGCTGGGATGGCACACTGACGGTAAACGGTGACGAAGTCGTCTATATCCCCAATCCCTCGGATGGAGGAAGTCCCAAAAAAGAAGAGAAACGATTCCCCATCGAACGGGGAGAGGATTTTCACGGCTATTGGATTTCGTTCTTTGAATGTATTCGCTCAGGGAATCAAAAATCATTAAGCCCGGCTTTGTTGGCTTACTACGTTCAAACGGCCTTGCACATGGGAATGCTGGGATTCCGCCAGGGCAAAGTGGCCCGTTTCAATCCTCAAGAGGAAAAAATCATTCTGTAGTTATTGTCTCTTTTTAAGTAAAATTCTGAAAAAAGCGGTTGCCTGAAGGTGTTCTTCAGCAACCGCTTTTTGAATAGAACGATTGATGACCCAAATCCGAATCAACCGGAAACAAACAGGATTCAGGATCTAGAGTTTAGGGTTTTTTTTCTGACAATCCACGTCATTGCGGAAAGTGTCAAGTAGTATGAGACACCTCGGTGTCGGAATTAGTGTGCAAATCGGGAGTAGAAACCGACTGCTCCGGTGAATTTGTTTCCTACACCCGCTTATTGACCGATGCTATTTCCAAGGGATTATCACTGGGCCGAGCGCACGAGCAGGCCATTTCCAGTTTGACCCGCTTTCAGGGACCGGTTGTGATTGTGTTTCCTCAACCGTTTCCCGCACAGATGCCCGCCGCATTGCATGATATTTTCCTGGGTTTAACAACTCACCAAGGCGATGTTCGCAATCTGCCAGACCACAACGCACCGCTCATCGTAGAGACCTCTGAAGATAAAACCGTACTACCCGGCGAAGCGCCAACTTTATATGTGAAGGCGCAGGATGAATCCGGTTTTGACTCAATCACCGGTACGTTCGACGCATCGAACTTGTCCGTATTCGCGGTGATTACCGCCCCGATAGATGGTGTGAATCCTCCCGAACAACGCCTGATCAATCTTACCTATAATTCACAAGCAAGACAACACACCATTACCCTCAATGGTTTTCCCCAGTCCCAGTTCAGCCCTGATGTCGGGACCGGCGGGTACGCGGTAAGTTTCTACGCGAAAGATCCCACCGACAATCTCAGCACAGTCAGTTCGCTCACGATCACCGTTGAAGCAGACAATTCAATCCCCCGTTGGAAGCAATTCTAAACAGACTGTTTCTATCCACGTTGAATCGAACCACTTTTATCCGGTTCCACGATATTGGTTTGAATCATAATCTTCCTGCCCCAACCCCCTCTGGCTATTCCATCGATATTGGCAGTATCACAGTGAACATGGTCTCGACCGTTGTCATCGCCCAACCTGCGAGCCGAAACTATCTTGATGAATGGAACTATTGGAGAAGACTTTTCGACTAAGTAGGTGAAATCGCAGGCCTATCATCTCGTGATACAATGTGGGGAGGAAAAGAAATTGAAAGAGGTTTATCCGATATTTCAACCATCATTAAATGAAAATATCGTTATTAGTCAATATTTTGAGAAAAATATCGTTATAAACAAGAATAGCCCTTCTGACTCATCAGGAATTCCCAGCGAAAACGAGTGACATCTATTATGAGCGAAAACAAATCTTTACAGAACTTAAATGTACAATTCCGTTTTGGCCTGTTTCTGGTCGGTTTCGCCATTTTGACCGGGTGTTCATCGCCCGGTAAGCATCGCGAACGAATCGACGAAACCGCGCTGAAAATTATCGAGCAGACACAAAAAGAAGCCCTGGGGCGCACCGAACCGTTTTCCATTGAAACGCCCGAGGAATCACTACGTAAACGCTTGTTCGTCAGTCAGAATCTGCCCTATTCCAGACCGGCATCGCTTGGGGTGAGCAATCTGGAATCCATTGAGCATTGGCCGGACGATGATTACATTAATAAGAATAGCGCCGCCGCGGAGGTTTCCTGGGGAACCGAAACCCTTCATTTCTCGCTGATGGATGCCCTTCAGGTCGCCGCCCGGAACAGCCGACAATATCAAACCGCCAAGGAAAACCTCTTTCGAGCGGCATTGCGGCTGGATTTACAGCGGGACCGTTATCGCAATACCTTCGCAAGCGCGCTGGACAGCAATAACAGCGTCGATTTCGGCGGTGACGATACGGTCAGCAGCATCAATAATTCTCTCGTTGGCAATCTCTCAAGAGATTTTCTGAACGGGATCAGTCTTTCCACCCAAATCGGCTTCGATTTGATCAAGTTATTGTCTCCGGTCAGTTCTTCCTCACACGGATTGTTCGGCGATGCCTCCATCTCGATCCCCTTATTGCGCGGCGCGGGACGGCATATCGCCTCCGAACCGTTGACGCAGGCCGAACGCGATACCGTCTACGCCATCTATGACTTCGAGCGTTTCAAACGGACATTCGCGGTGAATATCGCCGAGCGATATTTTTCCATGCTCAGGGTGATGGACTCGATTGACAACAGCGAAAACAACTATCGCCGTGTGGTCCGGTCCACCCGGCTCATGAAGCGCTTAGGTGATGCGGGAGACCGCGAACCCGCCGAAGTCGACCAATCGATCCAATCCGAATTGAGCTCGCGGAGTAATTGGATCAGCTCACAGATTTCTTATCAGCGAAACCTGGATTCATTCAAGACGCTTCTCGGACTTCCCCCAGACGCTCAAATCACATTGGACACGAAAGACCTTCTGCAACTTGCGGCGGCCACTCAAAATATCGTTCCAGCAAGTGATGTAAATACCACCGAGGAAACCGCACCGTCATTCGATGCGCCGGTCATCCTGAAACCACCCAGTTTCGATAATGCCGGGCCTTATGAGATCGACGAGGATACCGGGATTCAGCTGGCTTTTCAAAACCGGCTCGACCTGCGAATCGCGCAGGGAGATGTCTACGATGCCCAGCGAGCCGTGGTGATCGCGGCGGATCGACTTCGAGCGGAATTCACTTTACTGGGAAACGCCTCGGACGGCGGCGACCTCAATTTCCAAAAGGGCCGATACAACGCCTTGCTGATGCTGGATTTGCCGATCGAACGCACATCGGAAATTATCAGTTACCGGGAAAGTATCATCAATTTGGAACGATCGGTCCGAAATTTGCAAGAATTGGAAGATATCATTAAACTGGACGTGCGAGACCGCCTTCACGACTTACAGGAATTCCGGGAATCCCTGCAAATCGAGACCAAAGCGGTTACATTGGCCGAACGGCGTGTAAGAAATATGGATTTATCCATTCAAGCAGGCCGGCTTACTGCCCGCGATCTGCTGGATGCGCAAAGTTCACTGCTCGCCTCTCAAAACAGTTTGACGGCGAATCGGATCGACTATCGTATGGCCGAGTTGGCATTACAACGCGATCTCGGCGTTTTGCAAGTGAACGAAAAAGGAATCTGGAAAGAATTCTCTCCTGAGGAGTAGAACCATGAACGTACAGACAGACAATCAAAAACGCAGCATTTTTGGCCGGTTTTCGTTTTGGGTGGCCATTGTCGCAGTCGGACTGGTTATCACCTTCAGTTATGCCACCATCAACACGCGCTTCAATGAGTCCCCTCTCTCGAATCTACCGGTTTACGAAGTTCAGCAAGGACCGTTTCTTGTGAGCATCGACGTTTCCGGTACGATCCAAGCCCGCGAAAAAGTCATTCTCAAAAGCGAGATCGAAGGCCAAAGCACAATCTTGTTTATCATTCCCGAGGGACAACGGGTAAAAAAAGACGATCTTCTGGTCGAGTTGGACGTGAGTTCTTTAGCCGATTCGCTGATCGATCAACAAATCAGAATGCAAAACGCCGAGGCCACCTTTATCAATTCCCGAGAGAATTTCGAAATCGTGAAAAACCAGGCCCAAAGCGATATCGATCAAGCCCAATTACTATTCGATTTCGCTAAGCAGGATTTGAGAAAATACTTGGAGGGCGAATTTCCGAAATTGCAAAAAACAGCGGAAACGGATATCACTCTCCGCGAACAGACGCTGAACCAGGCGGAGTATAAACTGAAATGGTCGAAAATATTATTCGAGGAAAAATATCTCTCCCAGACCGAATTGATGGCCGATGAAAAAGCCGAAGTCGAATCCAAATTGCGTTTGGAACTGGCCAAAGCCGACCTGGCTCTCTTAAACGAATTCACCTACCAACGGGAAATCGCCCAGCTGACCAGCGATGTCACCCAGACGGAAATGGCGCTGGAGCGGGACCAACGTAAAGCCAACGCAAATATCGTCCAGGCTTCGGCGGATTTACAGGCCACCCAATCGCAATACAACCGGGAAATCTCCAAACTGAAGAAACTGGAAGAACAGATATCCAAAGCCAAAATATACGCGCCCATGGATGGTTTGGTTGTTTACGCTTCCAGCGCCGAACGTGGCCGCAGTTTCCGCAGCAGCAACGAGCCGCTGGAGGAAGGAACGACGGTCCGCGAACGCCAGAATCTGATCCACCTGCCCACCACCTCCTCATTTATCGCCGAAGTGAAAGTACATGAGACGATTCTGGATAAAATCCGTCTCAATCTGCCCGTTCGCATCACGATCGATGCACTGCCGGGTCAATCATTCACTGGGCGCGTGGATAAAATCGCGCCCCTTCCCGACGCGCAGAGTGCCTGGATGAATCCCGATCTCAAAGTCTACAACACCGATATTCTAATCGAGGGTAATGGTGATGAGCTGCGCAGCGGCATGAGCTGCCAGGCCGAAATTATCGTGGATCAATTTAAAGATACAATCTATATCCCGGTTCAAGCGGTTTTACTGATCGGAGACCAACCCACCGTATACGTCGCCAATGCGAATCAATTAGAACCTCGGTCTGTCGAACTTGGACCGGACAACAACCGGCGGGTTCAAATAAAAAGCGGTTTGAAGAAGGGTGAAATCGTCGTTCTCACACCCCCGCTTTCCGAAGCGGAAGCGCCGGAAAATGAACTGCTCGGAGATGAATTCGACATTCCTGATAATCCAGTTGAGACCGGACAAGCGGCACCTCAAGGCCGCCCGGGACAGGGAGACCCATCGATGCAGGGTGGTGGACGTCCCCAAGCGCCCGGTATGGGAGGTGAGCGGGGCGGCGGACGACGGGGCGGTCCCGGTGGAGAACGTGGAGGCAGAGGTCAAGGCCAATCGCCCGGCATGGGAGAAGGACGGGGTGGTGGTTCGCGTCCGTCCGGCGAATTCGGTGGAGGAGGACGCCGGGGAGGCGGCCAGAATATGACAGAAGAACAACGAGAGGCCATGCGACAGCGTTTTCAGAATATGAGCGAGGAAGAACGGGAAGAGATGCGCAGTCGTTTCCAGAATCGGTCCGGTCAGCAAGGTGGCGAGCAGCAAGGCCAACAGCGGTCTCCTGGCATGGGAGAAAGCCGGGGCGGTGGTTCGCGTCCGTCTGGCGGTGAGCGTGGAGGAAGCGGTCAAGGCCGTCCCGATTCCCAGAATAAGTCCGGTCAGCAGGCAAGCGAGCCGCAAAGTCAACCACAGTCATCCGGTGATGGAGGTTCCCAATAAAAAAATGGCTCATTCTCTCAAAACGAGCAACGGCGTTGCGGCGCAACTCGACAAAGCCAGTAAAATCTATGTCATGGGTTCCCAGGAAGTCGTTGCCTTGCGCAGTGTCTCCATCGCTTTTCAGAAAGGCGATTTTTGGGCCATACTCGGTCAAAGCGGATCGGGTAAAAGCACCATGCTCAATTTGCTGGGCTGTCTCGACCGTCCGACGTCGGGTAAATACGTTCTCAACGGTCACGATGTCAGTTCGCTTGACGACGACCGCCTCAGTGATATGCGTCTCTCTCATTTGGGATTCATCTTTCAGAGTTTCAAC
>CAZSIZ010000327.1:0-7026 GCA_964606645.1 uncultured bacterium
GCTTCGAGGTTTCCCACCTTAAATCACTGTCCGAATTTTGGGGTACATTATACTTAGCCAATCAACTTCCAGGCGAACACAAGAATTCATTTTTTAATAGCTTTTCGAAAAAGATCGAATTGATTGATGAGCGATATGTCGAAAGTAAACAAGTCGTCAGGATGGAGAAGGTCGAAAAATACGGATTGACCGATATGGGAATCGTCTCGCTATCGAAGAACCAATACCTCGTACTTACCGACGATTTTAAGTTATCCCAAATGTTATCGAATAACAAATACGATGTAATCAATTTCAATCACATCCGAGTGATGAATTGGAGTTGATTCTCCCCCTCCTCCAACGCCGCCAGGCTTGGGGGGCGAATCGAAATCACGAAATCACACGTTTGTTTTCCCGGTCGTACCGGACCACACGTTCTCCCCGAACCGCCAGAACGCCCATCTGCATCGTGGTATTGACCGGGGCGCTGAGAGCCGCATTGGACAGTGGTTGTTTGCGGGTACGACAGCACTCGAGAAAACCGGACCAAAATCGCAGCTGACTGATTCCTTCCCGGACAGGTTCCCGGTGAAGTTCTTTCCCGTTGTCCGATTTGAGAACGATTATTTCAGAGGCGTCGATCAGTATTGTCGCATCCCATCCACGGATGATGGGAGTTTCATTGCTGCCGTAGGTCGTGTAGGCGTTGGCTTGGGTACCGGAGCAGGTGACGACGAATTCGTTTGGATATTCGATGATCAGATTGCAGGTATCGGGAACCTCTCGCTGCTGATGATAAACGGGATCGGGAGCCTCCCCAAGTGTATAACGATAAATGCTTCCCAAACCGGCGACTTTGGTCGGGTAGCCGAGATCGAGGACGTAGGCGAGTGGATTGTAAAAGTGAATATAATTATCGGAAATCGGACCGCCTGCGGTATCGTAATACATACGCCATCGAAAATAACGACTGACATCGAACTCGTTGCCGGGACAATCTCCCTGGAATCGTTCCCAATCCAGATCGGGGCCGGGTTTGGCGTTGGGATCGTCGATTTTCATCCCCCGTTCTCCCCAATCGCCGAAACGGAAATACCCGGTTTCCGCCATAACCGGTTTGCCGATCATCCCTTTTTGGATGAGTGCCTTGGCCTGGGGATAGGCGGAGGATGACATGCGTTGGCAGCCAACCTGAACCAAACGGCCGGTTTCTTGAGCGACCTTGGCCACTTTTTCCGCCAAACCGAGTTGACGCCAGTGGGTTAGCGGTTTTTCGACATACACATCCTTACCGGTACGCATGGCGTCGATGGCCTGATAGCCGTGCCAATGCTCAGGCGTGGCGATCAAAACCACATCGATTTCGTTGCGAGCGAGCAGTTCTTCGTGGCGTGTAGTCGAAAAGTTGGCTTGAGTAATCTCTGCGGCCTTCTTGAGTCTCGGCCGGTAGGTATCGCAAACGGCCACGATATCGAGAAGCGAGTCTTGTTCCCGTAATTGCAGTAACATTCCAATATGACTTCCGGCACGTCCGCCGCAGCCGATGACGCCGATGTTGAGCCGATCGTTGGCTCCGTGTACCCGCTTTGTCGATTGGGCAGTCATGCCCAAAGTTATTGACGATGCGGCTACGTTTTTCGTAAACTGGCGGCGGGTTATGTTGATAGATTCGGTTACAGGTTTCGAACGATTCATAAGGAAGACTCCTTCATTTGTTCTAAAAAATTCATTCAAAAAACTTCAGCATGACAATGATTATAGATGATATAATCGGGCAAATTTATCATGACACAAGAACCATGTCAACAATTCATAATAGAATTCGGCTCGACTCTATCAGTTTCCAAGAACGAGGCCGGAAAAATCGAAACACCTCCTTCCTCGAATTGCTTGACACCTAAGGAGTTCCTATGCGATCATTATGTCAGCCACTTGTTTTGAAAAAACGGAATCGTGAATCTGTTTCAAAAAGGCAAGCGTATCGTTTATCGATATGCAGGAGGAATGATCCAATGAAACGAATACAAGTATCCATACGAATAATCGCTTTGATCCTGTTCGCCGGGACGATCGGGAGCGTTTACGCTGAAGCCGCCGATGGGCCGCTTCGTGTCTGCGCCTCCAATCCACGTTATTTCACCGATGACAGCGGCAAGGCGATCCTGCTGACCGGCTCGCACCACTGGTACAACCTTACCGACATGGGACCGGGGGATCCCCCGCCACCGCTCGATTATACGGCGTATCTCGACTGGATGAAAAATTACAATCATAATTTTATGCGGATGTGGGCGTGGGAAATGGTGACGTGGGATACTCAGGACATCAATTCTAAGTGGCGAAACGAAAACACATTCCATCACGTCGGCCCCCTTCCCTGGGCGCGAACCGGGCCGGGAAACGCGCTCGACGGCAAACCGAAATTCGATCTCACAAAATACGACACCGATTATTTCTCCCGGCTCCGTTCCCGTATCGTCGAAGCGGGTGAACGAGGAATCTATGTCTCGGTCATGCTGTTCGAAGGCTGGTCGATGCAGCATGTCAAAGGCGGCTGGAAGCGGCATCCATTCCATCCAGACAACAACATCAACGGGATCGACGGGGATCAAAACGGCGACGGCAAAGGCCTGGAAGTGCACGAACTGGCCGTGCCCGCCGTGACGGCGATTCAGGAAAACTACGTTCGTCATGTGATCGATACGGTCAACGGTTTCGACAACGTGCTCTACGAAATCTCGAACGAGAATCATCCCCCCTCGTCGGATTGGCAATACCATATCATCGAATTTATTCACCAGTATGAACGCACCAAGCCCAAGCAGCATCCGGTGGGGATGACGTTCCAATTCAAAGGCGGAAGCAACAAAACCTTGTTCGACAGCCCCGCCGAGTGGGTCTCCCCCAATCATGAAGGAGGCTATCGCGACAATCCACCCGCCGCCAACGGGACGAAAGTGATCCTGACCGATACGGATCATTTATGGGGAATCGGAGGAAATCAAGCCTGGGTGTGGAAGAGTTTATGCCGGGGAATGAATCCCATTTTCATGGATCCCTACGACGGCATTGTCTTAGGAGAAAAATTCGATCCGCGTTGGGAACCTATCAGAAAAAGTATGGGATACGCGCTTCGAATCGCCGACCGGATCGATATCACGACGATGAAACCGTTGAACGAGTTGGCTTCCAGCCATTACTGTTTGGCCGAACCGGGGAAAAAATATATTGTCTATCTTCCCGAAGGAAAACCGGTTACGGTCGATTTGAGCGGATCGAAAACCCATTACGCCGTTCGCTGGTTCAACCCAAACGACAACAGCCGCCAACGAGCCGATGACATTCAAGGCGGAGCGAAGCAAAAGTTCACATCGCCTTTCGGCAATAATGATGCCGTGCTCGTTTTATTCTCACGAGCGCGTTGATATCAATAATAGGAAACGACTCGAATGACCGATCACGAACGAAATTTATCCGGCGTCTTCCTGCCTCTCAACACACCTTTCAACCAAGACATGAGCGTCGATTACGGAGCGCTTAAATCGAATATGCAAACCTATGCAAGTTCCGGGGTGAAGGGCTATCTGGCGCTGGGCAGCAACGGAGAAAACCGCTGTCTCCGGGAAACCGAGAAACTCGCTGTCCTGGAAACAATCGTCGAACAGCGCGCCCCGGACCAGATCGTCATGACTGGCTGCATCTATGACAGCACGCCTTTGACGATCGAATTTATGAGGCTTGCCAAAGACGCGGGCAGCGATTACGCCACACTGTTATCCCCCTCGTATTTCCGTAAGCAGATGACTCACCCGGTGCTGGTCGATTATTTCACGGAATGTGCGGACAGCGTGGACATCCCCGTGCTTCTCTATAACGCGCCGGGCTTTACCGGTGTGACTCTTTCACCCGAAACCGTTTCGGTTTTATCGAAGCACCCCAACATCGCCGGTATGAAGGACAGTGCCCCAAGCGGAATCGAGAATTTCTGTTCTTTGAACGGGCCAGATTTTTGTGTGCTGGCCGGATCGGCGGGATTCTTTTATACGTCGATGGCTCATGGCGTGCGGGGCGGAGTCGTCAGCTTGGCCAATGCTTTCCCCTCCGTCGGCTTGACTCTTTGGAAAATCGGTCTGCGCGGTCAGGATGAGGACGGACTGGCGTTTCACAATAAAATGAAAGAAGCCAATAAAAAAATCAGCGGTGCGTACGGTGTTCCCGGAGTCAAGGCGGCGATGGATTTAGCGGGTTTGGCGGGAGGGTATCCCCGCAAGCCTTTGAAGCGTCTGGACGGTTCGGACCGTGAGGCGGTTCGCGAAGCGCTGGTTGAAGCGGGGCTTTTGACATGAGCCTGGTATTAGCTGTTGATGTGGGCACGACCAGCATGAAAATCGCCATCGTGCGCGATGGCTACGAAATCGTGTCGAGCGCCGGGCAATCCTACCCGATGGACGTGCGCGGTCAGGAAATCGACATCGATACCGATCGCTGGTGGAACGCCTTTCTCTCCTGCTGTTCGCAGTTGGATTCAAGCCGTTCGAAGGTACAGGCAATTTCTCTATCAGTCTCAACTCCGGGCGCAACCGCTTTCGGCCCAAACGGTGAAGCGTTAACCCCGGCAGTGCTCTTCATGGACGGACGCAGTGGCAAGCAGGCACAGCGTATCCGCGATACAATCGGCGAGGAAACGTTATTACAACAGACCAGCAACTTGCCAGTATCGGGAGGCTGCACGGCCTCGACGATCCTCTGGTGGCAGGAAGAACGCCCCGAAATTTTCAAACAGGCCGCCATGTTCGGACATACGAATACCTTGTTCGCCAAGCGTCTGACCGGTAACTGGGGCATGGATCCTTCGACCGCCTCGCTGACCGCCCTCTACAATACTACCGCCAATGACGGAACCTGGAACGAAGCCATTACGAAGGCGCTTGCGATCCCTATCGAGAAACTGCCCCCGATTGTGAACAGCTGGGAACCGGCTGGAACGCTGCTTCCCCACTGGGCGGACGAGACCGGTCTTCCTTCGGGTATCCCTGTCCTGATGGGCGGGAACGACGCGATGTGTGCGGCCTTGACTGGCGGAGTGACGCAGGAGGGCGCGGTGCTGGATATCTGTGGGACGTGTGAAATTGTATGCGTCGGCCTTGCGAAATCGATTCCAGGAAGCCGTTATAACGTTCGCTGTCATGTGATTCCCGGCCTGTGGGCGACGCTTTACGTCTTGAACACTGGCGGAAAAGCGTTGGAGTGGTTCCATCAAAATTTCTGTCGCGAACTCACCGCCGAAGCGTTCTTTGGTGATTACGTGCCTCAAGTCATCCGGGATTATTTCGACGGCGGGCAAAACTGGGATCTGCCGGATTACGAGGTGTTTCTCGCAGGCGACCGATACAGCGTCGAACCCAAACGCGCCGCTTTTCGTTCGCTTCACCTGAATACGACACGTGAGATGATGCTGATGGCGTTGATTCGCGGCAACAACTCGTATATGGCTCGCCACTTGGAGGAGATGGCGAAGCATGTGCGGCTCTCCTCCCGCATCCATCTTACCGGCGGGGGATTGTCTGATTCCTTCATTCGATGTAAAACAGAGTGGATGGGCGATTACGAGTACGTTCTGCGAGAGAACTCCTCCCTGATGGGAGCCGCGCAGCTCGCCCATTACGCTCTCACCGGCGAAGAAAATTGGCACGTTCCCTCTCCCGCCGGGAAAGAATTGGAGTGAGAGAAAAACAACGATAACATGGCTCGACAAAGATTCACATGATCCAGTATAATTGACTCAAAGGAAACTCATCATGCCACTCGTCGATATGAAATCCATGCTGGCCGTTGCCAGGGATGAAGGGTACGCGGTCGGCGCATTCAACATGGTCGATTATCTCTCCATGAGAGCCATTGTCGAAGCCGCCGAAGAACTCGACGCACCAGTGATCTTACAAACGTCGGTCAAAACGGTCAAACTCTGGGGCCATAAGACGATCGTCTACTGGGCGCGGGAAATCGCGCAGGATTCGCTGGTCCCGGTCTCGCTGCATTTGGATCACTGCAAGGATATCGAGTTTATCCAGCAGTGCATCGACGCGGGGTGGACCAACGTCATGATCGATGCGTCATCGAAGCCGTATGAAGAAAATCTTGCCCTCACTCGCGAAGTTATTCAGCGCGCTGAAGAGGTCGGGGTTGGTGTCGAAGCCGAACTGGGTGAAATCGGCGGTGTTGAGGACGATATCGATGTCGCCGATGAAGATGCCACGCTCGCCGATCCGGCCAAAGCCATCGCGTTTTGCAAGGATTTACCGCTCGTGGTTTTCGCGCCTGCCATCGGAACCGCACACGGCGTCTATAAGGGCGAACCCAAGATCGCCTTCGACCGCCTGGAAGCCATCGCAAAAGGAACCGGTCTTCCCATTGCCCTCCACGGCGGCACGGGCCTCTCGGACGAGGTCTTCAAGAAGTGTATCGCCCTGGGCTGCTCGAAGGTCAACATTTCGACGCAGCTTAAACACGCCTTCATCAATGGCTTTGTCGAGTACCACATCGAAAAACAGGTCTACGAACCCACTGAAGTCATCGCGGCCCAATGGCAGAAGATTAAAAAAGAGATGAAAGAAAACATCATCCTCTTCGGAAGCGAAGGCCGCGCCTCCAAAGACCAACCGAAATACCGATGAACAAACGCTTCGTCCCTTATCAGTCAAATCGATCGTAAACGATTGCAAATGAATTCAGACCCAGGAATCTATCCCTTTCCCAAACTTGTCAGTCGGAAGGTCAATCATCGAAACGCAGCCCTCCTTTCGGGAAGACTTGGGTTTCAAGCACTTGATTGTCTTCGCCATTTTTTATTCCGGCTGCGGCGGATTAGAGGGAAGGTGTGAGCTTACCCTGTCCGATTATTCGTTTATTTTTAAATCCTTTTCTTCATTTATTTTCATACGCTTTGTTAGGCGAGTTGGGCCCAACTCTATTGACGGTTTCAGTTTGCAAAACCGTATTACAGGCACAGAATGATGCTGCTATGCGGGGAGAAGGCGCACTTTT
>CAZSIZ010000328.1:0-1313 GCA_964606645.1 uncultured bacterium
GAGTCCATATCCCCTTCACATGCTGCGGGTATACCGATGTCGCGGAGACGAGCAAATCCCAGGCAGGGGAATCCTTTAGACAACCATCCCATACAGGTCCCCACAGCCAGCCCTTGAGCCTGTTCCCGTTCAAGGAGACGCTGAAGTGCGATACTGACGCGGGCGGCCTTTTTGATATCCTCTTCGTTTGGCTCTATGATCCTCTTCGCGTTCTTTGTCCAGCGGTTGATTTCGGCTTGAACGGCTTTGTTTTCCGTGCTGGAGAGCATTTCGGTGAAAGCCTTCTCTTCGATGGCCACGACATCGGCCCCTAAACGTTTCTTTATTTCCTTCGGGGACTGGGCTGCCGCCGTACCTCGAGCGGGCGGAAAGAGAAGAATTCGAGTCTGCTGCATCATGGGAATGACTCTCAGCAGACGGAGTGCTCGTTCGAGTTCGCTGAGGTCGCTGCTGGCAAGAAGAGTGACGCGATTTCCCTGACGATGCCAACGGGGAGCATACATCCAATCGTGACCGCTGGCCGGCAGAGAGAATACCACCATAGGATGATTATTTTCAAGAATCGGCTTCACGACCCTTGTTAAAGCAAAGTTCTGCACGTTGATCGTAAGTACGGGTGCTTTCGGACCAGCCTTCTTCAACAGAGATTCCGTTTGTTGTTCATCGCTCGATTGCCCCACGATCAGTTCGATGTTTCCCAGTTCCTTTTCTATCTTGGCTAGGTGATTTTTCATTTCCATCACCCGATTTGCACCGACTCCCCAATTACGGTCCTCCGGCACGGGTGTGCCAGAGAAAATGACGCATATTCGATTATTTCCCTGGCGTTGAGTGGGCGCTGACTGCGAAGCCCACACGTGTTCCCTGGGTGCGTTGGCGAGCATCAATCCACTAGCCAATCCTGTTCCTAAGAACGCTCGTCGTGTACAGTGTTCACACATAGCAATAACCTCCAAACGATAAAATGAATGTAAAATATACTAGCAAATATTGCACAGGGTATCTGACAATTCAAGGTATCTCTTTAAGTGATCTGAAATAAAATAACTTTTTTAAAAAATATCTCTCTCTTTACCAATCAAATTTATCCGGAATGTCCCATTCACATTGAGCAATTTACCAGCTTTAATATTCAATCTTATTCTACACACCCGAATTCGACATGTCTAGCAAGCCTCCTGGAAATTACTCGTTTTCGTGTATCAATGAGCCGGTTTCGTTAAAAATATTTTGTAGTGCTGTACCAAAATATGAGGTGTACCACACTTGGTTCGGCTCTTCAATCTTCAGCCCTTTTAGCAAGTACGGATATT
>CAZSIZ010000328.1:1415-6981 GCA_964606645.1 uncultured bacterium
CTCTTTTATCTGTTCTCGGCTTCGAGGTTTCCCACCTTAAATCACTGTCCGAATATTGGGGTACATTATATAATTTGATTGGATCATTCGACATGGATAATCCCCACAATCGAGGATTGACAATACGCAGCGGCGAATCAATTACAAATGGAGTACCTCTCGATAGGGGTCAACGTTATTTACTGCGTTTTGACCTCGGCGTTCGTTTCTTCTTCCCTTTCGCCCTCGCCGCGCTTTTCTTTTTTGACTCACTCTTCTTTTTGGTTGTTCTTTGCTTCGTTCCTGTTCGATCGTACCGTGTGATTCTCATTCGCTGCCCCGCCACAAATACATTTTTCAAATCACGCAATAGTTCACGGGGCATTCCTTCCGGTAAATCGACGGTGCTGAAATCATCGAAGATATCGATACGTCCAATATATTGACTGTCCAATCCCACTTCGTTTGCAATGGCGCCAACGATATTTTTCGGTTTAACCTTATGATTGTGTCCGACTTCGATCCGGAAACGATCCATTCCCAATTCGGGTGGAGTGGTTTTCTTTTGCCGGGCAGTCTCCGATTTTTTCTTTTGTGGTTTTTCAATCGATTTAACCCGGGCTTTTTGAGGTTTATCCACCAATAAAAACGGTTCGTCGCCTTTCACCATCTTGGCCAGGGCGGCGGCGATTTCCAACGCGGGAACATTATGCTCCTGCCGGTATTGTTCGACCAGTTGATAGAAATCGCCTAATCCTTCCACTGCAAGCGTGTCGGTAATGCGTTCTTTAAATTGGGCGATCCGTTTATCGTTAACCGCTTCCGTCGTGGGGAGCGCCATCATGCTGATCTTTTGATTCGTGGCTTTTTCGATCGCGCGTAACATGCGTCTTTCGCGAGGGGCGACAAAGAGAATCGCCTCGCCTTGACGCCCTGCTCGCCCGGTGCGGCCCACGCGGTGGATATAAGATTCCGTGTCATAAGGGATATCGTAATTGACCACATGGCTCACTCGCTCGACATCCAGACCACGGGCGGCTACGTCCGTCGCGACGAGTATGTCGAGTTTTCCCGAACGTAAGTTCTCAACCGTTTTCTCACGCCGTTTCTGCGGCATGTCACCGTTAAGCGCGGCGGATGCGAAACCGCGGGCTTCCAGTTTTTCCGCCAATTCCTCCGTTTCGATCTTGGTACGTACGAAGACAATCATGCCATCGAAAGGTTCGACCTCCAGGATTCGGGTTAACGCATCGAGTTTATGAAGGCCGCTGACCATCCAGAAACGTTGATTGATTGTCTCTGCGGTTGTGGTCCGTAATTGGATCGTAATCTCTTTGGGATGGGTAAGATGCTTTTTCGCGATTCGCCGGATTACTTGCGGGATCGTCGCTGAAAAAAGGGTGATCTGACGCTTGGATGGAGTCTGCTCCAATATCCATTCCACATCGTCGATAAATCCCATGCGAAGCATTTCATCCGCTTCATCCAAGACCAGACAACTCAGATCGTCTAAATTGAGGGTTTTGCGCCGCATGTGATCCATCACCCGACCAGGGGTTCCCACAACGACGTGAACCCCGCGTTTCAATTGACGAAATTGAGTGCTGTAATCCTGTCCGCCGTAAATGGGAACGACATGGAAATTTTTCATGTGGGCCGCATACCGGTGAAACGCTTCCGCGACCTGGATAGCCAGTTCCCGTGTCGGGGTGAGAACCAACACCTGGGGACTCATGAGTTTGAGGTCGATTTGAGTCAGCAAGGGCAAAGCAAAGGCCGCTGTTTTTCCGGTGCCGGTCTGCGCCTGGCCGACCACATCCCGGCCGGAAAGAACCAGTGGAATCGTTTCCGCTTGGATGGGCGTCGGTGTTTCGTAGCCCACATCTTTCAAGGCTCTGTGTACGGGTTTACTTAACTCGAAGTCGCAAAACTCAATCTGTTTTTTCTTTGTCGCAGTCATTCGATCACCTGGTGCATGATGGATCGCCTTTTTTCTTTCATAAAATGAAAACCGTGGCAGAAACCTATCGCAACGGTTAAATTTCACTTTATCTGAAAAGACGTTTCAAGGATAGTTGTTTCTAGGGAGATTCTCTGTGTTTGGATTCAACTGGGTGGAGGCACAAGGAGATCGGTCACTCCCTGTTTTGGCAGAGTGATTTCGCTAGGACCAGGGCTGCTTTTTGTTACTCATCGGTCGTCGTGTAGGTTAGGGTTCCACTGGTCAACGATCTTAACTTTCCTTCCAAGGGAATCAAGAATACTCGGAAGGCATAGGTGTGACCGCCTTGAGGACCGTTCCTGAAATCTTTACCCGTATTGAATTCGAGACCGGACGACCATAAGAAATAATTGATCTTTCCTGATGACGTTTGTCCAAGATACTTAAAGGGCGCTCCATCCACGCTTACGGTGACGTGATAATCGGCGGCTCTCAAAGTATCCGTTCCGAAGTTCCAGGCGATTTGCAACGCCCGTGAATCCAATACGTCCTCATCCGATCCATTGGTTCCGTTGGGCGTGAGATTGTCACCGCCTAGGAGATCGTCGTAAACGGCGATTTTCTCGGTCAGGAGATTCGGCGGTGCGGACCTTCTGAGCCTGAGCGATCCACCGCTTATACTGTTAAAGCCAACCAATCCGTTCTGATCGATGATGTCCTTCGTATCCAACGCACCATCGATGCGGATGACCCGGAAGGAATAGATCGAATTGTATAACGGCCCATCGGTGAATGCCACGCTCAAACCGGTTCCGCCTTTCGTCCAATCGAATGACGTCGAATCGCCGCTTCCCGTCCGGCCAAGGAATTTCATCCCGTCCAAACCGGCTTGCACGTAGAGGTGCCAATCGGTGGCGGCGCCTCGATCGGCAACCCAGGCAATCGTCAGGTTTCGTTCGCTATCCAAATCCAAGTCCGTGCTTCCGGAAAGATCGATCGTCGAATTCGGTTCATCGAAGACTAAGAGAACGGATTGTCCGGGAGGGATGGGGGTGGGCGTTGGCGTAATATATTCTAAGGAAACCGCGCCATCCGTCAACACCGGACCGATCACGGCGGGAGAACCGCTTTTCGTGAGCAAGTAGACCTTAAAACTGTAGGAATGACCGTATTCGGGACCGCCCTTAAACGCTGTCGCCGTCATCCGTTCCGCTCCATTTTTCCAAAGGAAACTCGTATTGAGCGTGTCACCGGTACGGCCTAAAAAGGCCGGGCGTTCACCATCCACGGATACGTAAATATGGTAATCCAGGATGTCGTTTTCCTCCCGAAAAGCCCATCGTAGCATCAGTTCAGGCTCGGGATCACTGTCGAAATCGGTTCCACCACTCAAATCGATGGTGGATTCCCTATCATCGGTGATAAAGAATTTTCCCAGATCGCCTGGAGGAATCAGGAGGGGGTATGTTGGAGTCGGAGTCACAGTCGGAGATGGAATGACGGGTGGAAATTCCGTCGGGGGTATTTTAGTCGGGGTCGGCGTTACCTTCGTAATTGGGGTGGGCGTTGGGGTAGCCGGCACACCCACGCGAATGGGATCGAGATCGACACCGTCCAAACCCCAATCTTTCTGTCTGTTTCCAGTCAATTCGGCGTTGGTCGCAATGACCTCATTTTTCGGGGTGGTGTAAAGCCGGTGGATCAGCAAGTCTCCTTCGTAAAATTCAACCGGGAGGTCGACATCGTCCAATGAAGTGGAAAAGTAAATTTCCGCCAACTCGTTATAGATACGGTCTTCAAGAAGGCAATTTCCGGCCGCATCCAAGCCCCGATTTTTTAAGACACCGAAACCTTCGAGGATGCTCACGGCGGTTGAGGGAATTTTATCCGCTCCCGACCGGATCACCGAAGCCGCCATCCCGGAAGAACTTACAATGATTTCAATGAGATCGTCTGCGCTTACTTCCGTCCCGGATGGCAGCAGGCTGCTTGTCCCCGCGATATAGGTCTCGTTGATTTCTTCAAAGGAAAGAATGATATCCACACGGCCCAATTTCGTTAAAGCCGATAAGGTGGAGAGATCGGTTACTACCGTATTCGCTAGAGCATCGAATCCATCCAGCAATCCCTCCACCTCCAGCGCGTCAACACCTAAAGAGAGAACGGAATTTCCGCTTGTATCCAACAAGTCCAGCGGCGCCAGGATCGCTCCATTCAAGATGATCCCGCCGTTGTTCAACAAGAGATCACCATCACTCACCGTCGCGCCCGACATTGGGTGGCTGAGGTCGGTAATGACGAAACGTGTTTCGGTGGTAAATATAATTCGGTGGTCAATTGTTTCGTCGCCCGGTCTAGCCGTTTCATCCAGATAGATGATATCGAAGCCGTCCAATCCAGCGTTTACGTTTTCATCTTGCGATGAGCGGAATGAACGCAGCAAGTCGGGATTCGTGCCTCCCGGAACGATCAGCGGCGTTCCACCTGGAACGTAGAGCAAAATATCCCCATGCGTTCCGCCGGAAGGAAGCGTATTCGGCTCTTCAATCGTGAAATAGGTATAACACGCTTTCGGTGTGGTCGTGGGTGTGGGCGACGGTGGTATCGTTCGGGTTGGTGTGGGTGTTAGCGTAGACGTTGGTGTGGATGTCGATGTGGGAGTCGGTGTGGACGTCGGAGTGGGGGTCCACGAGGGAGTCCACGAAGGAGTAGAGGCGTGGGGAATCTAATAAGGAGTAAATTTTTGTGACGGATGGGCTCTAGGATGCGGTGTAGTCGGTGGCGTATTGGTTGGCGTACTTGTGGGTGTACTTGTACTTGTGGGTGTATTGGTCGGCGTACTCGTCGATGTCGGTGTCGAAGTGGATGTCGGCGTAGAGGTCGGGGTGGGGGTCGGCGATGGTTTCATCGACTCGGAAAAGGCAAAGCGAATTTCAATCCGAGGCGCGATATTCAACATACCGTCCCCGTCAGTATCCATCACTGGGATACGTACGGTTTCTTTTCCATTGGTATCGCTGGTTTGGTCTCCGTCGTGGACGAATCCGATCCAGGGGATACCCAATATCTGCCCACACTCGAACACACGGACGGCATGTCCACCCGTGGGTTTACCGTCGGCGTCATCGTAACTGAAGCAAATTTCCACATCTTCGCCATCTCTTAATTCCTGGCAAATCCATTCCCATGTGACTGCGCTTCCTTTGTCGGTTGACGTGATCCCCGAACTTGTATGATCCCCATCCGCCAAGGCTTGACCGGGAGGAGTTCCCCAGCCTCGTCCTTGATGTTTATGGACCAGTTTGTCTTGCAATCCATTGTCGTTTAAATATTTGAACTTTCCATTAACCATCGGTGTAAACCACGTCCCGGAGCCTGAGCGGCGTGACGTGGCCGTACGATTGGCTTCTTGATCCAACTGACCGACGAGACTGTCGTCTCCTTTCAATCCCTGTTTGTGTGTGTGAGGAACGTTCAACTCAAAGCGATTTTTTAAGTAGTCCAAACTATTGGCGACCGACATGGGGAAGCATTGGTTGTCCGCCGCTTCCACATTCGATCGGTTGGGTTGTGTGTGACGGGTCGTGGGTACAGGGCAATCGCATGAAATTGTAGAAGAGTTATCCAGATAAAACTTTGAGAAGA
>CAZSIZ010000329.1:0-6976 GCA_964606645.1 uncultured bacterium
AATCGATCACGACCGTGCGATTATGACACCCGTGGATCTGGCCGGGATCGTAGCCGTCCTTTTTCATGGCGCGGATCACGCCGTCCAACTGCCAGGGAACGGTGGAACTGCCGGGATAGAAGAAATGCCAGCTGATATTGATCTTCAGCGCGGTATCGGCGTCTTTGGCGATCACGTCCTGATACCCCGCCAGGTTTAACAATTGATGATAATCCTCCAGGACCGTGCGCGGTGACGTGCGGAGGATCGCGACTTTGGATCGAGACACAAGTGAGCTCCTTTCGGGGTACGAATACGCGGTTTTCCTTGTCTCTCGTATATTCTATCTGAAGAGTGGAAAAACGCGATTCGCTGCGGCAACGATTATACTTGGACTCTCAACCGGAAACAACGGACAAAGAAGGGGCAGCGTAGCTCACGTCGCCCCGTTATAACGATCAAAGAAGTGTATCTAAACTTAATGCCGATAATGCTCGTGTTTCGTGTGACCGTTTTATTGCAACAATAGGGGATTCAATAGTCGGAGGGGGATTTGCCGACGGCGAGGATGCTGCACGCTTCGATAACCTCCAGGCCCAGTTCGTTGGCTCGCTGAACAACCGCGTCATCCGCCGTGCCGGGATTGAGGAAGACTGTCTTGACACCTTTTTGGGGGAGATCGTCCAGAACGGTGATGGTTCGTTTCGGGGTTAGGTAGAAACTGGCGGTCTCGACCGGACCGGGTAGATCCAGGATCGACTTGTAACAGGGAAGACCTTCGATCTCCTCCTCCCTGGGATTGACAGGGTAGACGGTATACCCCTGGTCGATGAATGCCCGCACCGCCATGTTGCCGTATTTGCTGCGGTTGGCCGAAGCGCCGATAATCGCAATCGTTTTACTGTCGTTCATGAAAATCTCCTATCGCCGTATCCCGAAATTGTACAACTGCCAGGACGGGAAGAGGCTGTATTCATTCATGTCGAATCCCTGGGGAAGGCGGCAGTTGCGTTCGACCATCTCCGCGATTTGATCCGGCTCGATGTATGGCTTATCGGGTGGATGCGGCCGCCCTCCCGCCTCGTCGAAAAAGTGGGTTTCGGTCATGCCTGGACAGATAATATGTACGTGAATGTTATGTTCGTTCACTTCCTTCGCCACGCAATGCGCGAAACCGTTCAACGCCCATTTACTGGCGAAGTAGAGCGAATGTCCGTTTCGGTAGTACTGGGAGGCGACCGATGAGATGAAAACCAAGCGTCCATTTTTCACCTGGATCATGTTCGGTAGTGCGCGGCGGGTGCACAGAAACGAACCCCGACAGTTGACGCTCATCGTTCGATCCCACTGCGCTTCCGTCAGTTCCTCCAGCCGCCCGTAGCCGGAGATGCCTGCGTTGTTCACCAGGATCGAGACGGCTCCGAAACGCGCTTCGGTTTGCGAAAACCAACGCTCGACATCCGCTTCGTTTGAAACATCCGCCTGGACCGTCAACACGTCAATCCCTTCATCGAGAAGTTGGCGTTCGGCTTGGCGCAGCGTCTCTTCCCGACGCGAGCAGAGACTGATTCGCGCGCCCTGTTTTCCCAGTCTCGATGCGGTTGCATAACCGATGCCCTGGCTGCCCCCGGTGATCGCGATGATTTCATTTTCTAAACCAGTCATCGATAACCTCAATATGTTATCCGCTGAAACGTGGTGATATAGTTCAGTTCGGGAACCTGCGCGTGTTTGGGCAGGCGGCAGAGAAAATCGACCGCTTCGGCAATCTCGTCCGGGGCGATCCAATCGATATCCCAATCCGGTTTCCCGATATCGTCGAAGATGGGCGTGTCGGTGAAACCGGGCCGAACGACATGGCACGTGATCCCATAGTCGCAAAGTTCCTGTGCGATGCTGCCCGCGAAACCTTCCAGCCCGCGTTTCGTGGCTGTATACAGCGCATTGGCGGGAGGCGAGACAACGGCGATGGCGGACGAGATGAAGATAATGCGCCCCGACCGGTGCTCTTTCATTCGTTCCGCGATGACTTGAGTCACCAAAAACGGTCCTTTTAAGTTGATGGCGAACTGGCTCTCCCATTCGTCGAGCGTCGTATCGGTCACATTACCGAAACGGTAGATTCCGGCGTTGTTAACCAGGATATCGATCGGCCCAAACGCGCTTTCGATTTGCTGAACGCACGATTCGACTTGACTGGCGACAGAGACATCGGCGGGGATGCCCAATACGTCCGGCGTCACGGTTTTGAGTTCGTCCACTGCTTCGTTCAGAAGTGCTTCCCGGCGGGCACAGAGAGCCACCTTCGCGCCCGCTTTCGCTATCCGCATCGCGATTGATTTGCCGATGCCCCGGCTGCCTCCGGTGATGAACGCGGTTTTCCCTTGGAGATGTTCGATCATGACGGCTTACTCGACCTGTTGTTTGGAGTGCACTGATTCTCTATTATAGGAAATGATTGCCGGTTAAGGATAGGGGGAGTCAATCGTCTTCCCGATTCATAAGAAATGGGTTACGTCCGCCCCCGGTGCTGGATCGAGTATTTTGGGGTCGAACGACATTTCGATATAGTATAGAGTCAGTGGATATGATATTCTGTTACATAAAATGGGGAGGGGGAGGGGGCGTTTGGCATTCCGACTTTTTCGATACATGGTTTTTCTTCTAGGCTGGTTTTCAAAAATACGTCCGTAATGGCGTTTGATAAATCCCGAAAAAGCGCGGGATCTATCAAGTCGTAACGCGTTCAATCCGACAATACTTTTGAAAACCGCTCTATCATTGAAGAAGAGCCTATTGGAGAATTCATCATGATTACCGTATGCGAGAAATGTCATCGGGTACTGGTTAAAGGCAAATGGGTCATGGGCGTTCCGCCAATTGGAAAGGTGGCAACGACGATTTGCCCGAAGTGTCAGAAAACTCCTTCCGACAAAGGAATGGTCTATCAGGAAAAAATGCGAAAGGAAAAAGGGAAATAGTCCAAGCAGTCCGGGACACGAATCAATTTGGACAAGAGAATTCTACTTGGATCGAACGTGGGCAGGCACAAGACCTGCCCCTACTTTTCCGAATGCCAGGATAGGATGAAAGGATTTTACAGCCGGTAATTCGGGGCTTCTTTGGTAATGACGATATCGTGAGGATGGCTTTCATGCAGGCTGGCTTGGGTGACCTGAGTGAAGCGGGTGTGTCGATGGAGCTCGCCAATCGTTTTCGCGCCACAATATCCCATCCCGGCTCGTAATCCACCCACAAGTTGGAAAACGTAACCGGAGAGGCTGCCTTTGTAGGGAACACGGCCTTCGATGCCTTCGGGGACCAGTTTTTGCGGTTCTTTCACGTTTCCCTGTCCGTATCGCTCCTTGCTGCCTTGCTGCATAGCGGACAGCGATCCCATACCACGATAGACTTTGAACGTTCGTCCTTCGTAGATGATCGTCTCACCGGGCGCTTCTTCGGTCCCGGCGAACAGGCTTCCGATCATGACGGAATCGGCACCCGCCGCCAGAGCTTTCACGATATCGCCGGAGAACTTGATCCCGCCATCGGCGATCAATGCCGCATTGTAGGATTCGATGGCACGGGCGCAATCGTAGATCGCGGTGATTTGGGGAACACCGGAACCGCTGATGACGCGGGTTGTACAGATCGAGCCGGGTCCCATGCCCACTTTGACTCCATCAACACCCTGGTCACATAAAAATTTCACGCCATCGGCTGTCGCCACATTGCCCGCCACGACGACCGTTTCCGAATATTCTTTTTTCAGCCGAGAAACCGCCTGACCGACACGCGAGGTATGTCCGTGAGCGGAATCGACCACCAGTGCATCGACTCCCGCTTGGACCAAGGCTTCCGCCCGTTCCGTTACATCCAACTCGCCGATACCAAGAGCGGCTGCCACTCGCAAGCGGCCCAGTTGGTCTTTCGCGGCGAAGGGATACCGGCGTTTTTTCTCGATGTCTTTGACCGTAATCAATCCCCGCAAATTGCCTTCATTGTCGACAACGGGCAATTTTTCGATTCGATTGATATGAAGTTCCTTCTCAGCGTCTTCGAGAGTCGTGCCGATCGGGGCGGTGATCAATCCCTTTTCCGTCATATAGTCCCTGATCGGTTTGTTGGCGTCGTCGATGAAGCGTGTGTCGCGGTTCGTCAGGATACCGACCAGTTTGCCTTTCTGGGTAATCGGGATTCCTGAGATGTGGTATTGAGCCATGAGGGACAACGCTTTATGGATTTTCTCATCCGGCCCCAGGGTAATGGGATCGACGATCATCCCGCTTTCCGAACGTTTGACCCGATCCACTTCGGCGACTTGCTGTTCGATCGACAGATTCTTATGAATCACCCCGATCCCGCCTTCCTGAGCGATGGCGATCGCCAAGCGCGCTTCCGTCACGGTGTCCATCGCCGCCGAACACAAGGGAGTCGATAAGACAATATCTCCGGCGAACCGGGACGATACATCGACTTCGCTGGGCAGCAATTCCGAGTAACCGGGCATTAACAGCACGTCGTCGAAAGTCAGCGAAATGGAGCCGAATTTTTCTTCCGGATTCAACATAACGATCCCCCAGACAATCTCACTAACGGTGTGTTTCAACCGCATCGAAACCGATTGGTGAACACCGCGATTGTATTCAAATAGTACCATGAAAGCGAAAATGGAGAAGGAATTCGGCTCGTTAAAAGCGGAAAAACAATTACGACAAGCAGGCGATCGGATGAAAAAGGGAGGGTAAGGTTATCCCGCACAACGCTTGACCACTCGAACTCAAACAAAATTGAGATAGAATCACTTTCTTTCAAACGATTCCCGGCCCAGCCCGTATGAGGATTGACAAACGGGCAGGAAGCCACCTTTATACCTTGAGTATCCAGATGACACCGAGTGCCAATCCATTTCAGATGAAATCTTTTTTCTTGAATCGACAGGGTGAATTCAGACTCGCCTTTCTCTATTTCCCGGCGGTTCTATTTTTTGGAATTCTAGCCAATATCGACACCCCGATCCTCGAAGTGTGCTGGGATATGGTTTTTTACAAATCCATGGCGCATGGGTTGTATCATTTCTCCACGTTCGACCTTCACCAGCACTTTCCCGTTCCGCCACTCTATCCCTCTGTTCTTGCCATTGGGAATATCGCACCGAATTACTTATGGGTAGAGATCATTCAATCCTGGATCAATCCAGCGATTTACTTTTTAGGCTTATATCCCCTGTATTCACTCTCACGCCTGTTTCTTAACGTTCGTGACAGCCGTTTCGCCTGCCTGCTTTACTTACTCTATCCCACGTCAATCTACACCCAGTGGACGCTGAGTGAAAACCTGGCGATTCCTTTAACCTTATGGGCCGCTGCCCATGCTTCACGGATGCGGGTGAATCAACGGCCCACCATTCGGGATGGGATCTATCTTGGAATCATCCTTTCGGCATTGGTACTGACACGGGTGCAAGCCATCGTGGTGGTTGTGTGTATCTTGCTATGGATGCTGTATGGTTGGCTGCGGCGGCAGAGCAGTTACGCTCCGTTTGTCATTTCATCCAGCGTATTCACCGTTCTGACTGTGACCCTGTGGTGGTGGTTCGGTTATTTGGCGGGCGATGGTCTTTCATTGTTTTATTCCGATGTCAAATTGGGCGAATCGGAGAGCGCGTTATTCTTCCTGTTTATCAACCGTTTCTGGGCGCATGGCACGGCGTTATGGCTGGAAGGAGCGCTTCTCGTTCCAACCCTGGCGGTGATGCTGTGGCTGAGAACGTTATTTTCCCGTTCTTCAAACGAACCGGCGCTTAAAACGATTTCAAGTTTTTTGATATTTCTCTCTCTCTCAATCGTGATCTCCGTCTCATTGTACCGGATACTTCGTGCGGACATGGAACCCTGGTCGATTTCGCTGCGCCATGCCTGTTACGGAAACCTGCTGCTGATCCCTCTATGCGTGGCGGCAATGGGCGGATTGGCGTCAGTCAATCTCCGGAAATGGATCGTGCAAACATCGATGCTCCTGGGGATTGTCGCTTGGTTCGCTGGAGGCTTTTGGCTGCCGGACGTTTGGAGAGGCCTTTGCTACAGCCATGACTTTTTCACGAATGCACCGTCCCTGGACTTCATGAAACAACTCAAAGGAGAAACGGTCTGGGCCGGGGGAGGATTTCTCGCCGCGCTCTCTTTCGTTTTCGGTATTTCATGTCTCTGGAACCGGAAAATTGGAATGGTCGTGTTGACGGTTTTGTTCGTCTATATCCAGGCCCAGACGATCGATTACACGCTCTTTATCCGTCATCGGGCAGCCGTCGACCAACACGTGGAGGAAATCCACGAATTCTGCGCCCGGCTGGAGGCGGGGCACTGGGAAGGGATTCCAATATTCATCGATGAGAAACGGGAGAGTCTGTATAAATCCGCCAATCTCATTTATTGGATAAACCGGAAAGCCAACGCGCTTCCCAACGGAGAACCGAAACCCAACCCCCCATTTCTGTACTTGACGCATTGGGAACAGAAAGACGCGGAACTCGTCTTCCATCCAGGATTCTTCCGTGTCTATTTATTCCACGAGCCTATGACGGATTAACCGTAATAATACGGTTAATAGTCGAGAATCGAAAACCTAATCACAACATATCTTAGATACTCTAAATCGACATACAATATATTGTGTGAATTTCCCTCTGCTATCCCTTTTTCCTGCCCCTCATATCAGAAAAGATAAGCATTCTTCAGTTCCATTTGGAATGAATAATATATCCAAGATGAATAAATAATCACAGCCAAAATCGATTGGACTACTTGAAATATATTAAGTTTACTTATTAGATATAATTTATAAACTATTCTTTTTGAATACGATGTAATTAATCCTTGAAAGATAAGACATGAGTCAAATCGAGTTGATCAACCGGCGCATCGAAGAAATCCGGCAGTCAATCAGTGTCAGCCGCCGGGCTAGTCTGACCCACCCGGAGTCACCCGGTGTGACCCGT
>CAZSIZ010000330.1:0-6942 GCA_964606645.1 uncultured bacterium
TAACCTACCTTAAAATAGGTGAAAATTTGTCTTGACAATGGGGTACACTTCAGGAATTCTAAAAAACCTAGGGTTTTTTAGAAACGCTTATCAGAACGTATTCTTGAAAAATAGTCTAAATGATTCGTACCCATCGTGGAGGTTACGATGAACGCATTCAGCCGGTTTGCCGGTATTCTCGCACTATTCATTTTCCTGTGTTGTGCAACCAATTGTTTTGCACAGAACGAATCGACTCTTATCGATTTCTCCGGCGCGACGGAAGAAGAAAACAATATCACGGTGATCGGTGCGGGTTTTGGAATGATTCCCGAAGCCATCACCGTCTTTGCCTCGATTCCTACCGATCAGGCATTCGAGGGGGCCACGGACGGACGGGGAGCCGTCATCGCCGCCATGCCCGGACACGGTGTTATGATTTTAGGCCCCACCGTTCAATCGGACGGGGCGGCGTTGGTCCGCTGCACGATCCGGACGGAAAATCCGTACGCATCCGTCACCATCGCGACGGTGGATCAAAGCCCGAATATCTTCGTCTCCACCACGACTCCGGACAACGGGGAATTTTTCGTTGGGGGGTACAAACGGCTCACCACGTTCTGCGTTCCGGGCGGGACGAGTTTCCAAGCCATCATTCAAATAATGAACACCAGCTCGTCCGATACGTTGATTGCGTATCTGGATAATTTCGAAATCATTCCCATCGAACGGGATAAGTACTACAGTGGTGATTTTCTTGACGGGGATGAAAACGATCCGGAGACGATCAGTCTTCATCCCGGCGAGGAACCAACAATTACACCGACTTTCACGCCCACGCCTGAAGAGCAATCCTCGACACCGACGGCTACACCGACAGCGACGCCGAGTTCAACGCCGCTGTCATCGACGACGCCTTCCACACCGACTTTGACTTTTACGCCGACATCGACTGCGACTCAATCATCGACCACGCCGACGCCGACATTCACTCCTACCTCGACGGCGACTCCGGAAACACCGACGCCTACCGGCACCCTAAGCCCAACGCCGACCGGCACTCCAACTCCGACGCCCGGTGAGACGGAAACCCTTACGATCGACCTTCCAGGACTTGCTGCCGAAGCGAAACCGTTGGAAATGGTGCTGATCGAGGCGGGGGCCTTCGTGATGGGATCACCGACAACCGAGGTTGGCCGATATCCAGACGAAACGCAGCATCAAGTGACGCTTACCCAGGATTTTTATATCGGGAAATACGAAGTGACTCAGGGGCAATGGAAAGCCGTCATGGGTGAGAATCCATCTTATTTCCACGAGAATCCCAACCTTCCCGTCGAACAAGTTTCCTGGGAGGATTGCCAGGCGTTTATCGAACAGTTGAACGAGATGGGAGCCGGGACGTTTCGACTGCCGACGGAAGCGGAATGGGAATACGCCTGCCGGGCGGGTACGACCGAGCGGTTCTACTGGGGGGACGATCCTGAGTATAACTCTATCGACAACTATGCCTGGTATAACGGGAACAACGAACCAGTCGGGACCAAGATAGTGGGGCTGAAATCGCCGAATGCCTGGGGGCTGTTCGACGTTAGCGGGAACGTTCGGGAGTGGTGTCAGGATTGGTATACGGCCTATCCCAGTTCGGCTCAGGAGGATCCTGTGATCGACGGGGCGGGAACGGAGCGGGTGATTCGGGGGGGCGGGTGGAACTATGCGCCCCGGGTCTGCCGGTCGGCGGTTCGGTTCTGGTATAAACCGGACGGGAAAGTCAGCAGCATCGGTTTTCGGGTGGTGAGAACGCCTTGAGGTTTGAAACTAAGTATGATGTGTTAATAGAATAAGTATTGAGGTTTGTTTATCGATCGGGATATAATGAATAAGAAGAAATTATTGGAGCGTGTTTTACATCTTCCGAAGAATATCCGTTTCGGTGAATTCGTTGGACTGGTTGAATCGTTTGGATTTGAATTGACTCGTGAAAGTGGAAGCCATCATATTTCTAAACCTGCAAAACGTTCATGGAGAAGCTAAGCCCTATCAGATTCGGCAGTTTATCAGACTTATCGAAAAATACGATCTTAAATTCGAGGACATGGAATGAAAGATTACCATATTAATATTTTCTATAGCGATGAAGACGAAGGTTATATTGCGGATATTCCCGATCTGAAGTATTGCTCCGCCTTCGGAGAGACACCGATGAAAGCGCTGGAAGAAGCATTACGCGCCAAAGAGGCATGGCTGGAAACAGCGCGGGATGAAAACCGTTCGATTCCGGAACCCACCTATCGGCCCGTTTCGTATCAAACCGGTTAAATTATGTTATCATCGATCCGTTACGAAATTCATCATATAAATTAATGGAAGAAGGACTATGAGAACGATTCGATTTATTTCTATCGCACTGTTGTCTTTGGTTTTGGCCGGTTTGCGGACGGTTTGTGCTTTTGCGGCGGAATTGCCGAACGTGCTGATCGTGATGAGCGACGATCATGCGGCCTACGTGAGCGGGGCCTACGGGAATAAGAAAGCACGGACGCCCAACATCGACCGGCTCGCCCGGAGCGGGGTGAGGTTCACTCATGCGTTCGTCAATTGCCCGATGTGTACGGCGTCGCGTCAGTCGCTGATTACCGGGCGGATGCCGCATGACATCGGCGTCACCCAATTGCGGACCCCGCTCGGCGACGCGCCCGTGACCTTGGCCGAATTGCTGAACGAACGGGGATACGACACCGCCGCGTTCGGGAAAATGCACTTTAACAGCAATCGGACTCACGGATTCGACCGACTTCTTGATATGAAAGACCATCGGGCGTTTCTGAAAAAGAATCCACCGAAACCGGTTCCAAGCGAGATCGATGTGCTGCCGCAGTGGAAGCCGTTTCGCGATCCCGCCAGCGTGTGGCTGAACGGGATGTACGATCCCTTCGGCGCGTATGACGAGGATATGGCCGGAACCTGGTTCGCTCGGCAGGGGCAGCAGTTTCTTCGCGATCACCGGGACTCGGAGACGCCCTTTTTTCTGATCGTCAGTTTCTACGAACCCCACTCGCCGTTCCGATTTCCGATCGAATATTCCGATTCCTTCGATCCCGAATCATTCGACGTGCCGGAAATAGGGCCGGAAGACGATTGGCAAATTCCGGAGATCTTCCGGGACATGAGCCGGGAAGATACCCAGCGGATCAACGCGTCTTATTACACCTCGACCCAATTTATGGATAAGAACGCCGGGCTGGTGTTGGACGAACTGGATGAATGCGGGCTGAGCGGGAACACGCTCGTGATCTATCTGGGCGATCACGGTTACAGCCTGGGTCATCATGGGCGGTTCGAGAAACATACATCGTTCGAGGAATCCGTGAACGCGCCGCTTATCATGCGGCTGCCTCAATCGCCGCGTCAGGAAATCGAAGTGGATTCGTTCGTTGAATTCATCGATATTTTTCCCACCGTTGCCGAATTTTGCGAGGCAAAAGTCCCTTCCGAAGTGGAGGGCCGCAGTCTTTTACCTTTGCTGCATGGGAAAATTTGCGAGGAGCGGGCGTCCGTCTTTTGTGAATATTATGAGAACGAAGAAGCGATGATTCGGAACAAGCAGTTTAAATTTATTTACTCGACCGGGAAACGCGAACGGCAGGACGGATACAAGACGGGATTTTCGCTTCCCGGCAGGACACGGATTCTGTTCGATCTCCAAAACGATCCCAAAGAAATGACGAACCTAGCTGGGCGAGCTGAATTTCAGGATGTAATCGCCGATTTCGAGGATGAGATGCTTCGGCGTTTTCAAAGCCATCCGGCGGCTAAAACCGTGCCTGCTGGATTGACCGATCGGGAAGACCGGCTGGATTGGTTTTTGCATTACCGCGAGGAGAACGATCCTAATTTGCCGAAACGGTAGTCCATCCTGCTTAACAATGGTGGGTCGAAAAGCGTGGCCCACCCTACGAAATTTGTTGTATACTATGTGAGAGTACGATCGCTCATTTTCACGACGCCGTTTTCATCCACTTCGGTTTGAACAATCATTGGCACCATTTTCCTTTCCGGGTTGTTATCGATCAACGCACACTTCCCTAGCACCTTACACGCTTCATTATATCGCAATGGTAAGAAGCATCAAATCGGAATTTTGGGCGGTCTTTATTCAGTCGGGATTGGAGTTCATTACAACAAAGACACCCTGGTTCAGTTTTACAGGATGGGACGTGCTTTTCAAACTATCGATTGGGAATCTTCAGAGGATGAAAATGGTGGAACAAAAAACGTGATCCATCCTGCGAGACTGTCCGTTACATGAATCCAAACCAGTAATTTTTTTGACTGATTCGGTTTTTTCGCGGTATAATGAATGCAGATTCGACTATCTGAAAATGGAGCGTATCGGAATGATGGCTGCGACCGAAGAACTGATCGGCAAAGTTCGAGAACTGCCTCCCGAACAGGTGCAAATGGTTTCGGATTTTATCGACGAATTGGATAACGACGTGGGGCTGGAAGAAGATATTGCCGAATTCGATCGACGGTTAGAAGCCCAGAAAAAACCCGGCGGGAAAGACGGAATTCCCGTTGAGGAAGTGCGGAAAGAACTCAACATCAGACTTGAGAAACAAGGCCTTACTCATGAGGTATCGAGTTGAACTTAACGCAATTGCAAAGCGTGAATTTAATAAAATCGAACTCAAAACCGCCGATCGCATCTTACGGATCATTGAATCCCTTGCAGAAAATCTCCGCCCTCATCGATGCAATAAACTGAAAGGGAGAAAAAACCAGTACCGGATTCGGATCGGTGATTTCCGAGTTATCGATTGGGAATCACGCTAGGATGAAAAGGTGGGGCAAACAGCGCAATCCACCCTATGAAACTGTTTTTAAATATTAATGTTGTGGCACAACAGAAGAAAAACTAATGGATAAGTGGATTGAATTTTACGAACCATTTTTTGAAAACCGTGCCGAAACAACGGCTTTCGTACATTCCAATGAGAACATGTATCCAGAAAATCCCAAACATCCGGCTCAAATCATGATGCATCAGACGCAAAGGCTAATTTCTCTTGCAGATGAACTCCCAAAAATCCGGCCCAAAAAAGATTCACTACAACTTCTATTTCTTCTTATTTGCGCCGAGAATATTGCTAAACTGCACGATAAATTTGAAAAGGAAGGAAAATCGCGTACTTACGTCCACAAGTTTTTTAATAAGTTCCTCACGGATCAAGAAAAAAACCAATTACAGCGAGGCTTCTCAAATATTGACCAATCTCCATACGAACTTAAGGAAATAATCAATTTACTATATGACGTCAGGTGTGATGTCGTACATGAGGGTAAGTATTGGGACTTTCATTTTCACGATGGTGACGTTCCAATTTTAAATAACGATCCAGATGTGATTGTTAATATCAAATTTGATGAACTAAGAAAGATTGTGGTCAAGGGTTGCATAAAAGCAGTTATAACCTATTCTTGACACCCTGAAAATGCAAATTAGCCGGTAGTTAAGTGGGATAGATTAAAAGCGAAGCATAGCCTACATACCATACTTTTTTTCTCCCCCCCTTCATATTAAAGAAGGCAGCCCATAGCACGGATTGGCTATGGGCTGTTGAAAGGGAGAAACATGAGAAGCGTGAAGGGTCTAGTCTCGTTCGTTCTATTTGGGGAATCACGCTTATTGAATTACTACTTTCAGTTAAGTTAAGTAGGGTAGGCTCAAAGCGAAGGTTCGCTTACCAATTTACTTTCAGCAGATTTCCCAGTAGCTCTACATTTTGCTCTCAGTAGAGTTCCCAGGTGGTGACGGTTGTGGCGACGCCGGTGACGGTGCGGGAAGCGAAATCCTTTCCGACTGGTTCGGAACTGGGTAAACCGACGAAAAAGTCGAAGCTGGGATAGGTATCGATTTCGATGCCGTTCGCATAAGCCGTGTTCTCGACGTCTTCCCAAACCGAGTTGTTCCAGCCCCAATGACCGACGTTTCCAGCACCGCGCACGGGCTGATCGGTGACGAGCAAGTAGTTTCCGGCCAGTTCGGGGGTGTCTAATATCAACTCATTTCTGGCGTTGTCGGAAAGGTTGGAGAACGATTGCTGGGCGATGGGCGCACTGGCGACGGTGGTGTCGTAATCCGTGTCCCATTCGTACAGGCTCATGCGATAACCCGCACCGGCGCCGTTCCAGGTGGGGCTGGCGATTCCAACGGACTGAAAACTGTCGTTCACGTAAAAACTCTGGGCCAGGCTGGTATCGTCACCTTCCGGGAAAGCGAATGGAAACCAGTCCCCACTCGATTGATCCTCGGAAAACCAGCGTACCCACTCGACTGCGGCTTCGCCATAAGGGACGCCGTTGAAATAGGCTTCACCGCCGGTGTACGTACTGCTGTTATACAGCCAGCAGCCGACCTGGAAGGGATCGACGGCTTCGGGATTGGAGTTGGTCGGCTCGGAGGCTTCCCACAGGTATTCACCGGCGGGCTGTTCCGATCCAGCGGCGCAGAGAAACCAGTCGTTGTCAATCAGATCGACGAGCACGCTGACGGCTATCGGGGCCTGAGCCACGGTGGCTTCGTAATTGCCCGCCCATGGGTATAAGCGGATCGTCATCCCTTTTTCACCGCTCACGGACCACGTGGGGCCGTTGACGAGCAATCCCTCGAAAGGCACCGTGGCGGTGAAATGCTGGGCGCATTTCTGGCCGCCGTTCAAAGTGATCGGCGAGGCGCCGCCGTCCGGGGTGAACAGGTCCTCCAGGTTTTCCTGGCCCATCGCGCTAAGCGATACGAAACACATCATTCCAATCATCAAATAACGTAACATTGTCTTTCCTCCTTCTTTCTTTGTATTAAGTTGATTCCGCCTCCGGCAGACCGGCGGCGGTGCGTTGTATTTTCCTTAAACACCGATTTTCGCACGACACTCAAGAAGAATCAAGATCGAACGAATAGCC
>CAZSIZ010000331.1:0-1966 GCA_964606645.1 uncultured bacterium
ATGTCGGGGTGAGCGTCGGAGTTGGCGTGTACATTTCCCCAACGTTGGCAATGACTGATTTGCTATTATTCGTTTCTGATGACAGTAATAAATTTTCACTGTATTGTCCCGGTGAGGTGTATTCGATAGAGATTCCGATCGTGTGCGAATCGCCGGGGGCAATATCGTAATCTCTCCCGGATACAATGATAAACGGGCTGTTTATCGTCGCGGTTCCTGAGACGATTGTCGATCCGGTATTTATCACTTCAAAATTTTTATCGGGGATATCTCCCCCTGAAATGGTGCCTAAATCAATCGAATTGGGAAAAATAGACAGTTTCGAGGTTTCCTGTGTCCAACCCAATGTTGTTGAGAAACCAATGGCCAATACGAGCGATACGATTCGAACAAGTGTTTTCATTGTCATTACCTCACGAACGTCGAAAAAACGATAAACTCAGAAAAAGGGCTTTAATCGGAACTTTTCATGGACCGATATCCCGGTTTTTTCCCCGCAATCCCAAAAAAACTGAATATGCTCCTATAATTTCAACAATAATCCAATACATTTTGTTTTAAATATATAGTAAAAGTAATATTCAGAATACGGCTATATTGCTATGAAACATTAATAATAAAGTGATATTATCTTCATGTCAACACTACTTTCGGAAAAATCGACACTCTCCGAAGCAGGATTTAAATTCTGATTTTCAGGATGCAGGATTTAGAATTTCCACGCGTCCGCCGGGAACGTGCTTAAGCCTGATTTTATCGAACGAATTGGAGAGTTTCAGAATATAAAAAAAAGCCGCCGAGACCAACCTCTCAGCGGCTTGATGGATGATTGAAAAATAAAAGATTTACACAATTTCAGGAACCACAAACTCTCCACGATATTTCCGGGCGAGAAAGCGGTTAGCGTCGTCGTTGTTTTTGAAACGTTCGATCCGTGGATCGAAGTCGAGTGTGTCGCCGGTTTGGAAAGCGATATTACCCAAGTGGGCGATGGCGGAAGCGTAGTGGATCGTTTCCACCGGACCGTTCTGATCCGACATTTTCCGGCTGCGAACCGCTTTGTGGAAGTTCGCGAAATGGTTGCCGCCTTGACTCCCTTTGGGACCGGGAGTTTTCTTCGAACCAAGGAACGTCGCAAATTCACTATACCCCCGAATAACCATAAATCCATCTTCGCCGTAAAAGATGTTCCCCACGCCTGCGCCTGCTTCGTCGTTCGTGCGCCAGGGGCGGGTTTCGAATTGAATCATCTTGTTATGCTGTGTAAATTTGTAGTTGGTCGAGAGCCATTCAGGCGTCTCTTTATCGTCGTCCCAGAGGAACTTGCCCCCCATCGCGCAGACTTTATCGGGAAGCGTCTCGATACCGAGTCCCCACAAGCACATATCGGTTTCGTGGACGCCTTGATTGCCGACGTCGCCGTTGCCGAAATCCCAGTGCCAATGCCAGTTGTAATGAACCAGGTTTTCGGAATAGGGGCGGTACTGCGCCGGTCCGAGCCAGAGGTTGTAATCGAGGTGTTCGGGAACCCATTTCGGCGGCTTCTTCCCGATCGATGGGCGAGTGCGGAAGCAGAGTCCACGCGCCAGATAGACCTTACCGATAATCCCCTCGCGAAGCAGCTGAACGGCTTTCTGAAGGGCGGGCGAGCTTCTCAGTTGAACCCCGTGCTGAACGATTCGGCGGTATTTGTAAGCCGCTTCGATCATCTTGCGTCCTTCGAAAATGTTATGCGATCCGGGTTTCTCGACGTAAACGTCTTTGCCCGCCTGGCAGGCCCAGATCGTGGCTAGCGCATGCCAGTGGTTGGGCGTGGCGATGCTGGCCGCGTCGATGGAGGAGTCCGCATAAGCATCCCGCATATCGACATAAGTTTTCACGTCCTTATCGTATTTGCCTTTGAACTCCGCGGCTCGCCTGGCTGACACTTTGCGGTCGGGATCGCAGAGCGCGACGACTTCAACGT
>CAZSIZ010000331.1:1976-6882 GCA_964606645.1 uncultured bacterium
GGTGTTCGGCGATGTGGGTTTTGCCCCGGCCGTTAACCCCGACAACAACGACGCGAATCCGGTCGTTCGCCCCCGCCCAGGATTTTGACGTTCCGATCAGTTGTCCGGCGGCGATCGTTCCCGCCGTGCTGGCCACAAACGTTCTTCGATTCAATTCATTCATTGTTTCGTATCCCTTCTCCGATTATTTTGAGAGAAAAAGTTTGGATTAACTTATGGTTATAGATGATATTATGATGCCCATCCCGCTCAAGGCAACTGTCGCGTAAAGACCGGGATCCGCGATCCCCTTGTTCGAGCCGTCGATTTTTCTTTTTAACTTTGATACGATAGGATTCTAATTAAACGTTTGAAAGGAAACCGGCTCATGCAGGGGAAATTCACTCAGATACTTTTGTTCGCTTGTCTTTCTATTATTATCGTTACGTTGACCGCTCCACTCGCTGGATGGGGCGCAATGGGGCACGAGGAGAACGCTTATACGGTTCCTTTCGTCGAAGGGGCGTCTTACGATCCAGATGTACCGGAACCAGGCGCGTTTCTCGGCTATCCCTTCGGAACACGTCCGGCCACGTATGACGAGACCACCGCCTATTTCAAAGAACTGAGCAAACGATCTGAGCGTGTTTCACTCAAGGCTTATGGCGACACGCACGAAGGGCGGAAATTGTATTATCTAGTCGTCTCTTCGGCGGAGAACATGACGAAAATTCAAGCCACGAAAACCGCTCTGCGAAAGCTCGCCGATCCTCGGACGCTGGACATCCCCTTGGAAGCCGACACCATCATCCAAAACACACCGGCCATCGCCTGGATGGCCTACAGCATCCACGGGGGCGAACTCTCCAGCACCGATGCCGCGATCTGGCTGGCTTATCAGTTGCTCGCAGGGAAAGACCCGGCGACGCGGGCGATTCTGAATAATACAATTGTCGTCATCGATCCTATCCAGAATCCCGACGGCCGCGAGCGTTTTCTCGCTCAAATTCGCTCGTTCAGTGGAAAGGCTCCCAATCCCGACGTTCAGAGCGCCCAGCATCAGGGTTTCTGGCCGGGGGGGCGCGGCAACCATTACCTGTTCGACCTCAACCGCGACTTTTTCATCCTCTCCCAGCCGGAAACCCGTGCGCGGGTTCGTGCTTTTCAGGAATGGATGCCTCAGTTGTTCGTCGATTCGCACGAAATGGGAGCGTTGGACACCTACCTGTTTTCACCGCCCCGCGAACCGCTCAATCCCAATTTGACTGCCGTGCATCATAAGTGGGCGTCGATCTTTGCGCGGGATCAGGCCAAGGCCTTCGACGGCCACGGATGGAGTTATTACACCCGCGAGTGGCTCGATATGTGGTATCCGGGCTACACCGAGTGGATCGCCTACGCCGGGGCTATCATGATCCTTTACGAGCAGGCGGGCGTGCAGGGATCACTGGTAAGGCGTCGTGAGGGAACGACGATGACCTACCGTGAAACCGTTCATCACCACATCACCAGTTCCCTCGCCAATCTCACTACCCTGGCGAAGCAGCGTAAAGCCATGCTGACGGATTATTACGAAGAGAAGAAAAGGGCGATTGCCGGACCCACCGGGAACGGCATCCACGCCTACCTCATCGAATCGGGCACGAACGTTTCACGCAGCCGAAGCCTGATCGAGAATCTTCTCTTCCAAGGCTTTGAAATCCATCGGGCGGAAGCATCCTTTACCGCGAAAGGAATTACGACATCGTTCGGAGAACGCCTGAACGAAAAACCATTCCCCAAAGGAACCTGGATTATCCCCACCGCCCAGCCGTTGAACCTCTTGATCAACGCCGTCCTGGAATTCGATCCAAGAATGAAGGATTCATTCCTGGCAGAAGAGCGGTTCGATTTAGAGAAGAAGAACGAGTCGCGGCTGTACGACGTCTCCTCATGGTCGATGCCGATCGCTTACGGAGCAGTGACCTGTCAGGCGACGGAAGCCGTGAGCGTCCCGATGCGGCGTGTCCATTCCATCGAATACGGAGCCACCAAAACGCTCCCGTCCGCCAAATACGGTTACGTGCTGACCGGTGACAGCGACGCATCGGTCCAGGCCGTGATCGAACTCCTCAATCAAGGCTGCATCGTCCGGGTATCGGAAAAAGACTTCCAAGTCGCTGGAAAAGCATTCTCCAAAGGAAGCTTCCTGTTAAGGATTCACGAAAACGCCGAAGATTTAAAGGCTTGCCTTTCCCGCATCATTCAGAAAACCCACGCCGAGGTTCTTCCCGCCGATACGGCCTTGAGTCTGGAATCGATCGATCTGGGCGGTCAGCATTTCCTCCTGCTGGCCAAACCCCGGATCGGCTTGTTCATGGGGCGTACCGTCGGTACGACATCCTTCGGCGCGTTATGGAATTACTTGGACTCTCAATGCCGCACCCGGATTTCGACGCTCGACATCGACCGCATCACTTCACTCGACTTGCGCAACTACAACGTACTGATTCTCCCATCCGGCTATCTGCGCGGCTCCATTCGCGAGTCCGGACTGAACCGCTTAAAACTCTGGATCGAAGGCGGCGGCACGCTGATCGCGGTGGGATCGTCGGTGGGCATGTTGACCGATCCGAAAACCGGCCTCTCGTCCGTGCGGGAGCGAAGTCAGATACTCAGCAAACTGGATGTCTACGAAGAAGCGGTAAAACGCGAAGAAGAAGCTTTGACCGCCACCGCCAGCCAGGCGGATATCTGGGACTACAGCCCCCCTCAGATCGAATCCGCAACGAAACCGGTTAAAAAGAAAGATAGCGACGAAGAAAAACTGAAACGGGATGACTCATGGAAACGCCGTTTCAGCCCTAAGGGCGCGTTTCTTCGAGCGCGCACGGACCGTGACCATTGGCTGGCGTTCGGTCTTTCTAGTCCAATGGCGGTGATGGTGCGAAGTTCGAACGCCTATTTCGCGTTACCTCCCGTGCAGGTTCCCGTTCGTCTGGTGGATGAGAAAACGCTGCGTGTCAGCGGGCTGGTCTGGCCGGAGGCGAGGCAACGCTTCGCCCAATCGTGTTACCTTACTCGCGAGTCCAAGGGAAAGGGGCAGATCATCCTCTTCCCGTTCGAGCCGTGCGAGCGTGCCTACTATCCCGAAACCACCCGCCTGCTCTGGAACGCGATCTTCCTTGGTCCGGGCGCTGGAACCAGCCAGCCCATTCCCTGGTAAACGGTTATTCAATCATTTGATATCGGAATGACTACGGGGCTAAGAGCTGTCAGGTGTTTTGTTTTTGTAGTCTTTGATGGAGAGACCGCATCGAGACAAGACACGGTAGAGGGATTCGCGGGTCATGTCTGCTTCCACGGCTGCTTTGCGAACGTCACCCCCGGTTCGTTTCAACAGGGAGACGACGTAACTTCGCTCCGCTTGGAGAATCGCTTTTTCCCTGTACGTTTTGAAATCCATGAGCATTGTTTCCGATTCGAGGGAATCGTCATCCGGTTTGGAGGTGGAATCGCCGATGTTGAGATGCCGGGCAGAAATGCGGGAATCTTGAGTATTGAAAAATGCGGATTCAACCACGAATTTAAGTTGACGGACATTACCCGGCCAATCGAACGATCGGAGTGCTTGAAGCGCGTCGGGAGTAAATTCGCAATCTTCACGATTCTGTTCGGAGGAGATCGTGTCTAAAAACTGTTTCGCCAACGTCGGGATATCGGATGACCGGTTTCTCAGAGGGGGCACATTAATCTGTTGGGCTGAAATTCGGTAATACAAATCCGATCGAAATTTTCCGGTTTTCGTTTCAGTCGGCAAGTCGCGGTTGGTCGCGCAAATAATCCGGAAATCGCTGATCTTCTCTTTCGTGCTTCCGACGGGCCTAAAGCGTCTGGTTTCCAAACAGCGCAATAATTTCGGTTGAATCTCAACCTCGATTTCGCCCACTTCGTCTAAAAACAACGTGCCGCCATTCGCCGCTTCAAGAAGACCTTTCCGTTCCACTGATCCGGTAAAAGCCCCCTTGGTCGAACCGAACAGCGTCGATTCGATCAACGAACTTGGAGTCGCGGTGCAGTCCATAATAACGAACGGCTTGCTTTTCCGTTTACTGTTGTTGTGGATCGCTTCCGCAATAAATTCTTTTCCCGCGCCGGTCTCTCCGCTGATTAAAACCGGGAGGTTCGATTCAGCGTCACGGAGCACGGATTCATAGACGGGCTGCATCATCATCGAAGGCCCAATCACTCCGGAATACTCGAATTCCCGCTCCATCACTTTACGGCGGTAGTCATGTTCGCGACGGAGATAGCAATACTCTTCCAGACGCCCGATTTTCTCCTTCAGCATCTCGACCGTGATCGGCTTGGTGATAAAGTCCCAAGCCCCTGTCTGCATTGCCGTGACCGCGCGCTCGATCGTGGCGTGTCCCGTGATTATCAACACCAGAAGATTCGGAGAGATTTCTCTGAGGTGTTTCATCAGTTCGATGCCGTTGGTATCGGGAAGTTCGTAATCCAATAATGCGATATCGACGGGATTATTCTTCAGGGTCTGGATGGCATCGGCCCCATTCTCATCGGTGATGGTATCGTAGCCGTAATGGGTTAAAATATCGAAAAAGGTATTTCGAACCAGTTCGTCATCGTCAACCACCATGATTCTCAGGGACTGATATGAGATCGGATCGGTTTGTGACATGGGCTTCGTCTCTCATGGGCATTGATGAGCCGAATGAATTGAATCGGATCACATTTCATTGAAATTCAATTTTCTGGGTTGCTCTAGTTTGTAATCGAACTGATTACAACGCCTCGCTGTCTGTAACCGAATGGGATACTCGTTCGAATGATGAATGAGTGAATTCAATACGAATTTCACGCTTTCACATCCCCAAATAGATAAGGGTTTTTGTGTCGCTTGCCGACATGAAAACCCTATTGGATG
>CAZSIZ010000332.1:0-6839 GCA_964606645.1 uncultured bacterium
AGCAGGGTAATGGCGCGCTTGCGTGATAGCCATGTTGAATTGCCGAAAATGGAGTGAATTTCAATGATCGAGATGGAATTTTTCGAACTTCGGCTTGACGAAACCGGGGCCGATCAAATCATCATTCTGAAAGAAAAATCCGGCGACCGGATGATGCCGATTCTGATCGGGTATTACGAAGCCCAATCGATTCATCTGGCGCTGAACGAGATCAAAATATTACGTCCCCTCACCCACGATCTCACGATGAAAATCATTCAGTCGCTGGGAGCGAAAATGGAGAAAGTTGTGATCAACGACCTCCGGGATTCGACGTTTTACGCCCGGATTCATTTCACGACCTCCAACGGTCCGGTGGATGTCGATTCCCGCCCCAGCGACGCCATCGCTCTCGCCGTCCGCACCCAAACCCCCATCTACGTCGCCAAAGAGGTTCTCGAACAAGTCGGGAAAGAATAACCAGCCCGAAATCCAATATTTCCTGCTTCATTCTTCCTTCGATCGATCAAAGTCTCTCTAAATGAGAAATTCTCTCTCAAAATGCCTGTCATAGATGATATAATATAATAATACATGCAATGTTTCATTCCAAATCTATCCATTACATGCAATGTATTGTTATTGAATAATCTGTAATTTTGTTTCTTCCAGGTTAAAATTGATTTTTCTCGTCGCACATCTATTTTGGCGCATATCTTGCTTTTGTTGATATTAAATTAAGATAAATGAGGTGAGCGTCATGCCTGTCGAATTCTTTAAAAGTTCAACTATCGATCCGACGATTCTTTTTTTCAGTCTCCTTGGAATGGTTTTATTTGTCTCCTTGTTGGTCTACGGTAATCATCGATATCAGTGGTTCAAAAAGTACAAACAATTCGAAGAAGAATTGGAAGTGTTCGATCTCAACGTCGATGAAGAGAATATTCTTACGGATATGGTCAAACGCTACAAACGCGACGAACCCCTCGATACGATCCATTCACTGCAGGAATTCGACGAAATGGTTTCCGAAGAGATGCTGCGTCTGCTGGGAAGCCAGGCATCCAGCGCCACCAAGGAAGCCTTCGTGGCATTGATTTACGATATTCGCCAAAAGACGTTCTTCCCGGACCTGATTGCTTATGACATACAAAAGAACCTCGCAACTTAACCTGCATCGGTTTTCGCCATACCCATCATTCTTGCCAGCCGGGATGGAACCTCATCAGTTCCATCCCGGTTCTCAGTTCAACCTTCGATTCCACCCCCCGCACCGTTCAACAATCTCCAACGAATTTCAATTCATTTTAGCTTAAATGTTTTTTGAAACGATTTCGTATTAATAGAATGAGATGACTAAAACCTTATTCGAATCCAATCGATATGGAGAGAGACGATGACGACACGTAGAATACGGCGAACGGTGGTTCTTTTTTCATTGATAGCCGGATGTTTGACGATAGCCGGTTGCTTGAGCGTTCCCTTCGATATTGCGGAAGGAGTCGTTGACACCACGTTTTCCGTTGCGGAAGCGGTCGTTGTAACCCCGATTTCCATCGCGGGTGATATCGTCGATATTCCTGGAGATATCTCCCATCATTTTAAACATAAATACACCGAAGAACGGAACTGGATGTTTGCCGAAGAAGGCGTTAATCGAATCCATCTCAGAACCGTCAATGGATCGGTGACGGTGAGGGGAACCGGGCAGGATCGGATTGAAATCCACTCCTGGAAAGAAGTGAAAGCGCGTTCCGAGTCGAAAGCGGAAACGTTTGCGGACCGAATCGAACTCTATGCCAAACGTGATGGAGATGAAATTCGTATCGGCCGAAAACACCCCAAACCGCCCCGTCACGTCAATTATTCGATCCGGTATGAAGTCAGGATACCGAGAACGATGAATTTGGATCTCTCCACCACGAATGGCAGGATACGCGTCGACGGTGTGCATGGCAATCTGCACGTTCGGACAACGAACGGATCCATCGAGTTGGACCATTGCTCCGGCAGCGTCAACGCGGAGACTACCAACGCGCGCATCAAGGTGAATCTGGATCGCTTGGAGGGAGAAGGAACGTTCGACTCAACGAACGGTTCCATTCACGTCTCCATCGCCGAAGGAATCGCCCCGATCGGACTCGAGTCGACTAACGGCTCGCTTCACTTGGCACTTCCCGCCGATTACGATGGGATGCTCGACGTCAAAACCTCGAATGGATCGATTCATTCGGATTTCCCAGTCGTCGTTCGGAAAATGAAGAAGAATCAGCTATCCGGCCGGATCGGCGCGGGCGGAGACTGCAAGGTCGTGCTGCGAAGCACCAACGGGAGCATTCATCTCAAGAACAGCTGGGAATAAACAAATCCAGAGCAAACACGGACCGACAAAAAAGCCAATCCTGATTTTAAGGATTGGCTTTTTCTATTGTAAACCACAAACCTGAAAACGAATTTACAGATTCACCCGGCGTTGGAAATGGTTTTTCGTCCCTGGAAGTTATCGCCCAGGATGCCCTTATCGGTGACCATAATATCGCCAACGCTGTTCAAGCCGTTCGAGGTATCGTAGGCATACCAATCCAGCAACTGCTGTGGATTGCCGATGTACCACCGATCCGGTCCGGGGCTTCGAGCGACGTAGCGAACGGAAGGATCGCTATTGCTGGCCGCACCCTGATTGTTCACACGGCGCATATAAGCAGCATTGCGATAGTGATAGACACCATCCATCACCGCTTCCCAGGCGGCGCCGCCGGTCGGGGGTTCTTTGGGGATAAAGGGATCCTGAAACGCGCTGGGAGAGATATAGGCGATCAGAGTAGTCAACCCCCCCCAAACCCGCGATCCTCGCTGATAGATTCCCGCATTCGCCAGTTCATTCGGGTCCAGGATCGCCCGGTTGTGATCGACGGTATACATCTCAAGCGCCGTGCGGATGCTGCGTAAATCGCCCAGCGCGCGGGAGACTTTCGCCCGCACCTGCGCGTTGAGAAAATTGGGAACGGCAATTGCCGCAAGAATTCCGATGATTGCAACGACGATCAGCAATTCGATCAAAGTAAAACCTTCCCGGTTCATATTTCCCACCTCTTACGGCAGTATCAATTCAATTCAATCATTTTATCACTTAATTATTCTGAATCCAACACATGATAAAAAAACGGGAAGCGCCAATTGCATTACGCTTCCCACTTGAGTTTTATAAAATGGATCGAACCGAATGATGCTACCGATTTTGCCACGCGTTGACTCCCGAAGGGAATTGCTGGACAAAAGTTTCTTCCACATGAATCCAAAGTCCAGTGAGACCGCTGAGCGTATAGATACTCCCATCCTTTGTCACTTCTCCAGCATCCTCGACAGAAGCGGCAAAAATCCACCAACCGGGATGGGGCAGCGTATGAGAAAAGACGCCGTTGGGATCGGTCTTGACGATTTTCGTGATTAAGGGTTCGGGAGGAAGGTCTTCCACCTTCGGGACATGCACCAAAAATTGCTCGATTTCGATTTCCACACCCGCTAACGGTTCGTCCCCTTTCAGGAGCTGCCCCGTAAAGACATAACCTTCCTCCATTCCGTAGGGCCTGGTGAGAGGAACGATTTCTAGAGGCTGCCCTGTGCGTTGCTCCCAGCCGTTCTGTTCCTGAGCGTGAACGCACACTTTCAGAAATTCCTGATAAAGGGTGTTATTGAGTCCATATTCAGGCTTTGAATCCAGCGCGATAATATAATCACCGGGTTGTTCGGGGGTGAAAGTGAATTCAAAAACGTTGGCTGTTAATTCATCGACCGTATAAGTTCCTTCGGTCAGACTGGCTGTTAAGTCGACGGTCTGACCTGTTGGAAGCAGGGCGGTGACTTTCTCCGGCATGGACGGATCGGCGTATTCCTGTTCGTAGGGATGCCCCACCGCGAACATCAGGTTCACGACACCGTTCACGTTTGCAAAAGGCGAGTCGTGAATCAACATGGGAAAATGCGCAAAAGCCGGTTGCACTGAAACCACGAACATAACTACACTCACTGCTAAACCAATTTTCTTCATCTTCATCTCCTTTTTCATATTTAATACAAAAACCAATTTTCAATCTCGACGGGTTGTCTGCCATCTTCAAAGGCGTGACCGACACTCATTCCCCCGTGTCCACTTCCCCCGTGACCGACGGGAACGCTCCAATCCACATTGCTGATCATCACCTCATCAAAAGCCATCGTTCCCTGGTGAATCAGAATGGCCGGTTTGACGGTTGGAGCAAATTCCAGCCCCGAAATATTCAGTTTCGTTTGACCCACAAACCCAACGATGTGGCTATCGTAAAAGAACTGGGCGTAACTGCCCAAACCATACCGGTAATTCGCATTCTCCAATTGCTCAACGTTCTGAGCGTGTATGGCCACACCATAATGATGCCAATTTCCTACCGGCGGAAAACTTTTAAATCCCGGAGCGCAGTAATCCGTTCTGTCGGGATCGGTCAGGTTGGCGCCCATCAACTGGAAGCGGTCTCCATCACCGCCGATACGAATCCGAAGGGAAACACCCTCCAACAGCCCGATCTGAATATCCGCTCCATAGTCGATAAAACGCATCCAGAATTCGATGGATAAATCACCTGTTGGATGTTTGATTTCTCCGGTTGCCATACATTGCTGATTTGATAGGCCGACTATCGACCGCGAGAAGAAAGAATGGCGAACGTCGTATGAATTCTGCATCGAATCCGCTTCCGAAGGACCAATAAGAAGTGAAAGCGATTCGTTTCCCTCAGCGTTTTGAATGAATGAACCTTCTGCCACATCTTCATCATCACAATGGTACAAGACGATGGTCCAGGGGCCGGGTTCGTTTCGTTGTTTCCATACACTGTGAGACCAGACGCCAAGTGACGTTGCCAGCAGAAGAACGACAACGATGGGAACAATCCGTTTCAAAGAAAACTGAATAGAAGCCATCTTGATTTTCCTTTAATCCTTCACTTCAACGGCTTTTTTACGGACCGAAACGAGAGATATCGCCGTAACTGTAGATGCCATTACTCAGATCGTAGGGAAGGCCATCATGAGCCACGATGCGGTCTGGACCCAAAGACCATACTTGCCACATCACATCTGAACTCATTCCAGAAAAATTCTGAAAGTGGATACGAATATGCGATCGAACAAACTGCTGATTTTTATACACCTGGTCGTATCCGTGAACGTATTTATAGGGTCTGGGTAAAACAATCGTGTTGCTATCAACCAAAAAGTCGGGAGGAAATTGATCAATCGGCAATTGGCTGATATAAGCGATAGGCGTTGATAAAGTCACAGGCAAATATGTGATCGCCGCCCCGCTAAGCGCGGTCACTTCGTCAATAGGATTGTTGTAGAATGGATAACTCCCACGATCGATCGCGTATTCTTCAATGGCGGTCGCGCAGCTTTTCAAATCCCCTTGTACGCGGGCGATATGGGCACGCATACGAGCATTTAAATAATTCGGGACGGCAATAGCGGCTAAAATACCAATGATTGCGACAACGATGAGAAGTTCTATTAACGTGAAACTTGCGTATAACCGAGACATCGTGTTTCATCCAATAATCGTCGTATCTAAAAGTGTTACGTTTCTCATAATCATAATACCGTCAAATCCGAGCAAGTCAAGACCGAAAATCCAGAAAAACGTATCTCTTCTCTCTTGGAGAAAAATCGATAGCCAAAATAAGGAAGTCAGGCGTTATGAATGGGGATACTTGGATCAACAGCGTACCTTCAAACGGAATCCCAAGCAGCGTTGGTCAGGAAAACTAAAATAAACAACTCCATAGCAAACACGGACATAAAAAAAAGCCAATCCTGCTTTCACGGATCGGCTTTTTTTATAACAAACTATATACGCAGTAATAATGTTAGTTTTTTTTCGATTGTGCACGCCGTCTGCGGGCAGCGATTTCCGGGGCTTCGCGGATACATTCGCCTAGAATTTTGAATGATTTCCAGATCAGTTGCCCTGCGCCGGTAATGAAACCGGGAGGGCCTTCACCCACATCGATCCAGCCTTTTTCGTCCGGTTTGACCTTGCCCCAATTGTGGAAGAGTCGTCCCCAATCGCTTTTGAGCACTTCGTGAACGCGGCGGTTTCCGTTTCGGGGATACCAATACATATCGTGATAGATGACACTGGCGATATAGGCCCAGGGTGCGAGCCATGTCTTGAGCGACCATTCGAGAACGCTTTTCAATTTCCCCCAATAGATCAGGTGCTGCATGCGCGAGGCGAATGTCATTTTCTTGAATGGACCGACAAAGTTCCAGTTTTCTTTCGCGGCATCTTCATCTCCCACGATCTCGATTTCGTTAACATCGCCACAGCCCAGTCCCTTCTCATGTGCGAGGCGAACGAATTTCAGGTCCGACAACGGATCGAATCCCATCAGTTTGGCCGCGACGGCGTCGATGGCGACTTGATCGCTGGAGGCGAGGATCACATTCTTGATATGCGGGATCATACATCGAGGACCGGGACCGTCTCCAACGAATGTTCCATCCATCACCGCAAAGAGTCCACGGTGGATTTTCTTTTGAATCATCAGCAGATCGACCAGGGTTTCGTGGATGACGGGATGCGTCCAGTGCCGGTGTTCGTTGAGCAGCCCGCCGAATGCGTTTTTCATCGCGCCGGTCGTCGTCGTAAAAACGTGGGTCTTGATCGTCGGCAGGTGGATGATGTTCTCACCGATGAAACGTTTGGGGATGGAAAAACCTTTCGGGTTATCCTCGTTGAGGCATAAAAACTCTTCCGCCTGTTCACCGACGGCTTCCCGCACATCAAGCCACTCTTCGCCTTCGTAGTGGTGAACGTTCCGCAGCCG
>CAZSIZ010000333.1:0-6797 GCA_964606645.1 uncultured bacterium
CTGTCTGTCTCTTAGTTCAAACAGGCAATTGTCCATTTTCAAGAGGAGCAGAACAACCCATTATGGGCGTCCGGGAAATTATCCGGTACACGAGGTTGACTCAAGTACCTCAATCGCCCGAGTTTGTCGAGGGAGTGCTGAATCTTCGGGGACAAGTCATCCCGGTGATCGATCTGCGACGCCGATTCGCATTAAATGAAAGCGAACATGGAAATTCCACCCGAATCGTCGTCGTTGAGATGGGCCACCAAATTGTTGGATTGATCGTCGATTCCGTCTCGGAAGTTCGGAACATCGACAGGGATCAGATCAGTCCGCCACCTGCTATTGGTGCCGAAATCGATGCGTCATTCATTGAAGGGATGGGGAAAGTTGATGACCGGCTGGTCATCCTGCTGAACCTGGATCGAGTGTTCAGCGCCGATGAACAGAATCTCTTAAGCGAAACAGCAGCCTGATCGTACCGCACAAGCCGTATCGTAATGTCATTAAATTAACCGTGTTCCTCTGTACATCGCACCGCGCCGACAGGCGGACACGATGGCTTTTAGGGTGTGGGTGATTTTGAAATATCTTAACTTAATGACATTGAGTCGTATCGAACCAAACAAACCTGACAGTAATTAATAAAAACTAAAAAAAGGGAGAAAACAATGTTTAACCTCAACAACATCAAAATGAAGCCCAAATTGATCACACTGTTTTTACTGGTCGGATTAGTTCCGCTTGTGATCGTAGGCTGGTGGGGAAGCAGACTTTCAGAGAATGCGCTGATGACTAAATCATTCGCGCAATTGGATGGAGTGCGGACAATTAAACAAGCCCAGATCGATAAGTTCTTTACCGAACGCCAGGGCGACATGCAGGTCCTCACCGAAACCGTCAGCACCTTGCGGAAGGAAGCGTTCAACAATCTCACTGCCATCCGTGAAAGTAAAAAAAGTCAAATCGAGCGTTTCTTCGCCGAACGGCTCGGAGATGCACAGGTGTTGGCTGACAATCCATTTACCCTCGAAGCATTCAAAGCATTGGATGCCGCTTTGGATGCGGGGGGGGGGACTGAAAGCGGAAATTTTGTTGGACGGACTAACGAGCAATACGACGCTCCCGCATCCTATAAAACCGTTCACGATAAATATTTCCCTACATTCAAGTATTATATGCAGCAATACGGATACTACGACATTTTCCTGATGTCTCCCGACCAGGGTGACACCTCCTTTACGGTCACAAAAGAAGCGGATTTCGGTGTGCGTGCCGCCAATGTCGATTCCTCATTGCGTGATGTTTGGCAGATCGCCGCGAAGGAAGGCAAAGCCTCTCTTTCCGATACGAAACCTTACACCCCATCTGCTGGTGCTCCCGCCCTGTTCGTCGCCACGCCGATTAAGGACGGCGGAGAGGTCGTCGGGGTTGTCGCCCTGCAAATCTCCATCGACGTCATCAACGCGATCATGGGAGAACGCAGCGGCATGGGTGAAACCGGCGAAGCGTATTTAGTCGGTCCCGACCAGCTCATGCGCTCCGATTCATTCCTCGATCCGACCAACCACACCGTCGTCGCTTCGTTCGCCGATCCCACGAAAGGCAAAGTCGATACGGAGGCCTCCAAAGCGGCGGTCGCCGGTCAAACAGATGCGAAAGTCATCCTAGACTATAACAATAATCCCGTCCTTTCCTCGTACACATCGATCGATATCGGTGAAACCACCTGGGGTTTGCTGGCCGAGATCGATGTCGCCGAAGCCTTCTGCCCAAAAGACTTAGAAGGAGAGTACTTCTTCAAAAAATACACGGATGCGTATGGCTATTACGACCTTTTCCTCATGAATCCGGACGGCTACGTCTTCTATACGGTCGCACAGGAAGCCGACTATCAGACCAATATGCTCACCGGCGCATACAAAGATTCCGGTTTGGGCAAACTGACCAACGACGTGTTAAGAACGAAGGTATTCGGCTTGGCGGACTTCGCGCCTTACGCCCCCAGCAACAACGAACCGTGCGGTTTTATTGCCCAGCCCGTCGTCCACAACAACGAAGTGGAACTCGTTGTCGCGCTTCAACTCTCCCTGGACGCCATCAACGACATCATGAAGGAACGCAGCGGCATGGGCGAAACTGGAGAGACTTACCTGATCGGCTCGGACATGCTTATGCGCTCCGATTCATACCTCGACCCACAGAATCACACGGTTATGGCTTCGTTCGCAAATCCAACAAAAGGAAAAGTAGACACAGAGGGCGCTCGAGCTGCATTAAAAGGAGAAACGAACTCTAAAATCATCAACGATTACAACGGCAATCCAGTGTTGAGTTCGTATGCGCCGCTCGACCTGTTTGGAACGCAATGGGCGATCCTGGCCGAAATCGATTTGGCGGAGGTGAGAATACCAGTCGTATCGCTTCAATATACAATCCTGATCGTCAGCCTGATCGCCATTCTGATCGTCGTCTGTATTGCGCTGTTTGTCTCAATGGGAATCGCCAATCCATTAAACAGCATGATGGCCATGCTGAAAGACATCGCCGAAGGCGAAGGAGACTTAACGAAGACATTGAATGTGACGGGCAAAGATGAAGTCGGAGGCGTTGCGAGTTGGTTCAATATTTTCGTCGGTAAAATCAAAGACCTGATTGTGGAAATCTCCCAGTCGTCCGAACAAGTCGCATCCAGCAGTGAAGAACTTTCGGCGTCAGCGCAGAGCCTGGCAAGTTCCGCCACCGAACAAGCCTCCAGTTTGGAAGAAACCTCAGCAGCTCTTGAAGAACTCGTTTCATCGGTCGAACAAAACACGGAAAACTCTCAATCGGCCAACGAAATCGCTCAAAAAGCGGCTCAAGACGCTGAATTGGGTGGAAAAGCGGTATCGGAAACGGTTGAAGCCATGAAGCAGATTGCCGATCAGATCGCCATTGTCGACGATATCGCCGATCAGACGAATCTGCTGGCTCTCAACGCGGCGATCGAAGCCGCGCGTGCCGGTGAGATGGGCAAAGGTTTCGCTGTCGTTGCCGTCGAGGTCCGCAAATTGGCGGAACGCTCGCAGCAGGCAGCGAAGGAAATCAGTGGACTGGCGAAACACAGCGTGACCGGCGCCGAAAAATCCGGAGAACTCATCAAACAGATTGTCCCGGACATCCAAAAAACAGCCCAATTAGTTCAAGGCATTACGAACACCTGTCAGGAGCAATCGAACACAACCGATCAGATCCGGCAGGCCGTCGGTACGCTCGATCAGGTCACTCAGCAGAATTCGGCCACCTCGGAAGAAACCGCCGCATCGAGTGAAGAATTGTCGTCCCAGGCGATCAACCTTCAGGAAATCGTCTCCCGATTCAAGACCGATGGTGGCGCTCCAATGAAGAGCCGACCGCTTCCAAGCCTCGAACAGCATCACGCTCATGCCGAGGTTCCCCGCCTTCCCGAACCGGAAATGATGGATGACGACAAACAAAAAGGCGATTCGGAATTTCACGAATTTTAGTTGAAAATAGTCTCATTCTCTCAACGGGCCGGAGGCAAGTCGATCCTTGCCTCCGGCCCTTGAAGAGACAACCGAAATCAACAGCACGAGTGTATTGATAGGATTCTCCCAAATAAGACGGTTCTAAGGATATCTCAAATGGGAACCCCGATAAACGTTTTGATCGTTGACGATAGTGAAGATGATGCGTTCCTTCTTTTGAGAGAGTTCCGCCGTGGAGATTACGAGCCAAAACATATCCGGGTCGATACAGCTCCCATGCTGAAGGGCACTCTGGAAATGTCGAAATGGGATATCGTTTTATCCGATTACTCGATGCCTCAATTCAGTGCCCACGAAGCGCTCTCTATGTTGCAAGAAAGTGGAATGGATATCCCTTTCATCGTCATCTCCGGCGGGATCGATGAGAAAACCGCCGTGGATTTAATGAAAGCCGGTGCGCAAGACTATCTCTATAAGGATAATCTGGCCCGATTGATCCCCATCGTCATTCGTGAATTGAAAGAGTCTGAAATACGCCAGGAACGGAAACAGGCCAAAGAAGCATTGCAGCAATCGCAAGAAATGTTGCAATTAGTCATAGATAACATTCCCGAACATGTTTTCTGGAAAAACAGAAATTCCGTCTACCTTGGCTGTAATAAAAACTTTTTAGAAGCCACCGGGTTGGAAAAACCGGAAGATATTATTGGAAAAACCGACTACGATCTTCCCTGGAAACAAAAAGAATCGGATTTTTATCGCGAATGCGACCGCCGTATTATCGAGACGGGTATTCCTGAATTTCACATTATCGAATCGCTGCATAATACCGAGGGCCAATACGTGTGGCTGGATACGAACAAAGTTCCCCTTCGCGACTCAGATGGAGACATTATCGGAATTCTTGGTACTTTTGAAGATATCACCGAACGCAAATTGGCCGCCGAAAAGAATACTCAACTGGAACAACAACTCCACCAATCCCAAAAGATGGAGGCCATCGGAAGGTTGGCCGGCGGAATCGCGCATGATTTCAATAACTTGCTTACGGTGATCATCGGTTACAGCAAGATGGCGATGCGTTCGATCGACGAAGAAAGCGACGCATGGAAAAAGATCGATGAAATCAATAATGCCGGTGAACGTGCCGCCGCATTGACTCGCCAACTCCTCGCTTTCAGCCGCAAACAAATCATTAAACCCCAAATCATTAATCTCAATGCCATCGTGGCGGATATGAAAAAAATGATCGGCCGCTTGATCGGTGAAAACGTTAAACTGACAACGAACCTTCACTCCGATCTGGGAAACATTAAAGCCGATCAGGGACAAATCGAACAAATTATTCTCAATCTGACAATCAACGCCAGAGACGCCATGCCCGAAGGAGGAAATGTGACCGTCCTCACTTCCACCGTCACCATGAATGAAGAGACGGACATATCCCAATTCAAACTACCGCCTGGAAACTATGCCAAACTCTCCGTCATCGATACCGGATGCGGGATGGATGAAGATACCCAATCACAGATATTCGAACCTTTTTTCACGACCAAGGATGTCAACAAAGGAACGGGATTGGGCCTGTCCACCGTGTATGGAATTGTCCAGCAAAACAAGGGTGCGATCGCTGTGGAAAGTACGGTGGGAGAAGGAACGGTATTCCAGATATATTTCCCCCTGACAGCTGAAAGTCCTCCGGTGAAAGATTCTAAACCTCTTTTACCTGAAATGCTTAAAGGCAAAGAAAAAATTCTCCTGGTCGAAGATGAGGAAAAAGTAAGAGAACTGATGTGCGAACTGCTTCGCTCAAACGGCTACGATGTCATAACCGCGAACAATGGACAAGAAGGCCTCAACATCTTCGAACACAATCAAGACTCGATCGATCTCGTCATCACCGATGTGATAATGCCGAAAATGGACGGCAAAGAAATGGCCGACCGAATGCGACAACAACGGCCGAATTTGAATATGGTCTACATATCCGGTTATACCGAAGACACGATTAGCCGGCATGGAATGTTGGACTCGAATGCCGAATTAATCAAAAAACCGTTCGATCCGGATCAATTTGTTAAAAAGATTCGTGAGATTTTGGACGAAAGATTAAATACAGTTTAATCGAATCGAGTGCCGGTCTATCGGTTTGTATACGGCAAATGATTCGTATGGATAGAGAAAAAATGTCAATCCCAAATCAAACAAAATCAATGGAATTTGAAAAGGAAGTGCGTATAAGCACTCAAGAATTGGAATTGACGATCGATCAATTGAATGTGTCGCAGCATTTGTTGCTTGAGACTCAAAAAGAAATGATTCATCGCTTTTCTATGGCCGCCGAATATCGTGTGACCGATATGAGTAGACATATAAAACGCATCTCCTCGACATCCGTGATCCTGGCTAAGCAGATGGGCCTTTCCGATAGTTTCTGCGAATTGATCCAAACCGCCAGCATGCTTCACGACGTCGGGAAAATGGAGATCCCCGATTCGATCGTGATGAAATCCGACGAATTGACCGTCGAAGAAAATGAACGCTTGAAATCACATACGGTGATTGGATCGGAAATCCTGTCCGGATCGGAATATCCTTTGCTGAAAATGGCTCAGCAAATTGCTCTCTCTCATCATGAATGGTACGACGGTTCCGGTTATCTTTTTGGAATCAAGGGGGAAGAAATACCCCTGTCCGCCCGGATCGTGGCCGTTGCCGACTCGTTTGATGAATTGATTTCAATCAACACAGACGATCCCGAATGCGATATTGATCCCATAATACAAACAATCGTAGAACAGCGGGGAACTCATTTCGACCCTCAAGTCATCGATGCTTTCCTATCCGTGATCGATCGACTTTCCGGCCTTTCTTATATACACCAGTTTTCGCACGACACTCAAGAAGAATCATGATCTAACAACAAAACCAGACGAATAGTCAAACTCGTAGGGCGGGCTCAAAGCGTCCGCGTAGCCCATCATATCCTACAAATTAAGTAGTTACGAACGGCAAGGTAGGGTGAGTCGCGTTTTTCGACCCACCCTAATCACAATTACAAAACATCCTGAATATCCTTCCATCCTGCCCATCCAGGAAACGAAATGCTGAAACAGCATTCAGACAAAAAAAACATAGGGAAAGGCTCCTGTGCCTGCCCAATCATAAACGCCCAACTCCTTGTCTTCGTAAATTTCTCCCCCTTTCCATAATCAAAAAATCCGTGAAATCCAAAAAAATCCGTGCCATCCGTGATTCAATAAAATATTCGCTAACCAACTGATACAACAAATCTTACACAACGCCTCAAAAAAATAGATGACAAAA
>CAZSIZ010000334.1:0-6737 GCA_964606645.1 uncultured bacterium
CTACGCATACCGCTAAAAACAGAATAACGACAGGTCTCATTCTGAGTCGGTTAAATAATTGATTCATCTCGTTTCTCCATGAATGGGATAGAATATAAAACATCAGTTTTACGATCGAACGGTTAGAGCGGTTTTCAAAAGTAACGTCGGATTGAATACCTTACGACTTGAAGAATCCCGTGCTTTTTCGGGATTCTTCAAACGCCTATACAAACGTATTTTTGAAAATCAGCCTAGTAGTGTGTCTAATTCATTTTGCCGGGTTGTGTTTCCAGTTTTCCCTCACCCTAACCCTCTCCCAGAGGGAGAGGGGATTTGGCTACCCGACACTTTTTGTTGGACAGAGTACTAGAACGTTTGATGTGGATATTTTACCCGAACGGGAGCGACCCATGAAGCGCTTAAACCAAATCGAGCCGGTTCCCCGGCTAGTTCCTCAAAGAGATTTCCCTTCGTATTCGTTCGTCCCTGGATATTTTCCCCATCCCATCAACGATCCGGAAGGTCATCGTTACGGCGAGTGGGAAAGAGAGGTCGATGAACCCGATCCCGAACATTGGACGGCCTGCGAGGATTACCTGTATGGAATCGATCTTTTCAATCATGGTTATTACTGGGAAGCCCACGAGGCGTGGGAAGATTTATGGAACGCTTGCGGCCGTGTCGGTGTTTGTGCCGACTTTTTTAAAGCGTTGATCAAACTGGCGGCGGCGGGGGTGAAAGTGAAAACGGACACACCGTCCGGGGTGCTCACCCATGCGAACGGTGCCGCCACACTGTTCCATCAAATACAAGATTCACTGGGCGGAACCGGATCGTATATGGGTCTGGATCTAAACGAATTGATTTCCTACGCCGAAGCAATTGCCGAACATCCGCCGTCCGGCCGATACGATGATGACGAATCGTCCGCCATCGTATTCGATTTCGTTCTCCTGCCGAGTGAGGTCTAAATGCCTCGACTATTTTAAATTTAGCGATTTCCAGAAAACAGATTCGGACCGGATTGCTGAGAAATGACTTGCAATTTTGCATTTTAAATGCATAATTGCACAAGAGGTCCACGACAATGCCCGATTATATCAAGCGTTCCTTAGAAACTGTTTTGAAACGTTCTATCAAAGAGTTTCCGGCGGTCGTTTTAACCGGCCCTCGCCAATCCGGTAAAACAACACTCCTTCAGCATCTTTTTTCTAAGCGATACCGGTATCTCTCTCTGGAACTGCCCGATATCCGAGCGGTGGCATTGACCGATCCACGTGGTTTCTTGGCGATGTATCCCCCTCCCGTGATCTTTGATGAAATTCAATACGCGCCGGAATTGCTCTTTTATATCAAAGAGACGATCGACCGCGATCGGAATCGTTGCGGCCAATTCTTGCTCACCGGTTCACAAAATCTTCAAATGATCGAACGCGTGACGGAATCGCTTGCCGGACGGGCGGCTTTGCTTCGTCTTCTCCCTCTTTCTCAAAGGGAAATAGATGGGCATCCACAGAGAAAACTTCCGTGGGAGTTGAAAAAGAACAGGAAAATCAACAGGGAACAAAATGTTTTCGATCTTTGGAAACGTTTTGTCTGTGGCGGCTATCCGGAACTCGTCGCGAATCCCACACGCGATTGGACGCTTTGGCATGGGAGTTACGTGCAAACCTACTTGGAACGTGATGTCCGAACGCTGCGCCAGGTAGGTGATCTGACGCAATTTCAGAATTTCTTGCGGGCGCTGGCTGCGAGAAGCGCCCAATTGTTCCAACGAACGGATATCGCGCGCGATCTCGGTGTGACGGTCAACACGATAAAAGCATGGCTCTCCGTGCTGGAAGCGACCTATCAGATTATCATCGTTCGGCCCTATTTTGCCAATATCGGCAAACGTCTGGTCAAGACGCCAAAAATCTATTTTACCGATGTCGGAACGCTATGCTATCTGACCGGATTGCGTGAACCGGAACATGCGGCCGCCGGTCCAATGGGGGGAGCGATTTTTGAAACGGCGGTGTTATCGGAAATTTATAAAACACTGGTGCATCGAGGAGAAGAACCGATAATCTATTTCTGGCGTACTTCGACTGGGACCGAAGTCGATTTTCTGGTTGAGAACCAGGGAATCCTGATTCCTATCGAGGTCAAACAATCGGCGACACCCAGACCGGAAATGGCTTATGGGATCAAATCACTCCGCAACGATCTCGGCGATCGTATCGGCACAGGTTACATCGTTCATCCAGGTGATGTTCACCTGCCTTTAGGTGAAAAAAGTTTCGCTTATCCTTATGCCGATCTTTGATTTTATTTCCTAACCCGGCAGAGCCGGAACCAAACAGGGTTTTGTATTATCGATACGTGAGGAATGGTGGGTCAAAAAGCGTGACCCACCCTACATTTTACTGATATTGCTTCTTATCGAATGACTGGTGTTGCCTTATGTTGAAGGCAGTTTGTATCGTTTGTTGGATTTCCATAGACGGTCCCAGGTGACTTTCTTTCCGCTGTAGGCCGCGGTTCGACCCAGGATGCAGGTGAACGTGCTGGTGGTGACGTAGTCGCTGTTGTTGATCGTGGGGATTTCTCCCAAAACGCTCGCCACGAACTGCATCATCTCTTCCCGCGTGGCGTTTCGGATCCCTTCGTGTTTGATGGGTTTCCCCTTCTCGATCACCAATCCCTTACTCTGGTCGTAGTAGCCTTTCGTGCCAACGATCTGCTTCACGGAGCCTTGGTATCCCGCATTGATCTGCGTACCGGTATGAGACAGGGAAAAGTCGTCGGGGTACTCGAACAAGACCTGGATATAATCGTAGATATCGCCGACGTCGAGCCGCACGTTCCGTCCGCCCTTGCCGACGGCGCTGACCGGAAGCATTCCCGTGAACCAGTTGAAGACATCCAGATTATGGATGTGCATTTCGGTGATAAAATCCCCCGATCCCCATTGATAGTAGAGCCAATGGCGGACCTGGTGATCGCGTTCGGTGAAATGAGCCGGGCGTTTGCGTCGCCACAGATCGCTGCCCATGCGGGTCGAGTGACCGAGAAGCAATTTACCGATCGCGCCGTCCTGGATCATTTTCGCGATCTGCTGGTGGCCTTCTTCGTACCGTGTCTGCAATCCTGCGCCGACGGTCAGATTCTTTTTCGCCGCTTTTTTGCCTGCCGCCAAAAAGGTTCGGCATCCCCACGGATCGACCGCGATGGGTTTCTCGGCGAAGACATGCTTGCCCGCTTCGATGGCGGCTTTGAACTGAATGGGGCGGAAATAGGGCGTCGTGGTCAGCAGAACGCCGTCGATTTCGTCAAGCGCCAGCAGCTGTTTATATCCATCCGTCCCGGAGAATCGTTTGTCTTTACTGACACCGAACTCTTCGCCCGGTTCTTCCATCTGGAAATCGAAATAATCGGCCAGAGCGGCTATTTTAACCCGTTCCGTGCCCACGAGGTTTTTTCCATCATGCCGCCCGCGTCCCCCGGTCCCGATGATCCCCATTTGGACCATCGAATTGGCTTTCGAGGCGAATGCCTGCTGGGAAGTGAAAATTGAGAACGCCGTGATTCCGGTTGCGGCCGCCGGGGTACGGCTCAGAAACGAACGGCGTGATAAACGGTTTTCCTTGCGATTGTCCATCTTGGTTCTCCTTCAGAGCGTATCGATTGGTTTTGAGATTAAGATTAACATATCAGAAAACAGATTTCTATTGCAGTCTGAGTGATTTATTAAGCATTTCCAGTCTATCTAAGGATTGACAGAGGATCGTTGGCTGAACCACAATCATGGAAGCATGAAACGAATTGGATAGGGGCGATGAATCAAGAACATCCGCATCGGTGTAGCAGAATATATTTATTTTCTTTTCTGTTATTCTCGATTCTCTTTATTTTTCAAGAATGTCTTTTCCGGCTGATTTTCCCCATCCCGGAGATTGTCAATTTCGACCGGATTTCTTATTCGGTTATTGCGGACGGCGATGTGGCTAAATCCTCGAAACGTCCTGTCCGGCTTTCCAACGCCTCGTACACGCTTTCCTCTCAGCCCGACGGAATCGAATTCACTCACTGGCTGAATCTCTATGGATTTCGAGACCGGGATTGGACCGTGGAAAAAACGCTGCCGCGATGGGGATTCGTGGGAGACAGTTTCGTCGAGGGTTTCATGGCCGAACGGGACGAAACCATCTCCGTCACTTTCGAGGCCTGCGCGATCCGGGACGGTCTGCCGGTCGAGGCGATGAATTTCGGTATCGGGGGCGTCGGGTTCGAGTCCTACGTGCGGCTGCTGCACGACGCGGTTCCCCTCTTCGATCTGGACGCTGTTTTTCTGGTGCTCTACGCCAACGATCTGCCCGGATTGCCTTTCGATGAAGCGTGGCTGCAGGATGGGCCGAGTCCACGATTTTCGAGTCGGTGGGTTCCTCGCGCGTTTGACGTGATCCGGGAATTTCTGAGAACGGGTTTTGCTGTCAAGCGATGGCATTCGCGTCCCTTCCCATTTTGCGCTGCCGTCCCGGATTCAGCCAATCCCCTGACGGACCACGCACATCTTATCAGCCCCACGGTCGATCCGGTACTTGTGGAAGCCATGAAAATGGGCGCGTTCAATCCCTACCAATACAACTACCTGATTCTGCTGGAGGAAAACCTGAAAATCCCCGTTCGGGTTGAGCCGCATCTTCGACATTTGAACGTATATCTGAATGAACATCGATGTCAATTGTATGTGGCCTATCTGCCCTGCCGTCACCAAGTCAGCGATGGTTATATCGAATTCGCCAAACGATGTACCGAGCCGACGGAAATTACTTCGTTGATGGCTCCTCCGTACGACACACAGAACAAGACGCTCAAAACCGTCTGTAGTCAGCTCGGTATTCCATTCATCGATTTGACGCCCGGTCTCATCGAACGGGAGAAGGCGGGGCAGCGGATGTTTTGGGATTACGACTCACATATGCGGGGTGAGGGTTATACTTATACCGGAGAACGGCTCTACGATTTCGCTCGAACCGGGAAGTAATTCCAATTAATTCTCTCAATAAATGATTTTTACTAGACACACAAACCTAAAAAATGATAAGTTTCATATAATTAATTGGCCTTTCATACAACAAGGAGAATAATGAAATGAAAAAGTTAAACCACCGTTGGAATTCACTGGCTGCCGTTTCGGTTATTGGAATCGTCGCACTCACCGCCGCGCTGGCCCATGGGGCTACCTTAACCGTCAAGCAGGACGGTTCCGGTGATTTCGCCGCCGTGCAAGCCGCCCTCGAAGCCGCCGCGCCCGGTGATACCGTCATCGTATCCGCTGGAACCTACACCGAAGACATCAACATCGGCCATTTCAATATTCCCTCGTTGAAGAAAGACGACATCACGTTGAAAGCCGCCGAAAACGGGACAGTCGAGATCATTGCCGCCAATGCCATATCGCGAGCCGAGGTGCTCGGATTGGCCGGTTTCGATCCCGGTCCGGCGGACCGCGCCGGTTTCGTTGTCAACAGCGACAACGCTGTGGTTGAAGGGATCAGATTCGTCCAGCCCTCTCCGGATTTGAATGCCCTGGGAAGCAACATATCGGTTCTGGTCGCCAGTTCCAACGTGATATTCCGAAATTGCGAGATCGCCGGTCCCTCGACGGAAGACGGTCCCGCGCCGGATTTCGGCGGGGATGTAACCGGTTTCCTCATCACCACACTCGACTTGGCCGCATTGATGGATGGAACCGTGGTTCCAGCCACGAATCTGACGCTCGAAAATTGTAAGATCACCTCGGCGAAATGGGGTTTTGCCCTCGATGACTATCTGGACTCGGGCGCGCCCCCGGTCGCGACGTTGATCGGTTGCGAACTCTTTCATAACCGCACGGCTATCGAGATGAATGACGGAACTCTGAATCTGGTCGATTGCGACATTTACGACAATAATACCGGCGTCAGTCTTCCCGACGACAACGCCTCTCTGACTGGCTGTACGGTTCACCACAATTTGACGCACGGAGTCAATATCCACGGTGGAGAACTCGACCCGGGCGAAGAACCCGGCTTTCCGAAAATCACGATCGACGGCTGCGATGTCTATAGCAACGGGGAAGGGGACGGTCACTACGGTCTTCGCATCACCACCGGAACCGTCAACGTCACGAACACGATCGTTCGCGATAACTCCGGGGCCAACGTTTATTTAGACATTTCGGGTCAAGGTGAGCTTATCGCGGAATTCGATCACTGCGATTTCTACCGCTCCGTCAATGGTTTCGCCATTCTCACGACCGACACACCGTCCGATGTCGCCACTGTCACGATTAAAAACTCCATCATCGACGACTACGACGGCATCACGAACAATATGGACGCCCTGGCGGACTTTACGGTCAGTTATTGCGACGTGTTTGCTTCGGGGGAACAATTCATTGGGGATTTCATTACGGCTTCCAATATTCTGAATGTCGATCCCGCATACACTGATCCCGCCAATGGCGATTTCACCTTGAAATCGGATTCACCTGTGCTTACCGCCGGTGAAGGCGGAACGTATCTTGGATCGCAAAGCGGAGATACGAACGTTCGGAAATGGATGCTTCATTAATCTCTTATCAGTCAAATCGATTGCAGAACAGTCACAAAATAATCATTCTAAATTCGGCTGAAGAGTGATAACTGATCATTCAACTTAACTTTACTGGAAGGAATGGTGGGCTACGCTTCCAGGCTGTGTCACAATAATTCTCGTTACCCATCCGA
>CAZSIZ010000335.1:0-6727 GCA_964606645.1 uncultured bacterium
GTTTCGATCACCTCGGCTTCACGATTCCTGCGGCGTAGCCGCTTCGTCCAATAAGGTTTTGATTTTTTTAATCGACCAATTGATTCAAGACCTCTGGTTTGCTGAAAGACCTTTGTAAAAAAAATTTATTATTTGTTTGAATTTTTCTTATATTTCAGTTAGTATAACTTCAAACACTCTAATACTCAGGATACTTTTTTACAGATATGGTCACGCAACTACCCACTCATAAACAAAAAAAGTCGTCCGATTTCCATGAAGCCCAGGAGATCAATTCTCTTCATCTGGCGCAGATGGAGAAGATGGCCGCGATTGGTCAACTTTCCTCCAGTGTCGCCCATGAGATGAGAAACTTGCTGGGAATGATTCGAACCGCCAGTTATAACATCAATAAAGCACTAAAAACCACCGATCCAACAATCCTGAACAATCTGGATATTATCACTCGCAGTGTTGGACGGGCAAAAGAATTTATCGACAACCTTCTTAATCTATCCCGGGTTCCCCGCGGGAAGGAAGAGATGATGGATATCGGTACGGTCGTCGATTACCTTTTGCCGCTTTTCTCAAAAGAATTCGAGTGGAGAAATATTAAACTCATCCGAACCTACGACCGTTTCCCGGATTTTTATATCGACCGACATAAGCTTCAAGAATGCCTTCTCAATTTGATACTGAACGCCATACAGAGCATAGAGAACGGCGGGACGCTCACCATTCGTATCGTTTCCTGGAAGAAAGGGGTTCGAATTTCCGTAATCGATACTGGATGCGGGATCGCTCCAAATAAATTGAATACGATTTTCGATCAATTTTATACAACGAAAAAACACGGCCAGGGAACCGGTTTGGGGCTGACAATCGCCCGAAGTCTTGCCCAAAATATGGGAGGGGATATTGACGTGGAGAGCCGTCTCGGAGAGGGAAGCCGTTTTACCATCTCTCTTCCTTCGCTGATTCCCGTGGCTGGTTCTTCAGAAAAAATCGAACGCCGATAATTTAGAATTGTGATTTCAACGAAATACGCACACTCTTATACCATAGAATATCAGTAAACCATTCAGCTTTATACGACGATCATCTATCGAAGGAGACAGGAACCCTTTATTCGGAAAGACGTTGGAAATGAATCAATTTCACGTTTGCATAGAACCGGAGCTTCAAATCCTCGTTGTCGATGACGAACCGGATATGGTCACGACGATCAGTGATCTGCTTAGCGGCGACGGGAATTCCGTCGATGTGGCGTATAGCGGGCATGAAGCACTTTCCACCTTGGACCGGCAATCTTACGATCTCATCTTGACCGACCTCTCGATGCCAGGTATGAGCGGAGTGGAGCTTCTCAAAGAAGCGAAATCCAGGCATCCCGATCTGGAAATCATGATTATCACCGGTTACGGGACGATCAACAGTGCCATCGAAGCCATGAAACAAGGCGCATTCAATTATCTCATCAAGCCGGTCGAACCCAGGGAAATTCTTCATAATGTCAGTCGAATTCGAAAACGAATTTCTTTTCGTGAAACCGATCGTGACACCCATCGTTTTCACGACTTGGTTGGAAAATCCGCTTGCATGCGTCGTATCTTCAATCTGATCCCGCGAGTCGCACGTATGCAGGGTTCCGTTTTAATTCAGGGCAACAGCGGTGTGGGCAAGGAACTGGTCGCACAGGCCATTCATCAAACCAGTGCCCGCCATGGGAAACGATTTATCCCGGTCGATTGCGGCGCACTCTCCGATACCTTGCTTGAAAGCGAATTATTCGGACACAAACACGGCGCTTTTACGGGATCGAATTCCGACCGTATCGGGATGATCGAAACCGCTCACGGGGGAACGCTTCTTCTCGATGAAGTGGGGAATGCTTCCCCCTATCTTCAATCCCGCCTATTAAGAGTCATCGAAGAGAAAAAAGTCCGTCGTCTGGGTGAAAACAATATGATCCCCATCGACGTGCGGATTTTGGCGGCATCCAATGCGGACTTATCCCGGTTAGTAAAAGAAGGGCGATTTCGCGAAGATTTATATTACCGCTTGAACGGTTTTGTCATCGACATCCCTCCTCTGCGGGAACGGACCGAAGACATCCCACTTTTGGCGCAGCACTTTCTCGAACAAAACGCTCAACATTACGATCACACACCAACCTCATTCAGCACGGACGCCCTTGAAGCGCTTATCGAATTTCCCTGGCCGGGCAATGTCCGCGAGCTTCGTACGGTTGTCGATCGCGCCGCTGCGTTGACGGAAGGAAATACGATCGAACGAAAAGACCTTATGATCGATCCATTACTCGAACCGAATTCCCTGCCTGAAGCACAAACGAACGCTTCAATCCTTTCCACGCCATTTTATTCCGCGGTGGAATCATACGAGCGCCAATATCTATCCGAACTATTGAAGGAAGTCAACAGTAACATTTCTCAGGCGTCCCAACTCTCTGGAGCCAGCCGAAAAACCATTCGCGAAAAAGCGAAAAAATACGGATTACTTTGATTCGCGATCTTTTTTTTCACTGAATCGATGGATAAGATATCCACCCCAATCCTACGTGTGAGATAAACGATGTCGTGTAATTTTGAAATTTTTCATAGGGATCATCGTGCCCGTTGTGGACGTATCACAACACCGCACGGTTCTTTCGATACACCTGCGTTCATGCCGGTTGGAACTAACGCCACGGTTAAGGCAATGACTCCGGAAGAAGTCCAGACGACGAATTCCCAAATCATCTTGTGTAACGCCTATCATCTTTTTCTGCGTCCCGGCGAAGCACTCGTCAAGAAAATGGGGGGGCTGCATGAGTTTATGAATTGGGATGGTCCTATTCTCACAGACAGCGGTGGCTTCCAGGTCTATAGCCTTGCGCCTTTGAGAAAAATCGATGCTGATGGTGTCACGTTTCGTTCGCACATCGACGGCAGCGAACACCGCTTCACTCCGGAAAGCGTGATGCAGTTGGAAAACGGCCTTGGAGCCGACATCATCATGTGTTTTGACGAATGCACGCCTTATCCGGTCACACGGGAATACGCCGCTCAATCCATCGAACTGACGACGCGCTGGGCGGAACGCTGCCTCAAGGCGCACCAACGCACGGATCAAGCTTTATTCGCCATCGTTCAGGGAGGGATTTTTGAAGAACTGCGCGAACAGAGCGCCAGAGAATTGATCGCGATGGATTTTCCCGGTTATGCGGTCGGTGGCTTGATGATTGGAGAAGATAAGGATCATACATGGTGTATTTGTGAGATGCTTTCCGATCTCTTACCTGACGATAAACCGCATTATCTGATGGGTGTCGGCACACCCGAAGATTTTCTCAACGGCATCGCCAATGGAATCGATATGTTCGATTGCGTCATTCCAACCCGGCTTGCCCGCAACAGCCACCTGCTGACCTGGAATGGCCGCGTTTCCGTTAAACAAGCCGTGTATCGTGAGGACGAGCGACCCCCGGACGATCATTGTTCATGTTACTGCTGCCAAAACTATTCCAGGGCCTATCTACGTCATCTTTTCCTGACAGGAGAAATTTTGGCCTCCCGCTTGGCCACCATTCACAATCTGACTTTTTTCCAGGATTTCATGCGCCGCTGCCGGGAAGAAATCCAGCAGGGAACTTTTTATTCGTTCCGGGATACTTGGTTCGAGCAAATCCTGGAATCAAAAACAGAAGGTTAGAACAATCTTCTGAAATGCTGGCGTATAGACGCTAAGACACGTTTGGAGGGAACTGGAATTACTCAAATCGATACGCGATGGTACAGAGGGAAGTTGATAGAACCATCCTGTAAGAAGATTATATTCTGTGCTTACACAGCAAATCATCCAATGCTTCGCGTAATAAAAATTCTTCGTCCACGCCTTCACGACACGCCAATTGTTTCAGGTGTTTAAGTTGAACGGACGTATATCCAGTCGATCGCGACTGGATTGGGTGGTTTTTGACAAAACGGATTGTTCCTTCTTTGCACGCTCCATTCCCAGAGAGCGTTTCACGAATAAGCCGAAACAGTTCGATCCGATTGTCGGCGTCTTGGGGGAACGACGCAACGGCACCACTGAGGTCGATCCGAATATCCACGCCATCGTAGACTGCTTTGGCCGCAGAGATAAACCGCTGCCGAATCTCTTCTCCAGCTAATTTTGCCTGCTGAGGAACGATGCCGGGAAGCAGTAAAAAGAACTCATTGACATCCGGACAGTCCACATACACCTCATCGGGTGTCTGTTTGAGGAGAATGGCCAATAATCCCGCGACCAAACCGCGTACTTTTCTTCGGTCGAACCGGGAGAATAATTCCTGGAAACTATCGATTCGCAATATCAGAAACGAAACGATGATATTTTCCTCTACCGCCACTGATAAAATCCGGTCGATCGTCGTATTCGTTTGATCCTTGGATTCTACTGGAAACGCAGTGCCGATCAGCCCAGTTGTATTTTTCGTTTGAACGAGTATTCCGCCCATCACTCTAAACCACTATTACTACACATTACAATAAAGGAGATATTTGTAAGAACACGATTCAATCGCGTTACCGTCTTGACAATGATTCATCATACACGGTCAGGTATAAAGCCAACCCTTGCAGACGAAACGGCAAGATATAGTTATTTATAAGTCAATCTTTATACTATATCTTGTGATTGCTGAAAGAATTTTCGACTTTTTGCCGTTTCGTTTTGAAAAACCTGGAAAAACAGAATTTTTCCTGTCAAAACACGCGGTTTTGTTCGGTCCTACTCTTAAAGTATCGGAAGAAAGTGGAAAAACATTGAGAAGAATTTATCGTGGCGTTAAACGGACATCTTGCCGCAGCATTTTTTGTATTTTTTTTCGCTTCCGCAGGGGCAAGGTTCGTTTCGGCCTACTTTGGGTTGAGAGGAAACCATCTGATCGGATAATTCTTCATACCGTTTTTGAGCGGCGGAATGCTCGTCGATCTGCTGCTGCTTCCATCCTTCCGCCAAACGCCTTAATTCCTCATCGGCATGATCGAAGAACATCATGAAAGACTTGCAGAAGTGATTGGAGCCACGATCGGAGGGATCGCTGATCCGGTCTTTTGGACACCCCCCCCAGCAATGCTTCAACCACGGGCACGAGGGACATTCCGAAGGCAAATCGGCTTTAATCCGCCCAAATTCGGTTTGGCGGGGATTGTTCAGTAAATCGGAAAGGTCGTCTTCCAGGAGGTTTCCAAGTTTCCAATCGGGTTCGACGAAAAAATCGCAGGAATAGATATCGCCATTATGTTCGACGACAACGTAACAGCCACACTCTTCCAACAGGGTACATTCCGGCGGCGGTAACTCGACATACGTATGAAAAACAGAATCGAAAAAACGAACAGAAGTGGTGGGTACGTCATCCACGAAATCCGCTTTCCAGCAATCGAACATCGTGCAGAGAAACTCTCCGAATCGTTCCGCCGAAACCGTGAAGGGGGCTGCACGGCCCGGATTTTGGGGATCAGGCTCCACGCAGGGAATAAACTGCATGAATTCGAAACCGAGATTTTTCTGATATTCGTAGATTTCTACGGGGAACTGGACGGAGTAATCGTTCACTACGATGAGCGCGTTGACGGCGACATCCCGCTCCAGCATCAGTTTTGCCGCATCGTTGACTTTTTCCCACGATGGCCGGCCTGTTGGAGTGAATCGGTATTTATCGTGAATGTGTTCCGGTCCGTCGAGCGACAGGCCTATTAGAAAAGAATACTCTCTGAAAAAATCACACCATTCAGGATCAATCAAGATTCCGTTGGTTTGAAGACCGTTACCGACCGTTTGGCCGGTTCTCCCATATTTTTCCTGGAATTCCACTGCCTTGCGGAAGAAATCCAAGCCCATCATCGTCGGTTCGCCACCCTGCCAACCGAAGGAAACCTGGGAAAGCCCATTTTCCATGATCTGTTTTACCATTTCGTGGAGAATGTTTTCCGGCATCCGATGGATTTTGGATTCGGGATAGAGCGCGTTCTTCTCCAGGTAAAAGCAATAGATGCAATTGAGATTGCAATCGGCTCCAGTGGGTTTGACCAGAACGGAGGTGAGGGGTTTCCGGTTCTGACCGGGCTGAATAACGGACAATTCACTCATCGTCGATCTCTCCAATTCGCTTGCCATTATACCTTTAAGATAATGTTCGATCCATAGAACGAGGAGGGTGTTTTTTTGTTGAAACAGCGTTTGATTGTTTGGCCGGTCGTATCATTCAAAATGAATTGCCAGTATAATATGTTTCAATGATTTTTCCGTCATGAGGCATGAACGTACCATGCGGCTGTTGATGTTTATCTTAACTCTGGCCTGGCTTGTTTTCGGCTGGTTCTGCTACAACGCCATCCATTGGAAAAAACCGATGGAGGTTCCCTGGCATGTGGCGGATCAGCTTCAAATCTATACGCCTGAGCTCATCGAAGCCAAAATCGCAAATTCGTTGATTACTCTTTCACGGGGGACGAATTTGCCGGCGATTGAAAAAGCCCACTACCATTTCGAATTGGCTCAGGGGTTTTGGCTCAAAGCATTCATCCAGAAATCCCGCGTCCATCAAATTACTTTCTTGAATCGTTCACTCTACGAAATCCAAGCCGCATTGAGGCTTTATCCTCAGGAATCCGATTATTAGAAAGAAAACGCGAATGTGAGTTAACAGACGGCCGACGTTTATCATGTTCTAAAGGATTACGAAAAAGCCGAGGAACAT
>CAZSIZ010000336.1:0-6726 GCA_964606645.1 uncultured bacterium
TGCGTCTTCACGATTTCATTATCGCCAACGATCCGGGCCTGGACGATATGTACGTCGATCCCAAGGGGAACTGGCTGTGGAGTTTCGGTACCTGGGTGAATGGCGGCCATTGGTCCACGTGCGAGGCGCGGATGATGATGGGATACTATCGATTGGAACAATTCGAGGATGCCCGCCGGTCGATGAAGCAATTATTAACCTTCGCGCGAAAGTTCCGCATGGATAATCCACTGGTCGAATTCGGCAGCAAAGTCTATCAGCCCAAGGAACCGATCAACTTGTGTTACGATTCATTCGGGCCTCCGGCGGCGATGGTGCGCGGGTTGTTCGAGTATCTCTATTCCGCCGATTCCTTAACGCTGATCCCTCATATCCCGCCCCAAATTAAATGGCTGATTCAAAAATTCCCCATCCGTTTCGGTGAGAAACGGTTGTTCCTGACCGTTCTGGGGCAGGGGAAAATTCAATCCGTCGAAATAAACGGGAATTCCTGGAATTCGTTTGATGATAAGTCGGTGTTTTTATCTTACGATCAACTTCCCGATGAAGCACGGATAACCGTCAAGAGAGAAAAAGGAATTCAAAAACTCCCTCGTTTGATTAAAGACGGGAGTGGCTTAAGAAATCCACCAACAGGTATCGAAGCGAAACTGAGACGCTTTCAGCACCAGCTATCTCAAGCCGGTTTGGAGAAGTCCTATCAAGCCGCTCATAGCCGCTTAGCCGCCGATTCTTACACGATCAAACAAAAATTGGACTTATCGTGGCTGCCGGAAGCCTCAAAAACCGCCGCGATGGAATCCTACGCGAAGACGGCGGAAAGGCTTCATACCGGACTGACCGATGAATTGAATTCTTATGCGGATTCCAACGATCCACAAAAGAAAGCGATTTACAAGATATGGAAAGACCTTGACTGATCGTTCAGAGCGTATACTACTTTATAGAAGTATGCTAAAATTATAGTTTCACTTTTGTCGCATAGACTCATATCGAAAGGGCCTTGATGTTACCCGCGATCGCCTTACGTAACCTGCCATCGGATATTACCCTCCCATTTTTGGAAAAAGTACTCACCGAAAACCGTGTGTTCTGGAAACAAGTCTTGTTTTGCACACCGGAATCCGACGAACGGGTGGATCGTCAGGCATTCGTTATTTTGAAAGAAAAGCGGGGAATTCAATATGCGCTTCGTGTGCTGGTTCAATGCGAAGTGGCTGACCGTGTTCTCGAAGTCGAGGAAGCCCCGGAAGATGAGGTTGAACGTCTGCGGAAGGAAGCAAAGCGCAAACCCCGCAAACCGGACCGCGAATCCATTCCTGATCCAATAAATGAATCCGTAACCGAATCTGTTCCTGAACCCATTCCCGAATCCGTAACTGAATCCATTCCCGAACCTGTCTCTGAAACCAATACCGAAACCGTTCCCGAACCTGTCTCCCAACCAACTGAAGACGATACGCTTCCTATTGATGAAGAAGATGGTTTACCGGATGACGAAGACGAGGAAGAAGAGATCGATTGCGTTCCCTTCTCGGTCCTGGAATTGTCTGATCAGGTTTTGGCCAATCTGGCGCGGATGGAGTTTCATACCACGACACCGATTCAAGCCCTGGCCATCCCCCCGGCGATGGAGGGATGCGACTTAATCGGAAGGGCGCAGACCGGGACCGGGAAAACCTTAGCGTTCACGATCCCCATCGTTGAACGGCTGCTGGCCACTCCCGGCAAAGGAATTCGTACGCTTGTCGTCGCCCCAACCCGCGAGTTGGCGGTACAGATCAAAGAGGTCGTCGAAGGTGTGATCGAGGGAACCGGCTTAAAGACCGTAGTCGTTTACGGGGGGGACAACATTCTCGATCAGATGATTCTCCTGCGTGAAGGCGTGGATATCCTGATCGCCACACCGGGTCGCCTGCTCGACCTTCAAGGCCGGGGACGCCTGCGGTTCGACGCCGCCGAGGTTTTCGTGCTGGACGAGGCCGACCGGATGCTGGACATGGGATTCCTTCCCGACATTCAGCGGATCGCCGGATGCTTCTACGATCACCCGCAAACGATGTTGTTCTCCGCCACGGTCCCGACCGAGATCAGTCGATTGACCGGGGTCACGCTGAGAGACCCGGTGTTTATAGACGCAGGTGCTCCCGATCTAACGCCGTTGGACACCGTCGCTCAGAAAGTCCTGTACGTATCTCCCGATGAAAAGGACCGCTTCCTCTATAAACTCCTGGACCGGGAAAAAGGGCCGGTCCTGATCTTCGCCAGAACCAAACGTTCGACGGAACGATTGGCGCGTCGAATTCGATCCGCAGGATATATGGCCGCCCGCATTCACGGCGATATCGAACAATGTGACCGGATGAAGGCGGTGGAAGCGTTTCGTTCGGGACGATGTAAAATCCTGGTCGCAACGGACGTCGCTTCTCGCGGCCTGGACATCGAAGGAATCGCGCACGTCGTCAACTACGACCTCCCGATGGCTCCCGAAGACCACCTCCACCGGATCGGACGGACCGCTCGCGCAGGCGCCACCGGAAAAGCGACAACTTTCGTCACGCACGAAGAGCGCCGAAAGACGATGCGTCATTTCAAAAAAGTGCTGGGCCAGGATTAAACCTACTAAAATTATTTTCAACCCTTACTCAACTACTCTGTTACAATTGTTTGGATGGATAACAGGAACGCGTAGGAGCAGGCCCCTGTGCCTGCCCACGTTCAACCCAATCCCAATATCTTTCCCCTGAACAACCGTCCTTCCCAATCGGCCCAAAGCGGAACGTCGAGCTAAAAATAAAGTTGATGCTCTATCATTCTTGATATATATATTGGATGATACGTAAAATGAGATGTCAACAGATTAATTGAGTGTATCAATCAATGAATAGCCGTACTTCGTTTTTCATTTTGATGGTATTCGGGATATTCTGCCTAGGAGCGTTTGGCGCGCAGAACAGTCGGAAAATCAATACCTCTGATTATGAAAAGCGCCTGGAAACAATTCAGAAAAACGAAAAAATCCCAGAAAATCAGCGCGATCTGGCAAAACGGATCGTAAAGAATCTGAAGGAGAAGAATTTCAACACCGCCCTCGCTAACCTGGAGCGTCTGGTGCGAGCCGATCGTAAATCCAAATCCGCGCTCGAAGCCAGAATGATCTTGTGCGAACTCACCCTCCGCACGTCAGGAAATGTCCTCGCGGCGCAGCGCCAGTTTCGCCCCATGACCGAAGCGCAAAAAGGTTTGTCGGTCGATCGTTGGCTGAATCAGTCGAACGTTTTCACGGAGGAGAAAAATCCAAACGTTCGCCAGGCGTATGCCGCGTTTTTATCGTCCGTGGGCGATTGGGCAGACCGCGCAAAGCATCCCAACGCGGAGAAAATCCGTTTCCTGGCCGCCTCGCTCATTCCGAAGCAAAATGGAAACCGCAATGCCGCTCCGGTTTACGAGAAGGTCGCCCGCTCAAGCCGGGATGCGGAAACCCGTGAGAAAGCGCTGTTCGATATGGCAATCGCGCATCTGAATTCGGACCGTTTCTCCGAAGCCTTGGCCGCGCTGCACCGTGTCAATTCCCCGAAATCGATGGAACGTCGTTTCGACACCGTCATCCAGGTCTGCCAGAAAAATCCCGATTCACTCGCCGCGCTGCGCCATCTGCGCCAGGAACAGTCCTTTTGTCCCGTCGGACCGTTGCGCAGCCGTTTCGATATCTCCATCGCCCAGATTCATCTCCGGGAAGAACACTACGAAGCCGCCGAAGCGCACCTGCTGGCCGCCGACGCGCAATACTCCTACGCCGCCGTCATGGACGATTTAAAAAAGCGTTACGAATCCGAAAAGAAGGCGGGCGAGCAGCTTCGCAAACGAATCGCCGAACGGATCAAAGACTTGAATCAAGGAAAGATAAAGCCATGAACTTTCGCCGCTGCCTGATCCACGTCTCGATACTGATTGCTTTTCTGGTAAGTCTTTCTCCCGTTGATGCGAAGGAAGCGGTGAAGGAGACGAAATTTCAGCACGGCCACCGCTCCTCGCGCATCAAGTATCTCTCCATGCGCAAGCAGCGCTACCAGAACATAATCGACACGAATATTTTTCAGTTGGTCACGCTGTACCTGGAGGACGGCGAATACAGCAAAGCGCTTCCCGTTTTGCGAACCGCCGCCACAAAAAGCCCGGACGAAAAATCCCGGTGGACCGCCCTGTACGTCATCGGCGATATCGAGTGGGTGGAGTTCAGTAACTACGCCAAAGCGATCCAGGCCTTCGAGAAGGTCCGGGGAACGCTCAAGCCGATCTGCGATGGCGCGCTAGTCGATCTCTGGGGCCAGCTGGGTCTGAAGAAAGATTCCAGACAGACGGCATTGGCCGCCCTCGAACGTCTGGAACTATACGCCCGCCGGGATAAAAGCCGCTACGTGCGCGAACACGCCTTAGCCAAAATCGCATTCGCAAAAGTCGAAATCTATAAGACCACCAATGAAAAGAAGAAAGCCATACAAGCCTGCCGCTCCCTGCTGACAGAGGTGAAATATCCCGAAATCATAAAGCGAGCCGAGCGCACGATCCAAACATTAAAGTAACTAGTCCCCTCTCCCCCTGGGAGAGGGTTAGGGTGAGGGAGAAGGAGAACGCAGAATGAAACATGTCATTATTCTCATTCTAATCATAGCATTCACAACCGCAGACGCTCCGGCACAGGAAAAGGCCAGCAAGCGAACCGAAGCGCTTTTAAATCAAGTGAACGAACAATTCCAGCGCGATATGGAGGCCTCGAAGAAAAAGCAAACCGCCGATGTCATCATGGGCAGCCGCTGGGGAACCCTGAACGCCAAGGATGATATCCGTTTCCAGTTAGTCCGTGTGTACGTCGAAAAACAAGAATATCCGAAAGCCTTGTCCGTTCTCACCGACACGATCGAGCAAAGTCCCGACGTGAAAGCGAAAATGCGGGCATGGCTGACGCGGGGAGCGATCGTCGAGATTGGTTTGGACAAGCCGAAAGCGGCGTTGAAGGAATACCGGCAGACTGTACTGGTTCAAGGCAACCGCTACGTAAACTTGACGGCGGGGGCCTACCTAGCCATGTCCGAGATTTACTTAAACTTGAAAGACCGCAAACGAGCTAAGTTGATACTGGAAGAGTCCTATCGTTCGCTGACCTATACCAGCGTCACCCCGGTCCCAATGACGGACGAATTAATCGAGACAGAACGATGAATCTTGACCGAAGACGTATTCTTGGATTGATCGCCTCGCTGATGAGCGGCGCGGTTCCCGTCGTTGGCGCGGAAATGAAATACACCCGAAAAGGCCCCTGCGGAAAACCTCCCGCCCCCCAACCCAGCCGGATCAAAGCCGCCGAAACCTTTCCCCCGCTCCCGCTTCCCGCCACCCCGCTGCGCCGCACGGAAAAGAAACGTCCCCCCCGCCCGTCGGCCCTGATGGGAAAAATCGCCTACGGCGGCGAACAGAACTGGATGACCGACCCCGGCGATTTAAACGGGCTGCTGGGCTGGCTGAACCCAAAACTGAAATTGAACTACGGTTCGCGAACGGTAACGCTGAACGATTCACGTCTGCGCACCGTTCCCATTCTCTACATGACCGGCCATAACGCCTTCCAGACCGGTCCCGACTGGCCGGTGCTGCTGCGGCGATATCTCGAAGACGGCGGAACCCTGATCGCCGAGGCCTGTTGCGGGTGTCTGCCGTTCGTCGAATCGTTCGAGCGGATTTATCCCTCGATTTTTCCCGACAAGCCTTTGCGGAAACTTCCGCCCGATCATCCCGTTTTCCAATGCTATTACGATCTCCCCAGTGTCGAGATGATGCGCGAGGGAACCACCGAAAGCGCCGTGCCGGAACTCTTCGGAACGGATATCGGCTGCCGAACGGCCCTCGTTTTTTCAAAAGCGGACCTCAGCTGCGGCTGGGATCATCACACCCACCCCGAAGGTCTGCGCTTTATGCCGGAAGATGCGGTCAAGATCGGAATGAATCTCGTCGTCTACGCCCTCGCCTGCCGACGGTATGCGGAAGCCTACGCCGCTCAACAGCGCTTAACCAGTGAGGAAGGCGATTTGATCGTTGGGCATTTAATCCATAACGGTGACTGGAATCCGAATCCCTACGCCGTCTCACGGCTGCTCGGTGAGTTCGCGGTTCAGTGTGGCGCGAACGTCCGTATCCGTTCCAAGCCGGTCTATCCCATCGAGGCCCAGCTCGCGCAGTTTCCATTCATTTATCTCACCGGCCATTACGGTTTCACACTGCCCGCCGAATCCCGTACCGCGTTGGCGCGTTATCTCCAGGGTGGGGGTTTTCTCTTGATCGATAATTGCTGCGGTCGTGAGGCGTTTGACCGCTCGGTGCGGCGGGAGTTATCTCAGACGTTTCCCGACGCTCCTCTGGCCCCGGTTTCGCTGACCGCACCGCTCTTTCAGGTTCCATTCCCGGTCGAAACCGTCTCTTATGCCTTCGACCGATTCGCCCCGTCGCGTCCTCCCGTCGATGGAATCGTTCTGGGAGGCGGATTGAGCGTCTTGTATTTCAATCACGGTATAGAAAACGGCTGGGCCGATTTAGAGTACCCCTTTGGAACCGGCCTGATTAAGGAAGACAGTATGAAACTAGGCGTCAACGCATTGATGTACGCAATGTCCCATTAACAAAGTAGGGTGGGCTCAAAGCGCACAGGCTGTGTCACAATACGGATTACAGAAT
>CAZSIZ010000337.1:0-6656 GCA_964606645.1 uncultured bacterium
CCGCGTCGTACCCCATCAAATGCCCGAAATAAGAGACGAATGACGTGTCGTCAGGCACGTCTAAAAAAACTTCGCTCAGAATTGCATTCGACGTTTCCACCACATCCATCCCCGATTCGTATTCGTGATGCAGGGTAATATCCAACAGTCCGAACGCCAGTTGCCGACGGTAGAATGTCCCGATCGTCGCCCGGTCGGCCTGAATGATCCGTTCCAACACATCGGCGGGAAATTTCTTCGACGAATCCCGGTAATCCGCCGCGAACGAATCCAGCACGTCTTTGCTTTCCAGCCAATATTCCAGCATCTGCGATGGCACTTCCACGAAATCGCGCGGAACGCTGGTCCCCGAAAACGAAACGAATTCCGCCCGCGTCATGATCGAATGCAGGCAATGTCCGAACTCGTGAAACAGCGTGACCGTGTGGTCGTAGGACAACAGCGCCGGTCGATCCCCGCTGGCTGGAGGAAAATTGCAGACCAGCGACACCGTCGGCCTCTGATACACCCCGTTCGGCAACCGCTTCCCGGAGATAATGCTGAACTGCGCGAAATGGTTGAATTTCCCTTTCCGGGGAAACATATCCAGATAGACCAATCCCAGCGGCTCACCGGTTTTGGCGTCCGACACCACGTGAAGCGTCACGTCCTCATACCAACGATCGGGATTCTCCACTTCCTCGATCTTCAGTCCGAAGAGGGTCTCGTACACCCCGAACATCCCTTCCAGCGTTTTCTTATATGGGAAGTAAACCTTCAGTGCTTCCGTATCCACGGCGTAATTCTCTTTCATCAACTGATTCCGGTAATACCGCCAATCCCAGAAATGAATGACCGGTTTCGTTTCGTTCGTTTCTTTCGCTTTCAGTTCAGAATAAGCGGCCAGTTCTCGCTCGAATTTCGGCTGAAGTTTCCGGTAGAGATCGTTCAGAAACTGCTTGACCGTGGTGCCGTTTTTAGCCATCCGCACTTCGGTCTTATAATCGGCCCAGGTCTCGTAACCCAGCTTTTTCGCAATGGTCTCCCGCAATTCCAGCACCTTGTTCAGAATGGGAATATTCTGTTCTTTCGCGAGTCTGAACCGCGTGTCGAACAGTTGCTTGCGGGTGGATTCTTTCTTGGCGTTTTCCATCACCGTCGTGAAATGCCAAGTGACATTGGCCATCACGGTGTATTCGTCGCTGCCGGTCTTTACCCCTTCCTGACTCAGAAAACTCTCCGGAATCCCTTCCATCTCGTCCGCCGAAAATTTCAGCGCGTGCGATGCTTTATTGATATTCGTGCGGAAATCCAGCGCCAGATTGGCCAGCCTCTTTTTCAGGTCTTCCAGTTCTTTCCGTTCCTCACGGCTCAGATCGAAACCCAGACGTCGGTAATCTCGAATAGTTTCATGAAAGAATTTCTCCCGCTCACCCGTCAGTTCCGGCTCAGTTTTCGCGTAGGCGTTCACGGCTTGATAGATATCCTCGCGATACTGAAATCCCACGGCCCAATCCTGAAATTGCTTAATCGCTTTCGTGGCCGCTTCCCGCAGTTTCTCGTCCGGCGAGGTCTCTTTAATCAGATAAACACGGCTCACTTCCGCGTCCAACTCGAATTGGATATCGTCCAGCGCCCGCATCGCCGACTCGAACGTGGCTGTCGCAGGATTCTGCTCGGCCAGCGTGTCGCCCGCCTTTTCCGCCTTGGCGATCGCCCGTTCGATCGTAGCGAAAATCGCCTCTTCCGTCGTCTCGAACGGTGGCACGGTTAGCTGCGCCTTGAACGCTTTCGCTTTCTCTTGTAGCGGTTTCAATTTCCTCGGAGCCGCCTCCACCCGCGTAATAACAATCCCGCAAAAAAACACGAACACCAAACCGTAATTAACCATCATCGCCGCTCCATCGTGAAGATTCATTTTCATCGTTCATCACCTGTTATCTATATAAAGTTGAGCGTCCTGCAAAATGACGAATCCCCAAATCCCCCGCCCTCTGGATTCATCGTGCCATACCGTCATGTAAAGAACGGCAATAAGCCGATCGGTGGACACGATGGCTTAAAGAGTAAGGGAAAAGACTTAATATATTGAATTTTGCACACCGCCTGGTTACTCTTACATAGTCGTTTTCATGTTTATCCCCATCGATCGGTGTCTCCGTCTCAATAGAGTGAGAGAACCTTTTTTTGGACAAACTCATCCCCTATCTTAATCCATTTACCCGAAGAGTTGAATCGCCCCAGTAATTTCCGCCTGGGGCTGTAATACAACCATGAGAGTCGAATGACCAGATAGATCGCGGTTCGAATCACGCTCGTAATGCCACCGCGCGGCAAGGGTTAACGCATCCGATAGGTTTTTATCCAAATCAAGTTTTTCACCTATCCGCCTGACATGTTCGACAACTCCATCCGTATGATCTTCCAGCGTCTCATCCCTTCGCTTCCCCACTGACTCGGGATCGGTCATCGCTTTTTGGGGTTTGGCCATCAGCAGCAGATAACGGGCTTCGGCCTCCTCCTCATCATCTTCCGGTGGCTGTTTCAGGGTGACAAGCCGGGAGACTGTCATGTTATATTTGTTAGAAATTTCTGCCGCAGCTTCGTTGGGTGATTCGCATGTAAATCCCTCGCTCAATGTATTGGCCTCTGCGCCTTCGTCTATCTAAATACGTTCGAGCGGCTTTTCCCAATAGGTATCCCCGCGACAAATGAGAAGTACTCGTTTGCGGTCCTTTGCCTTGCGGTTTTCCGCCACGTCGGTGGCCGGTTCCTTCAATGCACCATCAAGCATACCTTCTTGAGATAATCCACCTGCATCCACCGGCAATACGATAGTGCGGTAGGCGATATGATCTTTATTAAGTTCGCTTTGTTTTGACCATTTAGCCTCACCGCGTTCGTTCAGCTCAACAACCCGATTATTCCGATCGGAATAGTGTTTAGCGATATTTTGTAATTCTTTGGATACGCGGTCGCTTCGGTTGCGCAACCGTTCGCGCGTTTCGATGGGGCAATCCTGGAACCAATCGCGCAATGTCTCGTAATCAACGGCAAGATCGGTTATTTTTTTGATCCAGTTATTCAAACTTTGTGTTTTTACGAGATTTTCCTTCATATTAGTAATAGTCTTATTCCATCGCTTACGTATAAAAATTTCGCGTATGTTAATGCTGCTTTCAAGAGAAGTAAATACTTTTATATCATTTTTCACTCGATGAAAACACAGATAAATGACAAAGCGATTCATCGTACCACACGCCTGTACCACTCATTTCACTGGTCTTAATCATTAATTCATTCCCCAACCCTATAGACGGATCACACAACTCAATCGGCCGTTTCGCATCATTCAAAAAATCTTCCGCATTCTGCTTCGGTGTCGCTGTTTTGTTGGATGAATCACTGATGGTTTCCATGAAATAGGAGTCGGCCAACCGCTCCCAGCATTGCATGAAAATTTCCGGCGAGTCGTAGCAATCCATGCCGACGATCTCATTTCCACTGCAAACCAATACCCCAGCGGTCTTTTCCGGTAGGCTGAATTTCTCTCGATACGTCTTGATTCGCTCTTCCGAATTCTCGTAGCCATCCGTGACGGAATCGGTGGGAGAGCAGGCATTGAGGTCACTCAGATGTTCCTCCACTTCGTCCCACACTTCACCTTGATCGCTGCGAGCTTCACCGAACTGCGCCCGGCATTCCATGACGCTCTTCATCTTTTTACCTCGCAATTTGGGATGCGCGTAATGGGTTGATTCGAAATGCCTGGACGTAAACCGCCATCGGCCCCGTTCGACGCAACTGACGGGCACGCGAATTGTGGAGTGAGCGGCAACGATGATCGTGATGTTGATCACTCGGTTCTGCTTCGCCCCGGAGAGAATTTCGCCTTCAGGGATCAGGACGGGCTTGTCTCCACGATTGTGAAGCAGGAGTTCGTGAACGGAACCTTCTTCCGAGGTTTCTTCGATTTCCACGACTTTCGATTCAAGCGCCGTTTTAAGCAGCACGTAGTCCGCTTTTGAGCCGTTTGTCTTGAATAACGGAAAGATCGTCAGATTTTGGTAATGGATTGCATCCCCAAGTTTCAACTCGCCCAAGCAGCTTCGCACTTTCTCCAATACGCTTTGTGATTGGTGCTTTCTCATTTCCTTGTCCTTGGCTGGAAACAACGACAACAGCAGATGGGTTTCCGGGAGCACATCCCGCTGTGCCGCTCGTTGCAGGTGTTTTTCCAAACCTCGAATCACGCCAGGATTCGTATAGGAAGAGAGATTGATATATGCAATTCGGATCACTTCCTGCAACGCCTCGATGTCCGTTGATGGACTCGGATTGGGCTGGAGAATGGAGGACTCTTTGGAAAGAAAGACTTTCAGTGAAAGAGAGTGTCCCTGATGGCGTAGAATCTGTTGCCGTCTTGATACATTCGGGACCGTGCCTTCGACGAAAATCTTCCCTTGATCGATCAAGGGAGCGAGCCACCGGCAGAGTTCTCGAGGGAGAAACCCGGTGCTCTCGAAATCCGCATTCTTGACTCGAATGGCGTTGAGATCATGGGAATTGTCGCAATCCCGCTCCAGATGGACCTCTTCTCCGGGACGAATTTCCCCTTGCACGTATTGCATCCCGACGATTTTTGTCTTGATTTCTCCGAGATACGTTTCCTGTTTCATCGTGGATTGGTTCATCATCATTCTCCTGTTTTGTTTCGGTGATCGCGATAAGTCGAGACGGAACATCATGGTTCGATATCAAGCCGCTTTCATGTACGGTTCTTCCATCCATCTTCGGTTCGATTCATTCCGGTGATTTGGCGCGAAAGTCGTGACCCATTCAAAATCCCCTTCGCATTCTCCATCGGTAATCACGGCGATCAGTTCGTGATCCTGACAACGAAGCAGGAAATACCAGGAATGAATCCCCTTTTGAATTCGGCGTTTGTAGCCAGGTCGATACCCCCTTGCGAGCATGTCAGAGAAGGTCAACTGCTCGCTCTGACAGAAAGAAGAGAACGCTTCATCCATCGTGAGTTCACATCCGGTGAATTCCTGGATACGAACCAGCGAGTGTCGGGTAATCACAAAATCGCAGGCTTTACTGACTGTCAGAAATCGTTGTCCGTTGATCGCCATTTGCCTTCTCCCCGAACGTTGATTGAGTCGAACGCTTTTTCTTTATATCAAGAAGGATGCCAACTACTGAAATATATCAAATATTTCGACATAATTAGTTGCAAATATGTGAGTTATCACTCCTAAGATTTCAGGGTGAGTAATTATTATATGAGTGGTTTATTCATGAGGAATCAATCAAATATTGATCGTAAGTATTCAAAAATTGATCTGCCCGATACAACGCTGTCCTTACTGTGTCGATTCGGAAGTTAAACAGTTAAAACATGGATTATTGAGAAGGTCGCTTGACATGATGTATATAGTCATGAGAAAATTGGATGAAAATCAAACAGACAAGAATATTTCTTGGTCTAAATGGGGAATCCTGGGAAACATCATTTTCCGGGTAGAACGTGTGGCATGAAAACCAGGTTGGAAAGAGAAATGGCGATGATACGGAAAAATGATTACGCGTTTACACTAATTGAACTGTTGATTGTTGTGGCCATCATTGGGATTCTCGCGGCAATCGCCGTTCCGAATTTTTTGAATGCGATGATGAAAGCAAAAGTCTCCAGGGCTTCATCAGAATTAGCAAGTCTTTCCAAGGCTTATGTCATGTACCGCATGGATAACAATTCCTATGCGCCTCATATCGATGGTGATCCAGCACAGCATAAGTATGTCACTACACCAGTCGCATATATGTCTTCATCCGTGTTAGATATTTTTGCCGATCCGAGTGGGCCTCATGGAAGTCAAGCCAGTTGGCCCTGGCAATGCTGCACCCAAGGGCAGTATCATTCAGAACCGGCATATTTTGCTTTTGATGCTCAATCAAATTCACCGATTCGAAGCAACCGGCAGTTTGCTTATTTTGTTATTAGTTATGGCCCCGATAAAATGTTTGACGGTGAAACGTATGATCCATCGAATGGCATGATAAGCACTGGAAATATGTTAATAGGAGTGGAGGGTGAATATGCGGTGGGCTATCCCTATACGACACCCCAGTAATGACGAAACAGTAAAATAAACATTTCCGCGATTTAAGTGTATACACCTGCACCATCCGAGTTCCGATCCGAGTTTTGGAAATCGTTCAGGGCTTGTATCAGTTTGACAACACTCCCGTGGCCGTCCATTCGAACTCGCCGGGATAAGTGCCTTCCGTGATGACCGCCACGAGTTTCCGAACACGATCGGGTAGCAAGAAATACTATGATCGTTGCTCAAAGTGATAGTGCATGTGAAACACCAAACCGAATCCTTGGTTTATCGTGTCAGCCCCGAAGTTCAAACCGAAATCGCATATCCTTATCGAACCACATCACAAAGTTTGTCCCCCAGACATTGTTGCAGAGACAGAAGTGCATACCGTCATCAGGAGAGGGACGCGCATTGTCGAAGTTTAAGAGTGAGCGTTCTCCGGGAGCGACAAGAGGGGCATCCAGCGTCTTGATGGTTAGATTGCTTCGCGGATCGGAGTAGCGAATACCCTCTTTGTAAACGGCGGTCGAAAAGGGAGTGAAAAGTCGGAGTAAAAAAGGCGGTCCA
>CAZSIZ010000338.1:0-6647 GCA_964606645.1 uncultured bacterium
AAAATCGCACGACTCTACCTGAAGATTCCCGAATGTAGACTCCATAATTGTACAGATTTTTGTACAGCTCTTTGACTCTTGCTATCATGAATATATTGGAGTTTTTTTTGATTTTTCTCTTGAACGTCTATTTTAAAACCTGTCCCCCTTTTAAAAATTCGCATCACTCTTTCCTCAGGAAAGCGATATCGACCAAAAACCCAAACGATCCCAATTGGTAGGTGGCTCTTGAGTTCCTGAATTATCGATTTTCGGAGACCTAGAGCAAGCAATATGTCGAGAAGAAAGTCGATTAGAAGTGTCGTTCCAAGCCAAAGTCGAAAGCATAACGAACGTTGAGTTATAGTTGAATACGAATCGACTTATGCTGAGGGACAAGCGACGGGTCTTGGAACTGTTTGTCCGGGAAAAGGTCATTACCACCGACGAGATCGTTGATGATAAGATGCGGAATCTCGTTATGGATCGGCTTCCGGTTAGCGAAGAGCGTCAACTGCTGTTGGAGAATGATGCCGAGGTTGTTGACTCCGAACTGGAGTTCGTGGAATAATTCCTCTCTAATGGCTTTCGTGGTTTCAACTCGATCTGAAATTTCAATAAGATAACCAGAAATAGTTTTGCCTGCAAACAATGCGGACACTGCTGCTTGGACCTGCCAGATGCTTATTGCGCTACGGCGGACGAAGCCGACATGGAAAGATGGGAAGAAGAATGTCGTTTCGATATTCTTGATTGGGTTGTTGCGTGTGGTGTTTTTGGTTACGATTTTTGGATCAGCCCTAAAACTGGCGAGGACGTTGAACGATGCCCTTGGTTGCGAAAATTTCCAAATACGAACAAATATGTTTGCCTGATCCACGACACAAAGCCGACACATTACAGAAATTATCCGATATCGATGGAACAGGCCCATGAAACCGGATGCAAAGGCTATTCATGAGGATTCATAACGATGTTAACCCAAGACCATTTCATCATTACAAGTAACGGTGCGGACGGGGCGTGTTCGGCGGCGATGTGTCTGATTAAGATGCCGAAAGCGCAGGTGATTACGACTAGCAGGCAACGGATTGCCTCAACGTTGGACGATATAACCCAGCAAGAAACGCAACCAAAGAACATCCACATCTGTGGAGTTGGGGTGTCAAATGATAATCTCGAGAGTGTGACCGCCGCTTTACGCTTACTCAAAAAACAGCGTGTGCAAGTCTATTGGTATTGCGGGAGAAACTATCTGGACGAGTATCAGAAAACACTGCGTACCGTCTGCAAACCCATTTTCCGTGAGTGTAGAAGCAATACGGAAGCGGTTTTTCTGCACCACAAAATCCGCTCGACTGGCCGAACTGATTTGCTCCTGTCGCTTGCTGATGAGTTTATCAATGAAAAGAAAAAAAGGCCGGACAAGCACTTATTCTGGCATGATCTGATTAACGCCAGTGCGGCCCGTTATTTTAAATACGGAGACGCGGCGAGTTACGTTCAGACCATTCAGAAACTTACCGACTTAATTCCTATCACGGAATCCGATCGGAGGCTAGTCGATCAGTACCGTCAGGAAGAGAAGCATCTACTACCGCTTGGAAACAGCAAAGCGATGAAGCACCTTCGGCAGCAAGTCAAACGTTTGGGACCGATCAACGAGCCGGTTCTTTTACTGGGACCGACCGGATCGGGAAAAGAGATCGCCGCCCGGTTGCTGCACGAAACCAGCAAACGGTCAGGGCTGTTCATCGCGGTCAACTGCGCGATTCTCAGCACCAATGCCGATTTGGCTCACGATCGGCTTTTCGGCCATGTTTCCGGAGCTTATACAGGAGCCGCCGACTCTCAACCGGGAGCCTTTGAGAAGGCCAATGGAGGAACCTTGTTTCTCGACGAAATCGCTGAATTACCGCTGAGTGTTCAAACGCAACTGCTTCGAGTCTTGGAAGAGGACGCAGTCACTCCGCTTGGCACGATGGATTCCCGCACCGTCGATGTTCGCATCGTCGCGGCTACCAATCAGGATTTATCGGCCATGATCGATGAACGCCGGTTCCGTCTGGACCTCTACCATCGCCTGAATGTGCTCACATTGCGAATCCCCTCGCTTCAAGAACGTCGTGAGGATATGAAATCCATCGCAAGCAGTTTGATATTCGATCTCAATAAAAAAGGCTATCCCTTGAAATTGTCCCGGGCGGATTGGCAAGCGATCCATGATTATTCCTGGCCGGGGAACATCCGGCAGTTTATCAACATTCTCAAACGCGCTGCCTACATGGACATGTCGGTTCGTGACGTGCTTGAAGAAGAAATTGAGAACACGAAGCAGGGCCAAGCATCCATCTCATCCGAGATGTTGGCGGAATTCAAGCGTTTTCGCCCCAGCGATCCAGACGACGTGGTTTTCGAAGAGGAGATCAGGCGATCGTATATGAAACACGTTCTCGCTCTCTTTGACGGCAATTCAAGTAAGGCTGCAAAAGCGCTGAAAGTTGCTAAAAACACGCTTATCAAGTGGACTTCTGAATAGGACCGTCAGGATCAAATATTGAATGAGATTGGTTAATCATTGATTGCTTCGTTCAGTTCATACTATCCATCTGGATGGTGATACAAGCAAGGAAAATTGGGCATTGCCCAAAAATCCAGTTTATGGAAGAATATGAATCGTCATGAAAGGATAAAAAATGAACTCTCACTTACGATCAAATATACTCGTTACTTTCGTTTTCGCGCTATTCACTTTGGTTGACGTTTCTTCATCCGCTGAAGGTTTAAAGCCCGGAATCGATGAATTGTACAGACTCGATTGCCTGGGGATGCTGAAGCAATCAACCAAAGTCGCATCCATTTCCAGTTACGACCGGACCGGTGGAAACAATGATGGATTCGGCGGACAATATTCCTTCGTGCGTAAGGAAGAAGGTGGATTGGTTTTAGCTGACTTGATCGGCCCCGGCGTCATTTACCGGATATGGACTCCAACCCCGACCGATGATGTCATGGAGTTTTACTTCGATGGAGAAGACCAGCCAAGAATAACCGTGAAATTCCGCGAACTTTTTATGGGAAACCATCCAGCATTTCCACGCCCCCTGGTTGGGTATGGCGCTGGAGGTTTCTACAGTTACGTTCCACTGAGTTTTGAAAAATCCTGCAAAGTATTTATCCGGGCCGAGAGGATCCAATTCTATCAGATTAATTACGCAACCTTCCCGCAAAAAGTTGGGATTCAAACGTTTTCTCCAAATCCCGATCCTGCCGAGGTGAAAAAAATTGAGAAAGCCAAGTCTTTATTCAATTCAGTGGGGAAAGATATCAGTTCATATCTGACTCCGGATGAAGGTAAGATCGATACAATCACCTCCAAACTCACCTTGCAGCCAGGGAAAAAAGCAACGGTCTTCGAGGTGGAACAACCTGGACGAATCGTTGGCATTCGATTGCATCCTGCGGAAGCGTTCATTGGGAAAAAACGGGATATTGTTATTCGAGCGTACTGGGATAATGATGATAAACCCGCAATCAATAGCCCCGCAGCGGATTTCTTCGGTTATGCCTGGGGAGAACCAGCAACAAAATCATTACCGATCGGCACTGCCGACAACACCAACTATTGTTACTTCCCCATGCCATTCGATCGATCGGCAAAAATCGAACTTGAAGCCGAGCCGGGAATAAACCAGGCCGTCTCCGTTGAAGTGGAAATTCTTTATACCCCCATCGCCCGAAAGGAAAACGAAGGTAAATTCTATGCGCTATGGCGGAGAGAGAATCCCACAACCAAGGGGAAACCGTTCACTTTCATCGATACGAATGGACAGGGGCATCTTGTCGGAATCATCCAGCAATCGCAGGGATTCGAATCAGGCGTTACACCATTCTTTGAGGGTGACGACCAGACAACGATCGACAACGAACTTGTGATTCATGGAACGGGATCGGAGGATTTTTATAACGGCGGCTGGTATGATGTTCCGGGCCGGTGGGAAACAAAACGGTCTTTTCCTCTAAGTGGATGCCTGGGCTACAAAAAACACTTGGGACGAACTGGCGGCTACCGCATGATGCTGGGAGACGCATACTCCTACAACGAAAATATATTGCAAACCATCGAACACGCTCCAACCAATAACGATATATTGAATGACTACTGCGCTGTGACCTATCTCTATTCAATGGAACGACCCACATGCAGTTTCGATCTGCCGCTCGCAGAAGAGCGAAAAGTAATCGATCCGCAAAAGATCATTTTCGCTGTATGGTGGAACACTCCCATCTATTCATTCTCGCTTAAAAATGCGGTTCTGACAAAAGAAACCATCAAAGACATAAATGAGAAAGATGTCCGTTGTCTTTCCATGAAAGCAAAGGATAACGCCGTATTCGGTCCTCATTCAATCAGTTTTACCTGCGAACTTCCGGCAGCGGGAACCTACAGAATAAGCCTCGATGCCGTGAAAGGCCCCGATCAGGGAATCATCCAAATGTTCGTGGATGAAGCACCCGCAGGTCCCAAACTGGATTTCTATGACACCGGGATTCAAGCCGCTCCGGGGGAATACGCAGCCACATTGCAATTGGAACAAGGCCTCAACAATCTTATGTTCAAACTGATTGACAAGAATGAAAAATCTGAAGGTCTGGGATTTAGATTGACCAATATTATCTGTGAAAGAGTGGAATGAATATCCTGATATCCCACTGAAATAATCCCCTATTTTGTCAACCTTTTCAAAGAGGCCATTATGAGAAGAAGAAATTTCCTTTTGGGTACTGTCACGGCGACGGGAGCGTATACTTGTCCGCTGATTGCTCAGGAAACGGTGGGGGAGCGGATCACGAAGGTCCATGTGACTTTTAAAACCCATCTGGATATCGGTTTTACGAATTTGGCCGCGAACGTTATACAAACATATCTCGGCGGTTTCATCCCTCGATCGATCGAACTGGCCGAGACCATGCGTCAGAAGCATCCCCGGAATCGTTTCAAGTGGACTACAGGGTCGTGGTTGATCTACAAATACCTCGAAGAAGCGGATGGCCCAAACCGAAAGCGTATGGAGCGAGCCATCGAAGCCGGGGACATCTGCTGGCACGCACTGCCTTTTACACTGCATTCCGAAACACTGGATTCTTCACTGTTCGCGCTGGGGACGAAACTTTCAGCCATACTCGATCGTCGATTCGGTCGAAAGACGATTGCCGCCAAAATGACCGATGTGCCCGGCCACACACGCGGCATTGTGCCTCTGTTACAAAATGCAGGTATTAAGTTTCTGCATATCGGTGTCAATCCCGCCAGTTCCCCGCCCGACGTCCCCCCGGTATTTTTATGGCAAGCACCTGATGGCTCGGATGTGACAATCATGTACCAGAAGGATTACGGCGGCATCATGCGTATCCCCCATTCATCCGAGGCCGTCGCAATCATACTCACCGGAGACAACCACGGCCCTCAAAAGGAAAGCGACGTCATCGATGTCTACAATCGCCTAATGAAACAGTTTCCCGACGCTAAGATCGCCGCGTCCGATCTGAATGATATTGCCGCCACGGTCTTAAGCGTCTCGTCTCGATTGCCCGTTGTGAAAAGTGAACTGGGGGACTCGTGGATCCACGGGATTGCCAGCGATCCAAAGAAAATCGCACAACTGCGGGAATTGGCCCGTCTTCGAAGAAGGTGGATACGATCCGGTAGTTTCCAGGAAGGCAGTGCCGGTGATTTGGCTTTTGGAATTCCGCTAATGATGATCGCCGAACATACCTGGGGATTGGATATTAAAACTCATTTGAAATCCTGGGATATCTACACGCCTGAAGCGCTGCGGACCGCTCGCGCGACAGAGCGATTTCAATTGATCGAGTCTTCCTGGCAGGAAAAGAGGGAATATATCCAGGACGCGATTTTATCTCTGCCCAAAGACTTGAATCGACAGGCCAAGGCGGTGCTCGATCGTTTGAAGCCGAGTTTGCCCGACTTGAGCGGGTATAAGAAGATCGGAAATCCCGGTGCTATCATCGAAGCGGCACATTACTCCATCGCTCTGGATCCGATTACGGGCGCTCTTAGTCACTTTCAAAACCTTAAGACCGGACGCCAATGGGCGTCGGACGATCATCCGTTGGCATTGTTCGCATACCAGACTTTCTCACAATCCGATTACGAACGTTTTATGAAGCAGTACCTTTCAAGTCGCCCCAATTGGGCGCTTCAGGATTTCGGTAAGCCGGGCATGGAGAAATTTGAACCGCTCAGCCAAGTGTATCTGCCCCGTCTCAAGTCTGCGTGGCGCCGGGAAGATGAGAAAACCGACTCGATCCTTGCAGAACTTGAAGTGCTGGATATAACGGGAAATGCTGTGCCCGGATGTCCACAGCGCCTGACCACGGAATACTCGATTTCCAAGACGGAACCCGTGCTCCGAATTACTTTTCAGTGGTTTGACAAACAGGCCAACCGCCTTCCCGAGGCTCTATGGCTGTCGTTCGTTCCATCGATAGACAAAAAAGGAAACTGGAAGATGGACAAGATGGGGCAGGCTATCGATCCCCGTGATGTGGTGAAGAACGGAGGGCACAAAATTCATGCTGTCGAAGAGGGGGTGGTGACGGCGGTCGAAAAATGAGCTTGTGGCGGTCGAAAAGTGCGGTATTTT
>CAZSIZ010000339.1:0-6612 GCA_964606645.1 uncultured bacterium
AAAGAAGAAAATCTCCGCGTCACTGCCCCACGCGCCCTGCAGCAGCGAGCGCCAGACCTCGCCGAAGCCGATTCGTTCGGCCCCGATCATCGGACAGAGCAACAGCGCCGCCGCAAACGGAATTAAATAGGCGGCCAGCCTTAGCATCGTGGCGCGTGGCGTGAGGAGACCCTTCACGATGCCGCTCCTTTGACTTGAGGGAAAATCATCGGACGTCCGGTCTGGGGGTGTTTCGACAAAAGTAATTCGTCACCGTATACCTCCGAGATGGTCTTAGGTTCTATGACGCTTTCCGGCGGTCCGTCGCGCACGATCCGGCCCGCGTTCATCAGCACGATCCGACTGCAGAACAGCGATGCGAGGTTGAGGTCATGGGTCACGATTAATATTGAAAGCCCCTGCCGGGCTAAACCCGTGAGGATTTCATAGAAACGAATCTGGTGGTGAATATCCAGCGCGCTGGTGGGTTCGTCCAGAAGCAGGATCGAGGGTTCCTGGGCCAGCACCGACGCCAGCAGAACCCGTTGACGTTCGCCCCCGGAAAGATGCGACAGGCGACGGTTTTTCTGCGCCAAGGTTTCGGTCTGCTGCATACAATCGTTCACGATACGCAAGTCGCGTTCGCTCAGAAAACCGCCCAGGGTGAGATGCGCATACCGGCCCATCGACACCACCTCGGCGGCCAGGGGATCGAACTCGTACGGCGTGGATTGCGGCATATAACCGAGAATGCGGGCGATGCTTCGGCGATCCATCTTGCGGATATCCCGCCCCTCGATCCCAACCCTTCCCGTCGAAAACGGCAGCACTCCGGCGGCCAGGCGCAGCAGCGTGCTTTTGCCCGAACCGTTGGGACCGATCACGGCGGTGATTTCACCCGCGTGAAGGCGAAAGTCACTCACTTCCAGCCGCCAGGACGAGTCCGGGTAGGAAAACGTCAAATCCGTTAGAACGAAAGGTTCAGTGTTTTGTTTCATCTTATGTGTGAACCTCAAGGCGGTTGTCAGTAGGGGCAGGCCCCTACACGCTATTGTTAACCGTCAAAATATGTCGATCTACAAGGGGCTGACGGTTTATTCAGCATGGATCAAATCGAAAAAGCGCTGGGCCGTCCAGTCTATCCTCGGCCCGGAAATCATGATGTAATCATCTGTCACGGGATAGATTCGCCCCGACGCCACCGCCGGGAGCATCGGCATCGCCCGCCAATCTTTCATTATATCTTCCGCCAGCGCCGGAGCGTTTTCCTCCATACGAAATTCGAGTATCACCTCCGGCGCGCGCAGCAGCAGCGATTCCTTGGAGATTTGCGGATAGCGGGCGCTGGCATCCATGAAAATATTGTCACCGCCTGCGATCTGTAATAGTTCGTCGAAAAACGTTTCTCCGCTCATGGTAATCAAACTGCTCAACGATCCCGCGCGTCGTCCCATACAGAGGAAAACTTTCGGACGATGTCCGATAGCGGCGGCTTCATCTTGTATACGATTCAAGCGGGTTTGAATTCCTTCGGCCAGGGATACGGCTTTATCCGGACAGCCCAGCGCGTTGCCGATGGAGCGAATGCCGTCGAAAATCGATCCGAGCGTCTCCATATCGACACGAAGAAAGGGGATTCCTTTCCTTCGGCAGAGTGCGGCCAGTTTCTCCATGGCTCCCTGGGCTATGATCAGGTCCGGTTTCAGGGCCAGGATGCGTTCCGTGTTGGGATCGATCACCCCGCCGATACTCTCCTTCAACCGCGCCTCTGGGGGATAATTGGCGTAATTGCTGACGCCCGCGATCCGGTCCTGCTGCCCCAGGGCGTAGACGATTTCCACGATGTTGGGCGCGGCGCAGATCACACGCTGCGGTCCGGCTGGATTGAAACTATTTACCTGAACCGGACGCAGACTTTCCAACCGGTTCAATCCAGCGGAGATCACCACACCAATCGCAAACAGTGCAAGAACGAAAACGATTGTTCGACGTTTCATAACCCGATCGTAACAGGTCAGCCGTATGAAGCACTAAGTCCTCCCCCCAGGCTTGGGGGAGGGATTATTCACTTCAGTCGGATGACCGATTACATCCAATCACAGTTTATAGATATTTTAGTTGATGGCTTATTGTTAATTATTCGATTGAAAATTCAAACACTCGCCGGGGGGAATCATTAAGAAACGTCTAATACACTTTGGAATGCGATCCCACGCGGAGAAAAAGAACTTCGACGTATCCGCTAAATTCCCGGAAGACAATCCGTAAATCTCCCCCAGCGGAAATCGCCCGCTTTCCTCGTTCTTTTCCTTTAAGGGAATGGTTTTTCAAAACAGGATTGATGGGATCATTCTCAAAAATCGATAACACGTCATCTACTCGATCTTGCTGTTTAATATTCAATTTCGCAAAATCTTTCATAAATTGCTTATGGTAATTAATCCTCATTTTTTATGCTATTCCTAAGATGATTCATCATATCCTCGACCGAGTTAAACGTAGGGCTGAGGTTTTCTCCCCGGTCGGCTTCGGCTATGCGGCGGTCGACTTCCGCTTCCTCTTCGGGGGAGAGTTCCCATTCCTCTTGAGTTTGAAGGAGGTATTCTTCGACCTTCTGGAATTCCTCGGGAGGTAACTCCTTGATTTCAAGAATGATGTCTTCAGCAGTTTTCACGATCGCGGCCTTTCTCATTTCGGCGTTCGGGTTATGAGGGAATTATAGTACAAAAACCTTTTTTTTTGTAATTAGAATTTCAATCGGCCAATGAATTACGATTCCTGGCTGCGGAATTCGATAATTTGTTCTTTTCATACAACTTTAAGCAGTGCCATCCGTTTAATCATACAGAATTCTATTGCCAGGAGAAAGCCGATGTCCAGACGAACGACGATCGCACTTATCGCTTTAATCACGTTTTTCAGTTTTACACTCGAGAGCATGGCGCAAGGGCTGATTATCGATAACCCACCGGACAAAGTGCGCTGGGGGGTCTCGCTGCCCATCCGCAGTCACGAAGTGGAGACCACTATCAAGGATCAAGTGGCTGTTACCCGTATCGAACAGGTGTTCTACAATCCCCACAAGCGGCAGATGGAAGGGACGTATCTGTTCCCCGTGCCCGTGGGGGCGAATCTGTCCAAGTTCACCCTGGAGATCGATGGTGAGCAGATCAAAGCCGAGGTTCTGGACCGAAAGAAAGCGGAATCGATCTATCAATCGATCGTGAATCAACTCAAAGACCCCGGCCTGTTATCCTACGCGGGACGCGGTCTCGTGCGCGCCCGGATTTTCCCTATCGAACCGGGAAAGACCAAAACGATTCAAATCCGGTATGAAGAGGTGCTTTCCTACGACCGGGGCGTGTGTCGCTATCAATACGGATTGAATACCAGCAAAATCTGCAAGAAGCCTATCGATTTCGTCAAAATCAGCATCGAACTCTCCAGCGCTCAGCCGATTCGTAATATCTATTCGCCCAGCCACGACGTCAACGTCGACCGGAAGAACGAGCGTAAAGCCAAAATCAAATATAGCGACGAGAACGTCAAACCGGATCAGGATTTTCAGCTGATGTACAGCGTCTCCACGGACGATATCGGAATGAATCTTCTGACGTACAAGGAAAAGGGGAAAGACGGCTTTTTCCTGCTGCTGGCCGCTCCGTCAATCGCCCAGGAGACCGAGACTCAGGATAAGGATGTCATCTTCGTGCTCGATACGTCGGGAAGTATGAAGAAAGACAGCAAAATCGAGCAGGCCAAAGAGGCGATGGAATTCTGCATCGGCAGCCTCAACCGCGGCGACCGCTTCGCCCTCATCACCTTCAGCGATGAAGTGGAACGGATTACCGAATCGCTGACGGACGCGAACCAAGACAGAGTGGATTCGATCACCAAGAAAATCCGAAAAATCACCGCGTCGGGCGGGACCAATATCGACGGCGCACTTAAAGCCGCGTTTAAGCTGACCGAAGACGACGTGCGCCCCACCTACGTGCTCTTCCTCACCGATGGACGCCCGACGGTCGGTATTCGCGAAGCGGGTCAGATCCTGGACCATACCAAAAAGTGGAACAAGACGAAATGCCGCTTCTTCACTTTCGGAGTCGGATTCGATGTGAACGTCACCCTGCTGGACGAGCTGTCGCAGAAAAACAAGGGACTTTCCACTTACGTCAAGCCGAATGAGGACATCGAGGTGAAAGTCTCGTCGATGTACTCGAAGATCGCCGATCCGGTTCTCTCCGATCTCGAATTGGATTTTGGCGAACTGAAAGTGTCCAAGCAGTATCCCAAGGAACTGCCCGATTTATTCAGCGGTTCGCAGCTCGTCGTCATGGGGCGCTACAAGAAAGGCGGTTCGGAAAAGGTTACCCTTTCAGGAAAGGCGTCGGGGAAACGAAAAACGTTTTCGGAAGAATTCGTCTTGACTAAGAAAAATACTAAACGCGACTACATCCCCCGGCTGTGGGCGGCGCGCCGGATCGGCTTCCTGATGAACGAAATCCGTCTTCATGGCAGGAACAAGGAACTCGTCGAAGAGATTGTTAAACTGAGCCAGAAATACGGCATTCTCACCGAGTACACCTCGTTCCTGGTGCAGGAAGCCCCCATCGCCGCCCAGCCGGTCACACGCGCCGAGCTTCGGAGGAGAGAACGCCAGACATTCGATTTGGCGGGAGAAAGAATGGATCGCAAATTGGGTGAGATGGGTGGCCGAGGGGCGGTGGCCAATTCGGAACTGCTTCAGGATCAGCTGAAAAACGCCAGCTCGCTCTCAACACAGAATCGTTCCTTTTATTATGCCGAGTCATCCGGCCAACGAAACGTCGAACAAATTGAAGGGATTCGTTTCACTGCTAACCAAGCGTTCTTCAACCAGAACAACGCCTGGATTTCCACTCAGTTCGACGCCAATCAGACCATGCTTCAGGTCAAGCCCTACACCAAAGCTTATTTCCAACTGGCGAACGTGTCGCCGGACATTGCCCAGATTCTGGCCCTGGGAGAAAACGTCTCGTTCGTGCGCAACGATATCATGGTGCAGATTGCGGATACTGGCGTGTCTGAATTGAACGAAAGCCAGTTGGATAAAATACAATAAATCTTTACTTGACAGAGCCGGAAGCAAACAGGGTCTAGGGTTCAGGGTTTAGGGTTTGTTGGTCTGATATAGATTGAGTCATCGAATATTCGATATGCTTTTGCATTGCCACCCTAGCCCTATGCAGTCATCGTATCCGCCTGTCGGCCCGACGCGATGTACACTCTCTCAGTGGGAGGACGAGAAACGAAGTGCCGCGAACCGGCACTCCTGCCGAGCCGAGGAAACGAACCGGCTCATCAGGAGATTCGCCCTCCCCAGAAAATGACGGGATGGATGTGGACATGGGCAGACACAGGGGCCTGCCCCTACATTAGACAATCCTGTTCGGTTCCGGCCGCATCGGATTAGGAAGATAGATATTTTACACGCTTAATACTTTGCTGTATAATGGATGACGGCTGTTCGATTCTTTATAGACCGATCCTTGAATTCCGTCATGATTGAAATGAAGTGTTTCAAGCAATATCTGCTATTCGCGGTTGGAATCGCCGTGACGCTGGCGCTTGTGGGATGCGGCTCCGTCACGCCGAAAGATACGGCCAGCCATACGATGCTATACGTCACCGACCGCGTTCCCTATACCCTGTCTGACGCTTCGGCCATACCCACCTCACACCCTTCGCTTCGCCAGTATGCCCCCACTGCCGACCACTACAAATCCAGGAAGCGACGGGAGGCATGGATCGAACGGAAACGGGCGGAACGCGACGTGTTCGGGGTTTCGCGTGATTTGGATCTGAATTTCGGGACGCTTGAAGTGCGAATCACGGGTGACTACATCCGGGCGGCCACCGGCCCACACGGTAAAACCGGGGAATCGTTTATCCCCATCGATACATGGGAGAAAAACCGATTTATCGACTCGTCGAACCGCGTCGCCGCCGCCGGTCCCGCCGCGATCGCTTGCGTCACGGATTTTATCGGCACTCTGCAAGCCAATCTCGCCAGGCAGGATTCCAAAGCTATTCTGATCTTTGTCCACGGCTTCAACAACACGTTCGCTCAAAGCGTTCGCCGGGGATATAAACTCGGCCGGGGACTGGACCTTCACGGGACGACGATCCTGTACAGCTGGCCGTCTCAGGGGCAATGGTATAAGTATCTGCCTGACTCGACCAATGTGTTATGGTCAACCCTGCATTTCTATCGATTTCTCGGCGAGTTATTCCGCGAATTCGAGGGGATTCCGATCCACATCGTCGTACACAGCATCGGCAGCCAGGCGGTGGCGTCGGCGCTCTGGCTGTATTCGGAGAAGGAGAATCGGGAACTGCCGCATGTCAAGAATCTGATCTTTGCGGCCCCGGATATCGATGCCGGAATTTTTACCCAGTTCCTACCGGGACTGACTCGAATTTCAGAGAACATCACGATCTACCGCTCGACGAGGGATCAGGCGCTGTCGTGGTCGAATTTCTTTCACATCTTTCCCCGCGTGGGCCAGATCGCGAGAAACCTGCTCGGATCGCTGTCATCCATCGGGTCGGCGGCGGGCGAGTGGGTCACGTCCATGCCGGGGGTGAATC